>JBBSCI010000080.1:0-13469 GCA_038250445.1 Candidatus Limnocylindrales bacterium | reverse complement strand
CTCGACCTCGAGCCGCTCGAGGTTCCCGGCACGGGCGGCCGCGAGGAGCGGTTCATGAACGAACTCCGGCAGCGCACTACCGACGGATCCACCGAGACCGGCGATGAGATCGGCGCTCGCCGGGTTCGCGTACGCGACCGCGCCGTCCCACGTCAACCGGAATACGGGGTTGGGGTTCGCGTCGGGGAACTTGACGAGGGCCTTCAGGGCGGTGATGTCGGTGCCGTAGACATTGATCAGGCCGAGCTCCGGGATGCGCAGCGGAGTCAGCCGCCACGCTCCGTGGCGATCGGTGACCTCGGGTAGCTCCCGCTCGCGACCGTCCAGAACGTCAAAGAGGCGATGGCGGATCGATTCCGGCAAGTGCTCGCCGACCTCGGCTCCGATGGCGTGGCGGAGTTCCTCGCTCGCGGCGTTCGCGTAGCGCAGCTCGCCGTCTTCGCTGACACGGAGGACCGGATTCGGATTCAGATCGGGAAACTTGTCAACGAGGCGAGCGGCCGTGACGTCGGTCCCGTAGAGGTTTGTGAAGCCCTGCTCCGGCAGGTGGACTGCGAGCAGCTCGAATGTCCGTGGCCCGATGTTCAGCTCGATCGAGGTCGCCGCACTGGCTGCGTCCTCGATTCGGTCGCGCCACTCGTTCGGAAGCTGGTCGCCGATGCCGACGCCGACCATCTCAAGCAGTGGCGTGCTCGACGCGTTCGCATACGTTACCTTCCCACCGTGGTCGATGCGCATCACGGGATGCGGGTTTTGGCCCGGGAAGTGCTCGGCTGCGCCAATCTTGTCGGCCTCGTCGCGGGAGGCGCTCATCGTGGCTCCTCGAGTGCAATTCGTAGGAGCATGATGCCCGACACCAACCGTCGTTACTGACCAAACGCGTTCCGCGCCTCGGCAACCTACCCAACTGTGAACCGGATGAGCAGGAGGTCTCGATGAACAACCTCATCGTCGTTGCGTTCGATCATCTCGAGGACGCTCGCAACGCCATGAAGCGGCTCCGGGAGATCGAGGCCCAGGGCAAGGTCAGCTTCGAGGACACGGCGCTCGTGGAACGTCTGCCGGACGGCGGCGCCCATGTGCGCAACGAGCTCAGCGGCGCAACCGAAACAGGAGCCGCCATCGGAGCTGTCATCGGCGCGATCGTGACCTTCGTGTTTCCGCTTGCCGGCGCCGCCCTCGGCGCGGTCCTCGGCGGTGCGATCGGCGCGGCACTCGACACCGGCGTCAGTCCGAAGTTCGTCGAGGATGTCAAGAAGAGCCTGGCCCCCGGTCGATCGGCTCTCTTCCTCGTGGTGCGCGAGGCGGATGTCGATGCGGTCGCGGCCGCGCTCCGCGGATTCCCGGGCGACATTGTACAGACGACGCTGGACACCGAGACCGAGGAGCAGCTTCGCCAGGCGCTCGTCTCGCATTCCTAGTATTCCGCCGCCGGGTTCGAGCTGGGAGAGGACCTTCCGGCTCTTCGACTCGCTGCTGTAGGCGTCGCGGCCACCGGCGCCGGACGCGAGCGTCGCCTGCCCGCGACAATCACGGCGTGACGATGCCCGCTCGCCGCGACACGCCGATCCGTTCCGTCTCGATCCTGCGCGACCCAGCGTTCGGCCGCCTGTGGTTCGTCCAGGCGGCGACGCAGGTCGGCGGAAACATGGCCCTCTACGCGTTGACCGTGCTCGTCTTTGCGTCGACACGTTCGAACGCGGCCGTCAGCGCGCTCGTCATGTCCTTCCTCCTGCCGACAATCGCCCTCTCGGCGGTCGCAGGGGTCGTCGTCGACAGGCTGAACCTGCGATGGGCACTCGTCGGGCCGAATGTGGTGCGGGCCGTTCTGACCCTCGGCCTGGCGCTCGCCGGCGCGAACGTCCCGGTTCTTCTGCTGCTCAACTTCGGCATCAGCCTGACCACGGTCATGCTCACGCCCGCCGAGGCCGCGATGATCCCGCGGATCGTGGCTCGGGACCAACTCGAGACCGCGATGGGCGTGTTCAACCTGACGCTTCAGGCCTCGTTCGGCATCGGGTTTGCGTTCCTCGGGCCGCTCCTCGTGACGGTTGCCGGGCCGTCGTTCGTCCTGGGTGTCGTGACGGTCCTGTACGTGGCGGCGACAATCGCCTGTCTCGGGCTGCCGTCGGCGCCGCCTACCCCGGTCCCGCCCGGTGTCGCGGGTCGCGCGCTGCACCAGCTGGCCCGGCAGCTCCACGAAGGGTTTGCGGCGATCCGCGGCAACCGCGAGGTCAGCCGGCCACTGCTCCACCTGGCGGCGGCCGCATCGCTCGTCGGCGTCCTCGGCGTCCTGGGTCCGGCGCTCGCCGGCTCGATTGGACTCGAGCCGAACCAGCTCGTTGTCGTCGTCCTGCCGCTCGGAATCGGTGTGATTGCCGGGGTGCTCGGACTGCGGCGATTCGGCCGCGGCGTGGAGCGGCGAAGGGCCGCCGAAGCCGGTCTCGTGAGCTTCGGGATGCTGGCGATCGGCGTCGCGCTGCTCGGGTTGGTCTTCGGGAACGTCGCGCCCGCCGGGATCGACCGGGCGCTGGCGATTCCGATCGTTGTCGTCCTCGCCTTCCTGGCCGGTGCGGCCTACGCGATAACGACCGTCTCGGCCCAGACCGCGCTGTTCGAGCACATGCCCGAACAGGTGCGCGGGCGCATCTTCGGCGTGCTGGCGTCGATCGTGAGCGCAACGAGTCTGCTGCCGATTCTCATCGCCGGCCCCCTCGCCGACAAGATCTCGGCGCCCCTGGTCCTCGCGATCGTCGCAGCCGTGATTGTCGTAACCGGCACCGCGTCGGCAAGGTTCCTGGGTCCGATGTCGCCTGACTGAATCGGCGAGCCCTCGCCGTCAGCCTGCCTCGCCGTCAGCGGGGTTCTCCGCGGTCAGCGGCGCCGCGGCGAGACCCTCGACGACCTCGACGTTGGGCAGAGCCAGCAGAATCGCCGGCGCCGCGATGACCTTCCAGCTGCGGCTGCCACCGCCGAGGACGACTCGCGACCGAGCCATGACCGCCGAATCGACCCAGATGGGGAGGTCCGGCGGCAGGCCAAATGGCGTCACGCCTCCGATTGCCATGCCGGTCAGGTCCCGCGTCTCGTCGGCCGCCGCGAACGAGGCCTTGCGTGACCCGAGGCGGGCGCGGACCGTCCGGTTCACGTCTAGCCGATGCGGCGCGAGCACCACGCACGCCGCGTAGACGCGGGGCTCGGTCTTGCCGACGACGACGATCGTGTTCGCCGACTCGTCGAGCTCGAAGCCGTAGGCGGCACAGAACTGCGCTGTGTCGGCCAGGGCTGGGTCGCAGGGGAACAGCTCATAGGCGGTGCCCAGGCCCGCGAGGATCCCGTCGAGGCGAGCGCCGTCAGCGTCCAATTCCATCCACCAAACGGTATCCGAACGGGATCGGACCGGTTGTACCATCGCGGAACCTTGACTCTCGAGCAGCTGGATTTCGTCTACATGCCGAGCGACGACGTCGCGGCGGACATGGGTTACTTCTCGGACGTGCTCGGCGGACGGCTGATCTTCGCGATCGATGCGATGGGGATCCGGGTCGCGATGATCGAGCTCGGTGAGCAATCGCCCCGGATCCTGCTGGCCGGTCATCTCAAGGGCGAACGGCCGATCCTCGTCTACCGAGTCGCAGCACTCGCTGATGCCATGACGGACCTGGAGTCGCGTGGCTGGACGCCCGAAGGGACGTTCGAGATTCCGCAGGGCCCGTGCTGCTCGTTCCGCACCCCGGGCGGCCACCGGATCGCGGTCTACGAACTCAAGCGGCCGCAGGTCGTTGCCCACTTCGTCGGACGCCGCGACTTCGGCTGAGCGCTCGCCTCCCTGGCGGCGAGCGCGACGGCGACGCGGCGGTCATGTCCCCAACACGGCGAGACACGCGGCGGGCGCGATGACACGATGGACGCATGAAGCGCTCGGCCGTGACCGTTCACCTTGGCTATGCCCCGCCGTACGACTGGCGCTCGATCATCGCGTTCCTCGCTGCGCGGGCGATTCCTGGGGTCGAAGCCGTCGAGATTGATCGCTATCGGCGGACGATCGAGCTGGGCGGCCGGCACGGCACGATCGAAGTAGCGCCCGCCGGCGGGCGCGAGGCACTCGCCGCGACGATCCTGTTCGCCGATCCACGGGCGCTGCCGACCATCCTGGGACGGATCCGCCGCGTGTTCGATCTCGATGCGGACGTCGGCGTCATCACGGCCCAGCTGTCGGCCGACCCGGTCCTAAGCGGGCTCGTCCGGGCTCGGCCCGGGCTGCGGGTGCCAGGAGCGTGGGACGGCTTCGAGCTGGGCGTTCGGGCGGTTCTAGGCCAGCAGATCACGGTTACCGGCGCCCGAGGCCTGATCGGGCGGCTCGTCGAGACGCACGGCGAGCCGCTGCGGAGCCAAGGTCCAGGCCACGGTGACAAACTGGGCCTCAGTTCGGTCTTCCCGACGCCAGAAAGGCTCGCGGACGCCGACCTGGCCGCGCTCGGGATGCCAAGATCGCGAGCCGCCACGATCTCCGGCCTGGCAAGGGCCACAGTCGCGGATCCCGACCTCTTCCTGCGCGGCGCGACCCTCGATGCCGCTCTCGCGCGGCTGAGGACGTTGCCCGGGATCGGGGAGTGGACAGCCCAGTACATCGCGATGCGGGCACTCCGCGAGCCCGATGCGTTTCCGGCGGCCGATGTCGGCCTGCTCCGCGCCCTGACCGGCTCGGACGGGCGGCGCCCAACGCCGGTGGCGGTTCTCACCCGCGCGGAGGCGTGGCGGCCGTGGCGGGCGTACGCGGCGCAGCACCTCTGGACCTCGCTCACGAACGGCAACCCGGCATCTGACGGCCCTCGAGAAGCAGATGTCGCCTGAGAGCGACGAATGGTTCAAATAGCGAGAATCCCCGGTCTTGTGCAATGGCGCGGCCGATGTCAGAATGCGGCCCTCATGACCATCCGGCACGCCATGCGCTGTGTGTCCGACCTGCGCCGAGCAGGGCGAGGGCTGTACGTGAGCGCTGACTGACGCCGTCGGCGCACGACATCCACTTCGACCCCTGCTTGACGGGGGTCTTTTTCTTTTCCGCTAACCGTCACGACCAGGAATCGTCACGACAACCGAAAGGGACGAACTCATGACAGCCCTGCAGCCACTCCAGCGATCGAGCGGCACCACGATCTCGGCCGCCGAGCTCCACAACCGCCTCGGCGATCCCGACCTCACGATCGTCGATGTTCGCCCGATGGCCGCCTTCAATGGCTGGCGGCTTCGTGGCGAGGCACGCGGCGGTCACGTCCCGGGAGCCGTTGCGTTCCCGTCCGCTTGGTTGGTCAGCGTCGACGAAGCCGAGATCGAACGGCAGCTTGCGGAGCGCGGCATCGTTGCGGGTCGCAGCGTCGTTCTCTACGCCTATGACCCGGCCGATGTCGAGGATCTCGCGACCCGGCTGGCCGCCCACGGCATTAGCGATGTCGGCATCTGCGAGGACGGCTGGGCGACATGGGCTGCGGACGAGGCGCTGCCGGTCGATGGCCTCCCCAACTACGACAGGCTCGTGCACACCGAGTGGCTCCGAGAGCTCCTCGACGGCGGCCAGCCCGAGGGTTTCGGCGGCGGGCGTCATCTCCTGTTCCACGTCAACTTCGGCGTGCCCGAGGAATACGAGGAGAACCACCTTCCGAGCGCCCTCTTCCTCGACACGAACTGGCTCGAGGATGCGGAGAACATCTGGCAACGTCGCTCGCCGGCGGAGCTCGATCAGGCTGTCCGCACGCTCGGCATCACGAGCGACACGACGGTGATCCTGTACGGCCGTGACACCGAAGGCCAGGCGAATGAGAAGTGGCCGGGCCGACGAGCCGGCCAGATCGCTGCAACCCGCGCACTGGCTATCCTCCGATATGCGGGCGTCGAGGACGTCCGGCTGCTGGACGGCGGTTACGACTGGTGGGTCCGCACGGGGTATCCCCTGGAGACGACCCTGCGCAGGCCGACGCCCGTCGAGAGCTTCGGCGCGTCGATCCCGCAGCACCCCGACTACATCGTCGACATCGACGAGGCGAAGTCGATCCTCGCCGACCAGGCGGGTTCGGCGCTCGTCAGTGTCAGGACGTGGCGCGAGCACATCGGGGCGGTGAGCGGCTACCACGACATCGGCCCGGCCGGCCGGATTGCCGGCGACGTCTGGGGGAACTGCGGCACCGACGCCTACCACATGCAGCACTACCGGACCGTTGACAACACGATGCGGCCGTATCCGGAGATCGTGGCGAACTGGGAAGCGGCCGGCATCACCGCCGACAAGCGGGTCGCCTTCTACTGCGGCACCGGCTGGCGGGCGAGCGAGACCTGGTTCTATGCCTACCTCATGGGCTGGCAGAAGATCGCGGTCTACGACGGCGGCTGGTACGAGTGGAGCGCGGACCCGGTCAACAACCCGATCGAGGTCGGCGAGCCGCAGGACGAGTTCGCGGCCTAGTCGGGGAGCTCGTTCCAGGGCATCGGCTGGGTGTCGGCTCGACGGACCGCCGCCTCGAGCGGCGACCCAGGTGTCGGCGACGTAGCCGCGATCGCCGGGCTCCAGCCGGACCGGCTCGATGCCGTAATGGCGCCGCAGGAGCGCGTCGAGCGGATGCTCCAACGCTCAGGCGCGCTTCCGCCGCGGGCGCTTCGGTGGGTCCGTCACCGCTTTCGCCTGAGCGTCGAGAATCTGCTTGAACACCTTGCCCATGCCCGGCTTCATCAGCGCCCGCTTTGCAGCAGCGGCGTCCCGGTCGCGGCGGCGCAGGCGCTCGCTCTCGCGGGGATCGAGGTCGTCGTCGGCCATGGCCGGATCGTCGGTGCAGACGCCGAGGTCGTCAACCCCGATCGCGTCGTCGATCAGGCGGGTCGCTGGTACTCCGCCGGGTGTTCCGCGCGGTCGTTGTCGGCGGTGCGAGCGATCATCGCGAGCGCCTCATCGGCGGTCATCCCGTTCGCGTCCGCCGCCTTCTTGACGTCCTCGTAGGTGATGTTCACGCCGGGCTTGCCCATTTCGTCGTGGGCACGCATGCAACCGCAGTTCAGGCACATCTGGTAGCTCCTTTGCGCTCGGTCACGTGGAAGACGCCGGCCGAGACAGCGCTGAAAGTCGGCTATCGCTAGTCCCGGCTATCGTTAGGCTTCGAAGACGAACCGTCAAGTCTTTCAATAGCGGTGATATGCGATACAGTTCGGGGATGGCTGACAATTCACCCCAGTCCTTCGATCAATTGGCGGTTCTCGCGGAGCCGATCCGTCGGCGTCTCTATGAGTACGTCGTCGCGCAGCCCGTGCCTGTCGACCGGGACGAGGCCGCTCGCGCCGTGGAGATCGGGCGGCCGTTGGCGGCCTTTCACCTGGATCGACTCGTCAATGGGGGCCTGCTCGAGGCGGAATTTCATCGGCGGTCGGGCCGGACTGGTCCAGGCGCGGGACGACCGGCGAAGTTCTACCGGCGTGCCGTGGGGCGCCAGGTCGAGGTCTCGCTCCCGCCTCGCCGCTACGGCCTCGCCGCGGAGATCCTCGCCGACGGCATCGATCGGTCGAGTGAGCCCGCCGCAGCCGCCAGCGTCCTCGAGGCTGCCACGGCGGTCGGCGATCTGCTGGCCGCGTCAGTCGCCCCGTCGATCGGCCGTGACGGGCTGCTCGAGGTCCTCCGCGACAACGGTTACGAGCCGGTGCAGGACGGCGACGGCGTCATCCGGCTTCGCAACTGCCCGTTCCATGCTCTCGCCCAGCATCACCGGCAGCTCACGTGCTCGATGAACCTGGCCCTGCTCCGATCGGTTGCCTCGAAGGTCCCGGGGGCCGCTCTCGACGCGGAGGCGCGACCGGCCGACGGCCTGTGCTGCGTCGCGTTCGTCCCCGCGTCGTAGGCTCCGTGCCGCATCGTCGGCGGCGATGTCACGAGGGCGTCACGCACCCGGCGTAGCATGTGCCCATGAGCGACACCGACACTGACACCCGACCAAACCAGTCCAAGTCCGACGCCGAGTGGCGCGCTGAGCTGACTCCCGAGCAGTACCGGGTCCTTCGCCAGAAGGGAACGGAGCGGGCCTTTACCGGCGAGCTGTGGGACGAGCACCGGCAGGGCACCTACGTCTGCGCCGGCTGTGGCACGCCGCTGTTCACGTCCGAGACGAAGTTCGAGTCCGGGACGGGCTGGCCGAGCTTCTTCGCCCCGGCCGATTCGGACGCGGTCGCGACCGAGACCGACCGGATGCTGTTCATGACCCGGACCGAGGCACTCTGCGCCTCGTGCGGCGGCCACCTCGGCCACGTCTTCGACGACGGCCCGGATCCGACAGGGCTCCGCTACTGCATCAATTCGGCGGCGCTGAAGCTCGATCCCAAGGACTGATCGGGCCGAGCCCGCCGCGCGGGCGACGACTGGGAGTCGGTACCTGGACCTGCGACTCGCGACCCTGAACGACGCCGACGCGATTGACGCACTCGCGAAGGGGTCGATCCTCGCGAACTTTCCGAGTGTCTACACCGCGCAGCAAACGGCCTCGGCGGCCGTCCACGTTGCCAGCGTCGATCCGATGCTCCTGGAGGATGGGACCTACTTCGTCATCGAGGAGGACGGGGAGGTGATCGCGGGCGGCGGCTGGAGTCGCCGCCACAAGCTGTACACGGGTTCAGGCCCCCGTCCGTCGGACGGCCGGCTCCTGGACCCGGCGACGGAGCCCTGCCGCGTCCGGGCGATGTTCGTCCGGGGCGACCGAACGCGGCGCGGCCTCGGCGCGCGGATCCTCGAGGCGTGCGAGGAAGCCGCGCGGGCCGAGGGCTTCCGGATGATGAGCCTCGCGGCGACGCTGGTCGGCCTGCACCTCTACGAGCGGTTCGGCTTCAAGGTCACCGAACTGACGACGCTCACGATGCCCGATGGCGTCACTCTGGAGATAGCCTCCATGGAGATGCCCGTCCGACCCTGACTGATCGCGGCGGGCTGATGCTATCGTCGGCGGTGAGCATCGAAGTCCGCCGAGTCCGCGACGATGAGCTGCCGACATACATCGACATGTTGACAACGGCGTTCCTGGAGTGCGTGAACGCGACAGGGTCGCAGCCGAGATGCGACCGGTGCGGGACCTCGGCCGGGCTCGGTCTGCGTCCGACGACGGCCGGATGTGCGGCACGTTCCGCCGGCGGGGGATCCTCCGGGCCATGGTCGCCGCCGAGCACGGAGCGATGCGCGAGCGGGACTAGGCGATCGGGCTGCTCTACGCGTCCGAGTACCCGATCTACACCAGGTTCGGTTACGGGGCCGGCGTCCGCGAGGCCACGTGGTCACTCGACACTCGGAGCACCGGGTTCCACAGTGATTCCAGGGGCGGGCTGGAGCTCGTCAAACCTGGTCCCGAGACGGTACCGCGCGGGCGCACTGGCCGAAGCCGACGCGCTCCTTGCGAACGCTCGACAAACCCTGGTCGTCGACGTTCTTCCAGCCCTCAGACGCGAGGCTCCGACATGGCTGGGAGACGTTCGAGGGTCGCCGCGACCTCGTCTGGGCCGGGCATCGCCGCGATCTCCGTCGCGATCTCGGCGGCCCGGCCCCGGAACGAGGGCTCGCCGAGCAACCGTGTGACGGCTGCCGGGATCGCGGACCCGTTCGCCTCGCCTGGGCGGCAACGAGATCCTCTGCGGCCGCCCGCATCGACAGGCCGAGGCGGGTCCGGGTCACGAACACCGTCAGCAGGCCGAGCAGGATCGTCCCGGCGACGAAGCTGATGATGTTGACCTGCGAAATGGTGATCGAGCCGATCGTCGTGACGCCGCCGAGACCGTCGGGGCTCGGAAACGCGATCTGCTGCGGCTTGCCCGCGAGGCGGGTCGTGAGGAGCGTCCCATTCTGGAGGATCTGGCCGACGGCGAACGAGGACAGCAGCATCGCGACGTCCGGGGCGCCGCGGATCGGGCGATAGGCGACCCGCTCCATCAGGAGGGCGACGAGGACGGTCCCGCCGACCATGATCGGGATCGCGATCGGCAGCGACAGGCCGGCTCCCAGGGCAAACGCCGCGATGTAGGCCGCGATCATCATCAGGTCGCCGTGGGCGAAGTTGATCAGCCGCAGGATGCCGAAGACCATCGCCAGGCCGACGGCCATCAGCGCATAGAGACTGTCCGCACTGAGTGCGTTGACCACCTGCTGGAGAAAGTAGTCGCCCATCGCCTACGCGCCCAGGTACGAGCGCTCGACCTGGGGATCACGGCGCAGAACGTCCGCCGGCCCCTCGAGGGTGATCCGGCCGGTCTCCATGACGTAGGCCCGGTCGGCGATGTCGAGCGCGTGGTGGACGTTCTGTTCGACGAGAAGGATCGTCCGGCCCTGCCCCTTGAGCTCGGCGATCGTGGCGAAGATCCGCTCAACCATGAGCGGCGCCAGCCCCAGCGATGGCTCGTCGAGCAGCAGGAGGCGAGGCCGGCTCATCAGCGCCCGACCGATCGCGAGCATCTGCTGCTCGCCGCCCGACAGCGTGCCACCGGCCTGGCGGAGTCGCTCCTTCAGGAGCGGGAAGAGATCGAAGACGATCGCCTCATCGGCCGCGATCGCGGCCCGGTCGGAGCGCGACACCGCCCCGAGGACGAGGTTCTCGCGGACGGTCAGGCCGCCGAAGATCCGGCGGCCCTCGGGACAATGGGAAATGCCAAGCGCGACGATCCGATCGGTCGAGGCGCGGTGGATGTCGACGCCCTCGAACGTGATCGCGCCGGGCGAAGGCCGGAGCAGCCCCGAGATCGTCCGGAGCGTCGTCGTCTTGCCGGCGCCGTTCGAGCCGATGAGGGCGACCAGCTCACCCTCGCCCACGCGCAATGACACGCCCTGAAGCGAGCGGATGTTGCCGTACTGGACGTGGACGTCGTTGAGCTCAAGCATGGCGGGCCTGACCGAGGTAGGCGGCGATGACCTCCGGGTTCGCCCGGACCGACAGCGGGTCGCCCTCGGCGATGAGCTTGCCGTAGTTGAGCACCTGGATCCGGTCGCACAGGCCCATCACGAGCGGGATGTCGTGGGCGACGAGGATGACCGTGATCGACAGCTCGTCGCGGAGCCGGCGGATCAGCCCCAGGAGCTCCCTGGTCTCGATCGGGTTCATCCCGGCGTTCGGCTCGTCGAGGAGGAGGATCCGCGGTCGGAGCCCGACGGCGCGGGCGATCTCGAGCCGCCGCTGATCGCCGTACGGCAGGCTCCGCGCCGGACGGTCGGCGGCCGCGGCGAGCCCGAACAGCCCGAGAAGATCGACCGCCTCCTCCCGCAGTTCCGCCTCGCGACGCCGGAACGATGGCGTGGAGAGGAGGGTCGCTAGCACGGACGACCGCTGCCGGCGCTGGATCGAGACGATGACGTTGTCGAGGACCGACAGGTCGCCGAACAGCCGGATGTTCTGGAAGGTCCGGCCGATCCCGAGGCGCGCGACGCGATAGGCAGGGGAGCCGGTGATGTCCTGCCCGTCGAAGCGGACCGACCCGCTCGACGGTCGGAGGAACCCCGAGAGAAGGTGGAACAGTGTCGTCTTGCCGGCGCCGTTGGGGCCGATGACGCCGTGGATCGTGAGCGGTCGGAGGTCGAGCGAGTAGTCGTCGAGCGCCTGGAGGCCGCGGAACGCCTTCGACAACCCGCGCACCTCGAGCAGTCCCGGCGTCGCGAGGTCGGCACTCTCCATCCACGAATCTTAGCCAGCCGGCGGGCACGGCGAGACCCGCCTCGACAATGATCGGCTCGCGCCGTCCGTGCCACACTTCGAGGCAACCAGACGAGAGGAGCTGACGACGCGGATGGCGGTCAACGAACGCGCCGGGAGACCGGCAGACCCCTCGATGCTCGTCGACGTGGACCGGCTGGTGGCGGCCTACTACGACGACAAGCCCGATCCCGCCGTGCCGGCCCAGCGCGTGGCGTTCGGGACCTCCGGGCACCGTGGCTCGTCGTTCAAGACGTCGTTCAACGAGGCCCACATCATCGCGGCGAGCGCCGCGGTCGCGCGCTATCGGCGGGCCAACGGGATCGACGGGCCGCTCTTCATGGGCCGTGACACCCACGCCCTATCGGAGCCCGCCTTCCGCACCGCGCTCGAGGTGCTCGTCGCCGACGGTGTCGAGGTCCTCGTCGACCCGGCCGACCGCTTCACCCCGACTCCGGCGCTCTCGCACGCGATCCTGACCTACAACCGGGGCCGAGCGGGTGGGCTCGCCGACGGGATCGTCGTCACGCCGTCGCACAACCCCCCGGAGGATGGCGGCTTCAAGTACAACCCACCGAACGGCGGCCCGGCCGACACCGACGTCACCGGCTGGATCCAGGACGAGGCGAACCGCCTGCTCGAGGATGGCGTCGACACGGTCGCCCGAACCCCGTACGAGCGTGCGCGGCCGGCTGCGAAGGCCCACGACTTCCTCGCGGGCTACGTCCGGGACCTCGGGGAGGTCATCGACATGACGGCGATCGGTGCGTCCGGGTTGAGGCTCGGAGCCGACCCGCTCGGGGGAGCCAGCGTCGACTACTGGCCCGCGATCGGCGAGCGCTACGGCCTCGATCTCACCGTCACCAACACCCGTGTCGATCCGACCTTCGGCTTCATGACGGTCGATTGGGACGGTCGCATCCGAATGGATCCATCGTCGCCGTATGCGATGGCGGGCCTCGTCGGCCTGCGCGACCGCTTTGACGTTGCATTCGGGAACGACGCCGATGCCGACCGCCACGGGATCGTGACCCCCGGTGCCGGGCTGATGAACCCGAATCACTTCCTGTCGGCGGCCATCGCCTACCTTTTCGGCGGGGCGAGGGACTGGGCGCTGTCGGTGGCGGTCGGCAAGACGCTCGTCTCGAGCGCGATGATCGACCGGGTCACGGCCGATCTGGGGCGCCGGCTCCTCGAGGTGCCGGTCGGGTTCAAGTGGTTCGTCGCGGGGCTCGTCGACGGCTCGGTCGGGTTCGGCGGCGAGGAGAGCGCCGGGGCCTCGTTCCTCCGCCGCGACGCAACGGTGTGGACCACGGACAAGGACGGGATCATCGCCTGCCTGCTCGCCGCGGAGCTGACCGCCAGAAGCGGGCGCGACCCCGGCGTTGCCTACGGAGAGCTGACCGAGCGATTCGGTGCCCCGGCCTACCGTCGGATCGACGCCCGGGCAACAAAGGACGAGAAGGCCGTCCTCAGCCGCCTGTCGGCCGACCAGGTCACCGCCACGTCGCTTGCCGGCGACAAGATCAGCGCGATCCTGACGACCGCGCCCGGCAACGGTGCCCCGATCGGGGGGCTGAAGGTCGCCACCGCCAGCGGCTGGTTCGCCGCTCGCCCGTCGGGCACCGAGGACGTCTACAAGATCTACGCCGAGAGCTTCCGCGGAGATGAGCACCTGGGTCGCCTGATCGAGGAGGCCCAGGCGCTCGTGTCAACGGCTCTGGCGTCCCACAGCGGCTGAGCCGTTGACCCCGCTCGAGGCCGCCGCGGCGCTGGCCG
>JBBSCI010000079.1:0-13477 GCA_038250445.1 Candidatus Limnocylindrales bacterium | reverse complement strand
GGGCCTCGACGGTCGCCTGCGAGCGCTCGAGCTCCTGGATGAGATGGGTGTTGGTGATCGCGATCGCGGCCTGAGAGGCGAGCGTGCGGATCACGGCGGCGTCCTCGTCGTCGAAGGCACCCGGTCGCTTCGAGTAGACCTCGAGTGCGCCGAGCGGCCCCGACTCCCCGGTGATCGGGGCGATGATCATCGAGCGGTAGCCCGTCATGCCGAAGAAGCGGTCGTTGATCTGCGACGGCGGGAAGTGGACCCTCAGGTCGTCGGAGGCCGCGATGACGCGGCCCTCGGCGACCGCGATCCCCGTCGCGCCGACGCCGATCGGGATCGTCAGCTGGGCGATCTCCTCGCTGCTGAAGCCGGCGCGGACGCCCGAGTCGTAGGTCCATCGGACCTCGTTCGCGTCGGGATTGACGAGGTCCAGGATCGATCCGTCGCCACCCACCAGGCGCCTGGCGGCGTCGACGACCTGCTGAAGGAGGGGGCCTGGCTCGCGAATCGCGGTGATCCGGGCCCCGATCTCGCGCAGCGCTTGCTGGGCATCCGCCCGCCGGGTGAGCTCGCTGCGCGAGCGATTCGGCTCGGCGATGAGGCGGGCGTTCTGAATCGCGATCGCGGCCTGGTCGGCGAGGGCCTGCAGGAGCCCGGCCTGGGCGTCGTCGTAGGCCTCGACGCGCCGACTGCTGACCGTCAGTGCGCCGAGCGGGCCCGCCTCGCCCCGCAACGGCGCAGACAGGACGGAGTTGAAGCCCGTGATCCTGACGAGCTCGTCCGAGACCTCGTTGTGCTCGAAGCGCCCGTCGGCGAGGTAGTCGCCGGTCCTGAACGCCTCGGCATGGGCGACTACCCGGCCGGCCACGCCTTCGCCGACCTTGAACGAGCGGTCGAGGCCCGTCGAGTGCGGGCTGACGGCATCCTCGCCGGCGGCGTATGCCCAGGCAAGTCTCACGTTCGGAGGATACGCCGGACCATGAACGGGCGGCATCGACGCACGTCCGCGACGGCTACGTCATCCGTCGCACCGCGCCACCGTCGGACGATCGTTCAAGGACCTGGCCTTCGACCACGACCGGGGTAAATCCTCGCCGACGGCCGGGTTGCACGTGGCGGGCGAGGATGCCCGCAGACCGAATAAGGCCATTGGTGCGGAGCAACCTCAAACATTGAGGTACGAGCGGTCGCCAGATCGAGATCAATACCCAATGCCTACGAGGTTCTTGACGCCGACGATCCACGTATCGAACCACCGGGCCAGGGCGGACCGCAGATGTCGGTCCGTCGTCCGGAGGACAAGGAGACAGACAAGATGAACCACGTGACCTCTCGAAGCACCGATCGCGCCCTTGGCCCCGTCGACATTGCCCTCCGGGTCGCGATCGTCGGGCTGACGCTGGGCACCGCCTACATCCACTCGACCCTCGGTGGTCTGCTCTTCACGCTCAACGCCACCGGCTACGTCGTCGCCGCCGTCGCCCTCGCCATCCCGCTCGCATTCGCAGTTCGCTATCGCTGGGTCGTCCGCCTCGGCCTCATCGGCTATGCGGTCGCGACGATCGTCGGCTGGGCGATCCAGGGCCCGTACTTCACGACCGCCTACATCGCCAAGGCGATCGAAGTCACCCTGATCGTTCTCGTCGCGATCGACTTCGCCCGGATGGACGGCAACCCGGTCAACGTCATCAAGAGCGAGTTCGCGCAGCTCAGCGCCCGCTTCGGCCGCCGCTCGGCGACCGGTTCCGCCGGCGCCTGATCCTCCGCCGAGTTCGTACCTAACGCCAAGGAGACACCACCGATGAAGCGCCTGCCACTCTCGCTCGGCCTCCTCGTCCTGGCCGTCGTCTCGATCGCCTGTTCCCCCGCGTCAGGCGCCAACCCGCCGGCCTCGGCCGGACCGGTCGATCCGAACGCCCCGGTCGTCGTCGCCCAGAACAATTCGTTCGCCCCCGCGACGGTCAACGTCAAGGCCGGCAAGGCCTTCAACCTGACGTTCGACAACAAGGATGCGGCGCCGCACAACCTCGCGATCTACAAGGACTCGAGCGCGTCGGAGAAGGTTTCGATCGGCGAGATCGTCAGCTCGTCGTCGGCGACCCAGCAGGTCCCGGCGCTCGACAAGGGCCAGTACTTCTTCCGGTGCGACGTGCACCACGAGATGACCGGCACGATCGTCGTCGACTGATCTCGGACACCCGGCAAGCGACCCCGGGCAGCAATGCCCGGGGTCGTTCGATTCCAGGCCCGTGAAGCACCGACCGGCAGTCCCATCCGATCGCCGGTAGAGTCGCCGCAGACGCCGACGAGAGGGACCAACCGCTCATGCTTTTGATCGACGACCTCGCCAAACGCTACGGGAACGTCGTCGCCCTCGACGGTGCCAGCTTCGAGGCACGCCCAGGGCGGCTCGTCGGCTTCCTCGGGCCGAACGGGGCGGGCAAGACGACCGCGATGCGCTGCATCTTCGGACTTGTCCGGTCCGATCGAGGGCGGACGCTCTGGAACGGCGAGCCGATCGAGCGGGTGACGCGGCTGCGATTCGGCTACATGCCCGAGCAGCGCGGGCTCTACCCCCGGATGCGGGTCGGCGAGCAGCTCAGCTACTTCGCCCAGCATCACGGGTTGTCGCGCCGCGACGCCGACGCAGCCACGAACCGTTGGCTCGAGCGCCTGGGGCTGACGGACCGGGCGAAATCGAAGCTCGAGGAGCTGTCACACGGCAATCAGCAGCGGGTCCAGCTGGGAGCCGCTCTCGTCCACGACCCTGAGTTGCTCGTCCTCGACGAGCCCTTCTCCGGGCTCGACCCGATTGGGATCGCGACGATGTCCGAGATCCTTCGCGAACGCGCCGCCGCCGGGGTTGGCGTGCTGTTCTCGAGCCACCAGCTCGATCTCGTCGAGGACATCTGCGAGGACGTCGTCATCATCGCTCGCGGTCGGATCGTCGCCCAGGGGGCGATCGATCAGCTCCGCGCCTCGTCAGATCGTCGCCATCTCGATGTCGAAGTCGAAGGCGCGGGCAGTCGATGGCTCGACGGCCGGCCTGACCTCACCGTCATCGAGCACAAGGGTGACCTCGTCAGGCTCCTTGTCGGCCCGGACGTCGACCTCGCCGGGCTACTGGCGGCAGCGACAGCCGCGGGTCCCGTGCGCCGCTTCTCGTTCCAGCCGCCGGCTCTCTCGGAACTGTTCATGGAGGTCGTCCAGTCATGAGTCGATGGCGTGCCGTCTGGCTGGTCGCCCGCCGCGAGATCCTCGAACGCGGCCGCAGCCGTGCGTTCATCGTCTCGCTGGGGCTCACGGTCGCATTCATCCTCGCCAGCATCTACTTGCCCTCGATCCTCGGGGGCCCAGGCAACGGCGCGGAAAGGCTCGGAATCGTCGGCTCGCCTCCGGCCGCATTCCAAGCGCAGCTGGCCGCCCTTGCCAAGCCGGCAAGTATCGAGATCGCGACCGAGACGGTTCCCGACCTGGCGACGGGAGAGGCTCGGCTGCGTGACGGCTCACTCGATGCCGCGCTCGCAATCCCGGCCGACGGTTCGCAACCGACCTACCTCGTCAAGAGTCGTGAGAACGGGCTGCTCGGTCAGGTCGTGGCCGGAGCTCTGTCGGCCGTGCGCGTACAGGAACTCCTGACCGAAGCCGGTATCGATCCCGCGGCGCTCGCCGCGGCCGCGGCCCCACCCGCCGTTCGCGAGCTCGAACCGTCCGACCCCAACCGGGATGCCTCGTTCATCTTCGCCAACGTCGGCGTCATCCTGCTCTTCATCGCGATCTTCACATTCGGGACATGGGTCCTGACCGGGGTCGTCGAGGAGAAGCAGAGCCGCGTCGTCGAGGTCGTCCTCTCGACCGTCGAGCCGCGCGACCTTCTCGTTGGCAAGGTGCTCGGGATCGGCACTCTCGGGTTCGTCCAGCTCCTGATCATGGTCGTCGTCGGGCTCGTGGCGGGAACGACTGCCGGTCGGTTCACGCTGCCGCCCACGACCGCTCCGACCGTCCTGATGCTGCTGCTCTGGTTCATCCTCGGGTACGCCCTGTATTCGACGGCCCTCGGCGTGCTTGGCGCCCTGGCGTCGCGGATGGAGGAGGCCTCGAACGCCTCGAGCCCGGTGACGATCGTCGCGTCCCTGGCGTATGTTTTCGCGCTGCTGGTCGCCCTTGATGACCCGAGCGGGACCGCGGCACGGATCGCGAGCCTGATCCCGCCGGTCGCCCCGATGGTCGTTCCACTGCGGGCGGCGCTCGGCGCGATCGAGCCGTGGGAGATCATCCTTTCGGCCGGCCTGACGGTGCTGACGATCTGGGCGCTTCTCGTGTTCGGCGGCCGCGTGTACTCGGGTGCCGTGCTCCAGACGGCGGGCCGCATCAGGCTGCGCGACGCCTGGCGGTCGGCCAAGCGTTAAGCCGGCCTCCCGTCCACAACGCCGCCTTCCAGTTCATAACACCCCCTTCCAATCCGATGACCGTAGTTCGCATCTAGATGAGCGTCTTTCGCATCAAGTGCGGGCCACGACGTGGGAGCGATCGTGTGACCATCTGATCATTGCTGGTCGAGCGGCCTCTGATGTACTTCGTCGATGCCGTTTCCGCTGCCGCGAGTGCAGACGATCGAGCGTCCGCCGCGGCGGCAACGCCAGCGTGACGCGTGGTGGGCGAGTCGCCCAGACCGAAGAGCCGCGGCCGCCAAGCCGTGGCCTCCACGCCGACGCCACAGCCCGCCCGGCGGCCGCAAGATGCGAACGACAGTCATCTTGATGCGAACTACGGTCGTCAGGATCGTGGGGGGTTGTTGGCGTGACGGGCGCCTTGGCGGCAGCGGCGGGCCACGGCGGCGCGGTCTCGGGCCCTACCCCCGACCCGGCAGCGACTCGAAGAGGCCCGGCGTCCCCCCGGCGTGCCAGAAGACGACGGCGCCATCGAGGCGGCCGTCGCGGACCCGAGCGACCAGCTCGGCCAGGGCCTTCGCCGTGTAGATAGGGTCGACGAGGATGCCCTCGGTTTGGGCAAGGAGCTCGGTTGCGGCGCGCGCGGCCGGCGTCTCCACGCCGTAGCCCGGGCCGCGCTGGTCGTCCGTCAGTTCGATCTGCACCGGGTCTACGACGACGCCGGTGAGCACGGACAGCCCGTCGAGGATCTCTGCGATCGTGGGGCGCAGCTCGCCGGCCGGGGTGGCGACGGCGACACCGATGACGGCTGCGTTCGACCCCGCGACGCGCAAGCCGACGAGCAGACCCGCCTGTGTGCCGCCCGTGGCGGACGGGGCGACGATGGACGAGGCCTCGATCCCGGCGGCCCTCGCCTGCTCGACAACCTCGATCCCGGCAAGCACCTGACCGGCGGCACCGATCGCGCCGCTCCCGCCGACGGGGATGAATTGAGGTCGCTTCCCCCCTGATCGCAGATCCGCGACGACGCGTCCGACGAGCGCCTCGCGATCGGCCCGGGCTTCCGTCGCGGAAACATGGATCGTCGCGCCGAGCAGCGCGTCGAGGCGCTCGTTCGCGCCCTGCGATTCGCTCGGGGGGCCGGTCAACACGATATGGACGTCGAGGCCGGCCTTCGCCCCGGCCGCTGCCGTGAGACGGCAGTGGTTGGACCATCGCCGCCCGGACGTGACGAGCGTGTCGGCGCCCTCGGCCAGGGCCGCCCCGACGAGGAATTCGAGATTGCGCAGCTTGTTGCCCCCGAAGGCGAGCGGGAGCAGGTCCTCGCGCTTGATCCAGACGTCGGCCGATCCACCAAGCGCCACCGAGAAGCGAGGCAGCCGCTGAAACGGCGACGGGCCGTCGACGAGCGGGAATCGCGGCAGTTCGGCGATCGCGCCCGGAATGACGTCGGACCTCATCCGGCCGATGGTAGCCGGGTGCCGTGCCCCCGATCTACCATCGCGAACATGCCGCCTAATCCGCGTACGCAGCTGCCTCCCGATCTGGCCGCCCTCGAGCGCTGGGGATTCGTCGAGCCGGGTCCGCTCCGCGACGAACTTACGGCGCTTGCGCTGGCCGGGACAAAGACGACGACGGCCGGACTCCTCGTCGAGATGGAGATCGATGGTGACGTCGTCCCGCCCCCCGGCCAGCGCGAGATCCTGCTGGATTCCGCGGATCGTCCGGTTGCCGTCATCGAAACCATCGCCTGTCCCGTCGTGCGCCTCGCGGACGTCGACGATCGCCATGCGATTGATGAGGGCGAGGGTTACGCGAACACGACGGAGTTCCGGGTCGCCCACGAGAGCTATTGGGGCTCGTCCATCGACGATCTTCGGGTTCGGCTCGCGGATCCGATGTTCGAGATCACCGACGACACGATGATCGTGTGCCAGCGGTTCCGGGTCGTCGCCCTCATCGACCCCGAGACCGGTGCGATCGACTGGCGATCTATGACTGTCCCGACCAGCTGACGATGGCGACCCGCATCCGCCCGTCCGATCGCGCGACCTCGGTCGGCCAGAACAATGACATGGAGCGGTCGATCGCCGTCTCGGCGGACACGGTCGGGTCCATCGGACTGTATTCGTCGGTCGTGACAACGGCGCCCGGCGGCAGGACGCGGATCCACCACCACGGCGAATGCGAGACCAGCATCTACATCGTCGCTGGCCGGGCGCGCTACACGTGGGGCCCGACCGGACTCGAGCACGCGATGGAGGCCGTGGCCGGCGACTTCATCTACATCCCGGCGGGCGAGACCCACGTCGAGGAGAACGCGTCGACAGACGGGCCGCTCGTCGTCGTCCTCACCCGCAACTGCCCTGGATCGGTCGTCCACTACCTCGACGAGGCGTGAGTTCGGAATTCGAGTCGCTCGCGCAGTTGCTGGCCAGGCACGGCCTCGATGGCGTCCGCGAGGAGCCCTTTCCGAACGACGGCTGGTCCGGCGCAACCATGAGCCTCCTGCGACGCGCTGACGGCAGCCGATTCGTCCTCAAGCGCGACTCGCCAGCCCGCGACTGGATCGCCAGATCGACGCGCGATGGGCCGATCCTCCGCGAAGCCTGGTTCGCCGCCCGCGGCCTCGCTCTCCCCTCCCCGATCCGTGCGCCGTATCTTGGCGCAGGTCTCGACGGCGACGACTTCACGATCCTCATGCCCGACCTGACAGGCGTGCTGTTCGACTGGGATGCCCCGATCTCGATCGAGAACATGGATCGCGTACTGAACGGCATTGCAGCCTTGCACGCCCACACGTGGACGGCTTCGGGGGAGCTCGACGGTCCCTGGTGCCCGGTCCGCGAACGGATCACGCTGATCTGCCGGGCCTCGCTGGAGCGGCCGAGCCCTGCCCGCGACGCGGTCGGCGACCGGATCCTGCCGGGCTGGGACGCCTTCGACCAGTTGGCCCCGGAGCCTGCGCGTGGGTTGGTCGCAAGGCTGGGCGAAGATCCGCAGTCGCTCGTCGATGCGCTCGCGCGCCTCCCGAGGACCCTGATCCACGGCGATCTCAAGCTCGCCAACGTCGGCATCGAAGCAGATGGCTCGATCGACCTGGTCGACTGGCAGATGGTCAGCGCGGCGCCCGTCGCGGTGGAGCTTGGCTGGTTCCTCGTGGCGAACGTCGCCTCACTGCCGCTTCAGCCTGATGCCGTGGTAGCGCGCTACCACGCTGCGCTGCTGCGGCAAGGACCGCTGGACCAGGCGATCGCCCGCGATTGGGAGGCGCAAGTGGACGCCGCAGTGCTCGTTGGGCTCCTCCTTCGAGGCTGGCGCAAGGGCGCCGACGCGGCGGCCGGTCTCACCCTTGCCTCGGGCGTGAGCGCGCGCGACGACCTCGCCTGGTGGTGCGATCGAGCGCTCCGGGCCGCGGATCGCCTGATCTGAAAGGTGCAACTACATCCAGCCGCCGAGTTGCGTAGTGTTGCCGCGGCGGACAAGACGAATTTGGAGGAAGCGCGTCGATGCAGATATCACCGTCGTTGAGAACCGCCATCGAGGCGGCCCCGATCGCTCATGTCGTGACGCTCGGCAGAGATGGGACACCGCAGGCCTCACTCGCGTGGATCGGATTCGAGGGCGACGAGGTCGTGATCGGCACGCTCTTCGACCAGCCGAAACTGCGAAACCTCCGCCGCGACCCACGAATCCTGATCTCGTTCGAGACCGGCAGCCTCAACGCGATGGGCCTTGACGCTTACTTCGTGCTCCATGGCCGCGCCCGGATCACGGACGGCGGGGCTCCGGAGGTCCTCCAGCGGCACGCCTACCGCTACATCGGGCCAGACGTCGTCTACCCGAACTTCCCCAATCCGCCCGCCGGATGGGTAATCCGGATGGCCATCGAGCGGGTCACGGACCACGGACCAACCGCGTCCGAGGCTTGACCGAACGTGGGGCCGGTCCCCGGTCCGAATCTCAGCTCGGGGCGGCGAGGTCCCGTCGCGGAAACTCGACCAGAGCCCACCCGATCGCGATCGCGGTGACGACGGCCAGGAGGATGGAGTCACCGGCCCCGGCGGCGCCCGAGAGGATCGCTTTCGGGTCGTAGTAGTGGAACAGCGAGTACGGCTGGAGGAATTTCGCGTCCGGCCAGAATGTCCCGAGAACCTGCAGGAAATACGTCACGACGACGAACGCGACCGTGATCCCGAGTGCCGGTGACAGCCGATCGAAGGAGACGGACGCCGCGAGTCCGATCGCCGCGATCGCGCCGAACAGGAGCACGCCGTTGAGCCACAGGAGGGGCAAGCGGTCGGGCGCCAGCTCGCCGACGACGCCCGCCAGGCCGGACCCGATGACGATGCCGACGATCGTCGCCGCCACGGCGAAGGCGATAAAGATGAGCCCCGCGACGAGCAGGGTCACATACGCGGTGCGCCGCGACAATGGCCGGGCCAGCAGGACCTCGAGTGTGCCTCTCTGGCGCTCGCCCGCGATCGCGGCGACGGAGAATCCGATCGCGAAGATCGAATTCAGGACCAGGGCGATCGGGTGGATGGACCCGAGCGCGATCGAGCCCGACAGGGTGAAGACGTCGCCACCGCCGAAGTTCATCAACTCCTTCGGGATCAGCCCCGAGTCGATGATCTGTCGGAATGTCGCGCCGAAGCTGGCAAAGATGATCGGGAAGAGCGCTCCCCAGACCGCCAGCGCGAGACACACGATGAGCAGCTTCACTCGCTGGGAGCGCCATGTCTGGGCCAGCAAGGCGCGGTTCACGCCGACTCTTCCTCGGCGTCGTGATAGAGCTCGAGGAACGCTTCCTCGAGGTGGGCCGGCTCGATCGTCAGGTCGACCACCCGTGTATCCCGGATCGCCGCAAGGAACGGCCCGACGTCGCCCTCGAGCTGGCAGGTGATTCGGCCGTCGGCCGCGACCACGAGGCCCGAGACGCCCGCCACGCCGTCGAGAACGGGCGGCGGCCCGGCGACCCGCATCTCGACGTTCCGCTTGCGGCGAGCCAGGAGAGCCTCCACGTCCTCGAGCGCGACGAGCCGGCCACGACGGACGATCGCCACCCTGTCGCAGACGCGCTCGACCTCCGAGAGGACGTGCGACGAGAAGAAGATTGTCCGGCCGGCCGCCTTGAGGTCGTCCAGAAGCAGGTAGAAGGCCAGCTGCATGAGCGGATCGAGGCCTTCGGTTGGCTCGTCGAGGATCGCCAGCTCCGGATCGTGTTGCAGGGCCTGGATGATCCCGACCTTCTGGCGCATCCCTCGCGAGTAGTCCCGGACGAGGCGGCGCAGGGTCGCCTCCGACAGCTCCAGCCGCTCGCACAGCTCCGCCCGCCGAACCGACGGCCGGCCGGTGAGCGCCCCCAGGTAGTCGAGGAGGTCCTCGCCGGTCATCGAGTCGTACAGCGCGATGCCGCCGGGAAGATAGCCGATCCGCTTCCGAATTCCGACGCTGTCACGAACGATGTCGAGCCCGAGCACAGCGGCGGATCCGGCCGTCGGATGGAGGAATCCGAGCAACAGGCGGATCAAGGTCGACTTGCCCGCTCCGTTGGGACCGAGAAAGCCGAAGATCTCGCCTTCGCTGACCGAGATCGACAGGTGATCTAGGGCGAGCACGCTGCCGCTCGATCGCGATCCTGGCGGCGCGAGACGACGCTCGGCGCCGTAGCGCTTTGTCAGATCGAGCGTCTCGATCGCGGTCACGCCGTCAGCCTACCGCGCAGGGGCGGCGTCGGTCGGGCATGTGCGTTGAGCGCGGGAGCGGCTGCGGGTTGGGGCTCCCGCAGCCGTCCGCGCAGGTGTCAGCGAGTGATGATGAACTGATCGATCGCGACCGGACGGCCGCTGCCGATCACCGTGATCGTGATGACGTGGTTGCCGACGTGCGCCCACGACTTCTTGAACAGGATGACCTGCGGCCTGAACGTCGATCGACGCAGGTCGATCACGCCGAGAGAGACCCCGTCGACGGACACGCGGGCCTTGCCGCGAGTCGACCCGACCGGACCGATCCAGGCCACGCTCTTGCCGTATAGCCTGTACGTCGCCGTCGCGCCGTTGCGCTCCGAGTAGAGGACCCGGCCGTCGGAGTAGCCGCTGTAGCGGGCGCTGTCCCAGCGTCCCGCGTAGGTGATGCCGGCGTTCAACTCCTGGATCCGGCGCGTTATCACGCCGACCGGCGCCGGTGGTGGTGGTGGTGGCGGCGGCTTCGAAGCATTGGCCTCGGCGTTCGTGGTCGCTCGGAACAGCTTCATGATCTTCGCGACGTAGGCAGACGACGAGGAAGACCACCGACTGTGGTTTCGTTCGCCCGAGCCGGTCAGCCACCAGTGGGCGACGTTCGGCCACGTGTCGAGCCAGCGGTAGAGATCGATCACCTTGCCCCGAGCGACCCTCTCCTGGTTCGCCGGCGTCTGCGGGGCCTTGGAGTTCCCGATGTACAGCATCGCCCAGCCCGGCCAGTTCGCGGGCATGATCTGGTACTTGCCGTAGGCGCCACTGTACGCGTTGCGTGCGTCATATCTGCCACCCGACTCGATCTGGCCGAGGGCGTAGAGGAAGCGATCGATCCCGCGGGGCGCTGAGGCCGAGCTCGCTGCAGCCGGGATGATCGACACGATAACCGCCGCAACAACAATCGCGACGTAGACCGCCCGACGGCGGCCGACCACTTCGGTCAATGGTGCTCCTTCCTACCGGGACGGCACGGTGAGCGTGCCGAGCGATGGGGAACGCTGGCGGAGAGCGTCAGGCGGCACCGAGGGTGGTGAGCGCATGCGCCGGCTGGGGCTCTCCGGCGGCGGACATCTTTGCTTTTAGCCGCGCGACCTCGGTCCGCTGCGGCAACTGAGGTAACGCCTACCATACGTTGCCTGTCTAGCCCCAGGCTCACTCCGTCCTTATCTGAGGCTGCACGCCGCGCGGCCCGTGCTCAGGCGCGAAGCCCGTCGAGGAACCTCGCGGTTCGATCGAGGGCATCCTCGAGGACGGGTTTGAGCGTGTGGCCGAGCCCCGGATACGTCACGAGTTCGGCGTCCTTTAGCAGCGGAACCGCGGCCCGCAGGAGATCGATCCGCGCGAATGGGTCCGCCTCACCTTGGAGGATCAGCACCGGGCAGCGGATCGCCGGCCAGTGGCTCGTTCGCTCGGCCGCTTTCTCTGGTCGGCCCGGCGCGTGGAGTGGATAGCTGAAGAACACGAGCCCGGCGTAGTCGGTGTCAGGCTCGGCGGCAGCCAGGCTGGCGACCCGACCGCCGTACGACTGGCCGCCAACCGCGATCGGCACGCCATCCGGTCCGGGCCCGTCAGGGACGATCGCCCGGAGTGCCACAACCGCCGCCTCGGCCTTCTTGATCGGCAGATTGATCGCCTCGGCGTCGATCCCCCTTCGCCGCAACCCCTCGACATGGGCGCGCATACTCGCGGCAGAGCCACTCGCGCCATGACCGACGAAGAAGTGGATCGCCATCGGTCACAGAGTACCGGGCGATCGGCCGCGTCGCGCGGGGGCTGTACCGTGGGACGCCACCAGAGAGGATCCGCTGCTGCTCGCTCACCGCATCCGCCGCCCCATCGCGCTCGGCTCCGTCCTGATTGCCGTCGCGTCGCTCCTGCTCGCGCCGGTCGGCGCGGTCGCGGGAGACCGCACGGTGATCGTCGTCGGGACGCCGCCCGCGACGACCTTCTTCGGGCGCGGCTGGGGCCATGGCGTGGGGATGTCGCAGTACGGCGCACGCGGCCGCGCGATCGCGGGGCAGACGGCGGCGGAGATCCTCGCTCACTACTACGAGGGCACGACGAGCGGATCGATCGATCCGCTGACGCCGATTCGGGTCCTCGTGCTCACCGGATTCGCGGCGACGGCCGCCAAGCCCGCGATCGTCCACGGCCGCGCCGGCTCGTGGAGGATCGACGGGATCGCCGGGACGTTCCCCAAGGATGCCAAGCTGACCCTGGCCCCGACCGCGCCGGGGGCGACAACCTGGGCGCTCCGCGTCTTTTCGGCGGCTGGCGCAAAGCTCAAGTCGGCGACCGTGAGCGGCACGGTTGCCGTTCGACAGGCGCAACCCGCTTCGCTCCTGCAGCTCGACTCCAAGCCGTCGTCGTACGACACCTATCGCGGGGTGCTGCGGGTCTACCTCACGACAACGGTCAGGGTCGTCAACGAACTCGGCCTCGACATGTACCTGCGCGGCGTCGTCCCGGCTGAGATGCCGGCAAGCTGGCCGGCCGAAGCGCTCAAGGCACAGGCAATCGCCGCCCGCTCGTACGCAGCCCGGAAGCTTCGGCCGGGCGTGGCCACGTATGACGTCTTCGACGACACCCGCTCGCAGGTCTATCGCGGATTCGAAGGCGAGGCTGCGGCCACGAATGCGGTGATCACCGCAACGTCGGGCGCCACCCTCAAGAGCGGATCGACGATCGCCAACACCCTCTTCCATTCGACGGGGGGCGGCGCAACGGAGAACAACGAGAACGTCTTCGTATCCGCCAGCGGGAAGATCGTGGCTGGGCCGGTCAGCTACCTCCGCGGCTCGCCGGATCGGCTGCCGAACGGGACGTCCTACGATGCCGGCGCGCCGCTGGCAACCTGGAAGACGGCCGCCTACACCCGCGCCGGGCTGTCGGCCATCTTTGCGGCAGACCCACGGACGAACGTGGGCTCGAACATCAAGCTCGACCTCTCGCGGCGAGGCGTGTCGGGCCGGCTGATCAGCGTGACGCTGACCGGGGCGGGCGGCACGAAGACGGTGTCGGGCAACGTATTTCGCGAGGTCTTCAACGCCCGCAAGCCGGCGTCCGACCCTGAGCTCCGGAGCACGCTCTTCGCGAGGAAACCGATCCCGTAGCCCAATCGGGCTCCGTCAGCCCTCCTCGGGCGGAAACCGAACCCACACCGAGGCTCGACGTTCGAGCTCCTCAGCGGCCGCTCCGCGAAGCCCGAGGATCACGATCCCGGGAGCCCTCGTGAACAGGTCGAGGACCGCTCCGACCTCCACATCGGCGTATCGGTCGTGGGCGTCGGGCGTATCCGTTCGTCGGCCGAACAGGGCATCGGCCTCGTCGAGGAACAAGATGACCTCCTTGTCTTCG
>JBBSCI010000078.1:0-13480 GCA_038250445.1 Candidatus Limnocylindrales bacterium | reverse complement strand
CCCAGGGCCGCCTTCACCGGTCGGTCAGATCAGCTTGGTGCAGCCCAGCGAAGCGTCGGACTTGAGCAGCTTCACCGTCCGCGACGAGACCTGGGTGTCGCTGGCGGCGGCGCTCGAGAACACGGTCTTTGTCGCCGCGTCCAATGTGGCCGGACCAGACCAGGGCTCGGCAACCTGCATCATCGCCCCGGACGGTACGCTCGTCGCGAGCCTCGACTACGGCTGCGTCGGAGTCGTCGCAGCGGATATCGATCTCGACAAGGCCGACCGGCGGCTCGCCCTCCGCTGGGCGCCGGAGCGCAACGTCCGGACCGTTGAATCCGCCGATGGTGCGTCACTAGGGGCTCATTGACGACTTCATCGACCGCGCCGGCCCGTCGCAGGAGAAGAGCATGACCACGCCGCGCTTCACGATGGTCGTCCTACTCATCGAGGACATGTCTCGCTCCCTCGCCTTCTACCGGGGGCTGGGCGTGACGTTTCCTGCCGACGCGGACGAGCGGAACGACGTGCAGGTGCCGATCGGCGACAACCACCAGATGGTGTTGTCGACGACGTTCGCCAGGAATGATCCGGACCGCAGCCCGCCGAGCGGTGGCTCGCGGATCCTGCTGGAGTTCTTCGTCGATGACAGAGAGGCGGTCGACAAGTTGTTCACGGAACTCACCGATGCCGGCCACCGCGGGCGCCACGAACCGTTCCTCACGAGCTTCGAAGCCTATATGTGCATGATCGACGACCCTGACGGCAACACGGTCCTGATCACCGCCGGATGACGACTCCTGGCCCAACGTGGCGGTCGCGCGAATGACGAGCCTGGCGGCAATCGTGGCAGCCGCGCTGTTCGTGACGATCGCCGGGTTCCAGGGCGGCGTTGGCGGTCGGCGCGCCGCTCGGGGTGCACCCGACCCAGCGCGGGCGAGCTGCGACGCGTAGGCGAGCGTCGCCAGATCTGCCCGATCGGGCGTAGGCAGATCGCGGGGCGATCGCCACACTTGGTCGAGCGCACGATGGGAAGACAGCATTGGCTACAGGAGATCGAACGCCACCCGCAGTCTGCCGCCCGGCGTGAGCGACCGGCCCAGGCCGACGATCGCGAGCACCGCGCGGGAGCACTTGGACCGGTTGCGCGCTCGATGCTGTCCCTCCAGCGCACTGCCGGCAATGCGGCGGTCTCGAGGGCCATCCGGGGCCCGGCGGGCCCTGCAGCCACTCCCGCCGTACTGCAGCGACAGCCGAAGACCAAGAAACCGAAATGGATCACGGACGCCCAGGCCGAGCTCGCCAAGCTCTTTCCGAACGACCCGCTCATGAAGAATGTGGTCATCAAGGACTACGCGGGCCTGAACAAGACGCTGCAGACCATCCACTACGGGGCATGGACCCAATCGAAGACCGAGATCTACCTACGGAATCCAGCAGGCACATCGAAGAAGGCGCCACCGATCGCCCAGCAGGCAATGTTCGTCCAGTACGTGCTCCACCACGAGGCCGTCCACATCGGTCAGTTCGACAAGGCCGGCGGGCCCCCACAGACGTGGCAACAGATGCTCGAGTTCGAGCGGGACGCCTACTCGGCTGATCGCGTCTGGCTCGCCGGGGCTGGGGCCCAACTGATCACGGACCCGGACGTGCTCGATCTCGTGGACGAGAGTTCGGACAAGAATCTCATCAAGTGTCAGAGCCTCCTCGACAGCACAAAGGGGCTCTCGGGCAAGGCCCGCGAAGCGGCGCTCTTCAAGGGCATGATCGGCAAGGATCTGATCCCCGCCAAGTCGGATCCCGACCCGCTGAAGCTCTACAGGCAGCCGTGATCCGCGCGCTGGGATCCGCTCAGCGGACGACTCGATACGTGATGTGGGTGGCGAATGGCGACTGGAGTGAGCGGATGGGCTCGAGGTTCAAGGGCTGGTCGAAGCCCTCGAAGAGCCGCTTGCCGCCGCCAAGCACGATCGGGGCGATGGAGACCGACAGCTCGTCGACGTAGCCCGCCCGGAGGGCCTGGCGGATGACGTCTGCGCCGCCCATCAGATAGACGTCCTTGTTGCCGGCAGCAGGGCGCGCCTGGGCGATGGCGGTATCGAGTCCGTCGACGAAGGTGAACCCCGCGCCCTGAGGCGCGTCCTCGGGACGATGTGTGACGACGAAGAACGGCATCGGCCATGGGTTGGAGCCGCCCCATCGATCGGCGGCCTCGAACGTCCACCGGCCGCCGACCACGGCGCCAAGGCGGGCCGTCATGCCGTCGAGGAACTCCTTGTCGGCGCCCGTCGGCTCACCTGTTGGCTCCTCAGCGTACGACCAAGGCCCGCCGAAGACCCAGTAGTGCAACCGTTCCCCCCCATCGCCCAACCCGCGACCCGGCCCGTCGTTCGGGCCGGTGATATACCCGTCCAGGGACGTCGTGATGCCTGCGGCCACCTTTGTCATGCCGATCTCCTCGTGCGCCTGGCTAGTGTTCTCGTCAATCAGACTGCAGGCACTGCGCGAACTCATCGGCAGGGCGGCGCGGCGCCTTCTAGGGGCCGGGCTCGCAAGGTTGAATCGTGCGAATGCGCGTCGTGTCGGCGGCGGACTCTTCGGTCACCGGCGAGTGCGCTTCGTCGGCCGTCGACCGGCGCGTGGCCAGCGTCGAGCCCAGGATCACGAGCCCGAAGCCGACGACCATTGGCAGCGTGAGCGTCTCGTGCAGCACGAGCACGCCGAGGACCGCCGCGACTGCCGGATTCACGTAGGTGATGACCGTGGCACGGACCGGACCGACCTCGTCGATCAGGGCGGCGAACACGAGAAACGCGGCGGCCGTGCACACGACGGCGAGGATGAGGATCGAGCCCACGACATTCCCCGATGGCATTTTCGCGGGCCACTGCGCCGCCGCGATCGGGATGTAGACCAGCGCGCAGAGCCCAAGCGACAGCGCCATCACCCCGACTGATGGCAGGCCGCCGAGGCGGCGCGCCAGGATCGCTGGGCCGACCGCGTAGCCAACGACGACGACTGCGACCTCGAGGAGCGCGGTCGCATCGGTCGTGCCGAAATCGGCTCCGACGATGGCAACGACTCCGACAAGCCCCAGAAGCAGCCCGACGAGTCCGGGCCGTCCGATTCGGTCGGCCCCACCGGTCGCCAACGCGAGGGCGGTGCCGACGAGCGGGACGCCTGCGATCAGCAGTCCGGTCAGCGAGCTGGTGAGGCGCTGTTCCGCGGATCCAAGGAAGACCCAGGGAATGGCGATCTCGACTGCGGCGAATGCCACGAGCCAGCGCCACCGGGCAAGGATCGGTCGAAGATCGACACGGATAAGCGCGATCGGCAGGAGGATCGCCGCGGCGAGGGATGTTCGGGCGAGCACGAGCACCGCCGGCGAGATCTCGGCCACGGCGACGCGGATGAAGAGGTAGGGGATGCCCCAGATGACCGACATGAGGCCGAACATGATAAGGCCCCGGCGCGTCACGCTGGCAGACTCGGGCACGAGATCATTCGAGCGATCTTCGCAGACTTCGAACGAACCGGAAGGCGAGTCACCAACCGGCCCGTCGCATCGATATCCGGTTCCTGGTCAGACCTCCAGGACGAGCTTGCCCCGCGTCCCGGCAGCGAACGCCGCAATGGCGGCCGGGGCCTCGTCGAGCGGAAACGTCACCTGGATCTCGATCCGGAGCGTGCCGCCGACAACCTGGTCCGCGAGAGCCGTCAGCTTTTCGCTCGTTGGTGCGCCCACGATGTTCGTTGCCCGGACGTTCCGTGCCGCGAGCGCATCGATGTCCGCGGCACCGAGGGTCGTGGCTGCCCGGCCGCCATCGCGCACCAGTTCGGCCATGTGGGCGAAGGCATCCCCACGGTTCACCGTGTCGATGAGCGCGACTACGCCGTCGGCGAACTGCGATCGGATGGCCTCAGCGACATCGCCCGCCGTGTAATCGACGATCTCGCTGGCACCGAGATCGCGGACGAACGCATCCTCGTCGCCTGGCTTCGCCGTGGCAATGACGCTCGCCCCGCGCTGTGCCTCGAGCTGGACGGCAATCGAGCCGACTCCTCCGGTCGCCCCGACGACGACGACGGTGTCGCCGGGACCGACAGCGACCGCATCGACGCAGTCGAGCGCAGTCCCACCCGCGAGTGGGATCGCCGCCGCAAGCGTGAAGGAAAGCGAGGCCGGCTTGGCGACGATGACAACGCCCGTGTCCGCGAGATACTCAGCGTATGTGCCGTCATGGAGCGGGGGCGTGCTCGGAACGAAGCCGAACACCTCGTCGCCGACGGCGAAATCCGCCCGTCCCGATCCCACGGCATCGACCACACCCGCGAAGTCGCGTCCGATCACGGTCGGGAATTCGTGCGGCATCATCGCGATCAGCGCGCCGCTCGCCTGGTAGACGTCGAAACCGTTGACGCTCGCCGCCCGAATGCGGACGCGAACGCCGTCTTCGCCGGTTCGAGGGTCCGGAAGAGGGACAATGGCCGCTGGCTGATCGGCGACGGTCAAAGCAAAGGCTTTCCCGGAGATCCTCGAAGCTGGGCAGATGGGTACGCCAGCCAGTCTAGCAACATTGTTGCGAGAGCAACGAAAGACCTGAGGTCGAAGCGGAATCCGTATCGTTCGGTCCCCCTGGGGGCGATCAGCAATTGGGAGGGAGAGGGCATTGACGACGCGGGCGAAGCGTGGGCACCCGATCTCGAGACTTGCATTCCTCGCCGACCTGCTGGTCGCGGCGGCATGCGGCGGGGGAGGGGGAGCCACCGCCCTTCCGCTCGGGAGGAAGGCCTTCGTCGACCATACCCAGCTGTCCGGGGCCAGCCCGGCGCATCGCAGATGATGCCGGACGGTTGATATCCTGCCGCGCGTGTCACTCCCGGCCCGAGTCGTCGAGACCGTTACCCCGGCGAGGCTCGGAACGAGCTTTCGCTGGCTCCTCGCGGCGGCCATCGTCGACAACATCGGTGACGGCGTCGTGCTCGCGGCCGGTCCGTTGCTCGTGGCTTCGCTGACTCGCGATCCCCTTCTTGTCTCGCTGGCACTGCTGTTCGACTACCTGCCGATGCTCCTGTTCGCGGTGCTGGGCGGAGCGTTTGCCGACCGGCTCGATCGGAAGCGGATGGTCGTCGCGGCGAACGTGGGGCGAACCCTCGTGCTGGCGGTGCTGGTCGCGACGATCGTCACAGGGACCGTCAGCATCGCCCTCGTCCTGCTCGTCATGTTCATCCTCGGCACCGCCGAGACATTCGCCGACTCGGCCAGCAGCACCCTGATCCCGGGTCTCGTCGCCCGCGAGGACCTCGGCATCGCCAATTCCCGGATGCAGGGCGCGTTCCTCCTCGCGAATCAACTGGTGACGCCGCCGATCGGCGCGTTCCTCTTCGCGATTGGCATGGCGCTGCCATTCGCCACGAATGCCGCATGCTTCGCCCTGGGCGCCCTGCTCGTCTCGCGCGTCGTGACGAGCCCGAAGATCGAGCCGAGGCAGCCGTCGAGCGTTCGCGCCGACATGATCGAGGGCATCCGCTGGCTCTTTGCCGATCCGGCGATGCGGACGCTGTGTCTCACGATCCTCACGTTCAACGTCACGTTCGGGGCGGCCTGGTCGGTGCTCGTGCTATATGCCGGTGACCGCCTCGGCATGGATGAGGTGGGCTTCGGCCTGCTGACGACGGCGGTTGCGGTCGGCGGCATCGTGGGCACAATCCTGTATGGCCGCCTTGAGCGGCGGTTCTCGATGGGCGACATCCTGCGAGTCGGATTGCTGATCGAAACCGGCACGCATCTGGTCCTTGCCGTCACGACGTCAGCGGCGATCGCGTTGGCCACGCTGGTCGTGTTTGGGGCACACGCCTTCATCTGGGGCACGATCGCGACGGTTGTCCGGCAGCGCGGGGTCCCGGACGCGCTACTTGGCCGGGTGACCGGGGTCTATCGCGTGGCGATCGTCGGCGGCATGGTGATCGGGACGCCGCTCGGCGGCCTGCTTGCGCGAGTCTTCGGGATCACGGCGCCGTTCTGGTTCGGCTTCGTTGGATCGGCCCTACTCGTAGCGATCCTGTGGCGGCAGTTCCACCTCATCGCCGATACGAGCTCGACATGAACGGCCCGTCTCACGAGCTGGCGGGATAGCCGCAGCTGCCACAGGGAGGCTGGCAGGGTTGTGTGCCAGGGATCCGTACGGTCCAATGAGTCTCACGTCACGCACGAGGAGGAGCGATGAAGGCAGCGGTCCGGGAGCGGTACGGCAACACAGATGTCGTTCACGTCGCCGATATCGACCAGCCCGTCCCCGAGGGCGACCGGGTGCTCGTCCGTGTCCGCGCTGCATCAATCAACCGGGGGGACCTCGACGGCCTCGGCCCGAAGCCGGCCTTCGCCCGCCTCTTCATGGGGCTGCGCGCGCCGAGGAATCATTCGATTGGCCTCGACATGGCAGGCGTCGTCGAGGCCGTCGGCAACGGCGTGACCCGGTTCAAACCAGGCGACGAGGTCTTCGCCGACCTGTTCTCGTTCGGCCAGGGAGCCTTCGCCGAGTATGTCTGCGCGAGCGAGAAGGCGTTCCAGCCGATGGCGACGGGGATGAGCTTCGAGGACGCGGCCACGCTCCCGCATTCGGCGGTCCTGGCCGTGCAGGGGCTCCGGCTTCGCAGCGGCCGGACGATCCAACCGCACGATAAGGTCCTCGTCGACGGCGCATCGGGCAACGTCGGTCCGTTTGCCGTCCAGATCGCCAAGGCCCGCAGCGCGGAGGTGACCGGCGTCTGCAGCACCGCCAAGGTCGACTTCGTCCGCTCGCTCGGCGCCGACCACGTGATCGACTACACGAAGGTGGACTACACGACGACCGGCGAGCGCTACGACTGGATCGTCGATACCGACTCCCACCACCCGCTCTTCCGGATCCGGCGCACGCTCCGGCCGAAGGGTGTCTACGTGACGCTCGGCGGGACGAGCTCGAGCATCATCGGATCAATGCTCGTCGGGCCGCTGATGGGAAAGGTCGACGGCACCTCGATGGGCCTGATGCTGTGGTGGAAGCCGTTCAACGCGGACGACGTAGCGACGATCAAGGAGTTGATCGCGGCGGGCAAGGTCAAGCCCGCGATCGATCGGCGCTACCCGCTGAGCCAGGTCGTTGAGGCGCTGCGCTGGGTCGACGACGGCCACGCGAAGGGCAAGGTCATTATCACGCTGCCCGATTCGGCTTAGAGTCTGCCGATGCGAAAGAAGTCGTACGGAACGGTCCGGGTCCGTGCCATCGCCGGGACGTACCTCGTCTTCCTCGCGTTCAACATGAAGGAGGCGGACGCCGAGGGCCTGATGGGGTTCGCGATCCAGCGCACCCGCCTGAGCGACGGCGAGACGATCTGGCTGCGCGGCAACAAGCGGTTCCGGAGCGTCGCCGCGCCCACAGGGTTCGAGGACGCCAGCAGTCACGACCACCCGTTTCAGGCCTTTCAGTGGGCGGACTACAGCGCGGAGCCAGGCAACCGGTACCGCTACCGGGTGATCCCGATGTTCGGCCAGCCCGGCGCCCTCCACGACGGCCACGTCACGAGCGTAACGATCGACACCGAGCCCCTCGCCGGCACGAGCCATGACGTCCACTGGAATCGCGGAGCGATCGCGTCGCAGGCCTTCGTCCGGCGCTTTCCGAACATGACCCTCGACCAGGCAGGCGCGCCGGCCTACGAGTGGCTTGCTCGCGACTTGCTCCCCGGACTTCTCTCGTTCATCGCCCAGGCGACTGACCCGAGTTGCAGCATCCGTGCCGCGATCTACGAATTCCAATGGCCGGCGGTGTTGGACGCGCTCCGGGTGGCCCACCAGGCCGGCGCCGACGTGCAGGTCATCTACCACGCCAAGGCCGACGACACCGGCCCGAAGAACGACGCCGCGATTGAGGCCGCCCAGATCAAGTCCCTCTGCATCCCGCGGCGCAACGCCAAGCTGATGCACGACAAGTTCATCGTCCTGAGCCGAAACGGGGCCCCGATCTCGGTCTGGACGGGCTCCACGAACTTCAGCCGGAACGCCCTTCATGGTCAGCTCAACGTGGGGCACGCGATCCACGATCCGGCAATCGCCCAGAACTTCCTCGACTACTGGGAGGAGCTGCGAAGCGACCCGGCCCCCGATGCGCTCAAAAGCCGCGTCGAGGCGATCAACCCAGCGCCGTCCGGCCCGGGAACGGTTGCGATCACGCCGATCTTCTCGCCGCGGCGGGGCCGCGGCGTCTTCGACTGGTGGATCGAGCAGGCCAACGGGCCCAAGCCCTTGTTCATGACGTTCCCGTTCGGCATCGTCAAGGACTTCCGACCTGTCTTCGATAAGGACGACGAGATCCTCCGATTCGGCCTGCTCGACAAGTACGTCAATGGCGGGAACGCAGCTACGAGGGCGGCAGCCATCGCCGACATCGAGCGAATCCGTCGGCATCCGAACATCGGCATGGCGCTGGGCAACCGCATCTTCGTCGACTGGATCGACGGCTGGCACGAGGAGCAAAACGGCATCGGCGTCAACGTCAACTGGATCCACACCAAGTTCATGCTGATCGACCCGCTGGGCAGGAAACCGATCACCCTGTCGGGATCGGCCAACTGGAGCGAGGCGAGCGTGACCGACAACGACGAGAACATGCTGGTCATCCGCGGCGACAAGCGGGTAGCGGACATCTACTTCGGGGAGTTCATGCGCCTGTTCGCCCACCACCGCTTCCGCGAATCGGTGAAGCGCCACATCGAGGAGACCGGTACGGCATCGCCCGAGTCATGGCGGCCGAAGGACCTGTTCGAGGATTGGAAGGACTGGGTGCCGAAGCAGTTCGCGCCGGGCTCCGAGCACGACATCTCGCGGCGCTATTTCGCCGGCAGCTGACACGGGCATGACCCTACAGGACGAGCTCGAGGCGCAGGCCGACGCGGGGGATTTCGCGGGCGTCGTCGCCGTCTCCCGAAACGGCAAGCGTCTCGCTGAACTGGCGCGCGGATTCGCCGATCGTGCCAACGAACGGCCGAACACGCTCGAGACCCGGTTCGGCCTCGCCAGCGTGGCCAAGGGCCTGACCGCGCTCACCGTGGCGTCGCGATCGAGTCGGGCGAGCTGAGCTACGACACAACCCTGCGCAGCCTCCTGCCCCATTCCCTGCCGTTGGTCGATCCGGCGGTCACGATCGCGCAGCTGCTCGGCCACACCTCCGGGGTGGGGGACTACCTGGACGAGGAGCTGCTCGACGATGACGACGATTACATCATGCCCCTCCCGGTGCACCAACTCGCCGCCCCCGCCGACTACCTGCCGATCCTCGACAACCATCCTCAACTGACGGTTCCGGGAGAGCGGTTCGCCTACAACAACGGCGGCTTCGTGATGCTGTCGGTTGCCCTCGAGGTTGCAGGCGGGCGGAGCTACTACGACCTCGTCCAGGAACGGGTGCTCGATCCGGCCGGCATGGGCGACACAGGCTTCGTCCGGTCAGATGACCTGCCCGCGGGTGCGGCGATCGGCTACCTCGCCGACGGGCGGTCGAATATCCTGCACCTCCCGGTCCGCGGCGCGGGCGATGGCGGCGCCTATTCGACGCTGGCCGACCTCGAGTCCCTGTGGCGGTCGATGTTCGCGGGCCAGATCCTGCCGCTTCCGGTCATTGATCGGCTGGTCGAAGCGAGGAGTCAGGAAACCGGCGACGGCCGACGCTACGGCCTCGGGTTCTGGCTTCGCGGCGATCGCGAGACGGTCATGCTCGAGGGCGCGGACGCCGGGGTGTCCTGTCGAACGGCGTTCGATCGGCCGTCGGGCCTGACGTACACCGTCATTTCGAACGTCACGTCGGCGGCCTGGCCGCTGGTCCGCTTCCTGGACCAGCGTCTGCCACGGCTGGCAGAGGAGTCCGACAGGCGCGACGACTGATCCGTCAGTCCGGCCGCCAGAGATCGATCTGCGGCAGGCTGTGGATGCCGAGTGTCTGCGAGAGCTCGCCGCAGTGGTACGCCTCGTGGGTCAGCAGCCGTTGCAGGATCGAGGCGCGCGAGTGGACCTGGCGCTGGTCGCCGTAGAACCGCTCGAAGGTCTCCTCGAGCATCTCGGGCGTCCACTGGTCCAGGACGCGATCGACGATAGCCCACGTCGCGTCGAGGAGTCCTACGAGCTCCGAGGCGGTTCGCGGGTGGTCGAGGTCGTCCTCCCAGCCCTCGTCATTGATCGGATCCGGGAAGGGCGTCGTATCGGCACCCGGCTCGCCGAGAACACCGCACAGCCAGTAGACGCGCGCGCCGGGGGTATGCCCGACCGTCGCCCAGATTGGCCACAGATCTGGCGCCGGCCGGATCGCCAGCTGCTCGTCGGACATCGCACCGATGACCTCGGTCAGGCGCCGGTTGTACTGCGGCCAGCGGTCGTAGAAGCGACGGATGGGCATCGCCAGAGTTTAGCGAGCGCCCGTCACGACGATCGTTGAGTACCTTCCGCCGCGAGCCGCTCGCCTGCGCGAATCGGCACCGAAAGCCGGTTCTCGGCGGGCGTCAGCGGACACGAGAAGCGCGCGTCGTACACGCACGACGGGTGGTAGGCGAGGTTGAAGTCGAGCGAGTAGGTGCCGTCCTCCTCTCGCTCGACGTCCATGTACCGCCCGGCGCCGTAGGTCTCGGTTCCACTCGTCGCGTCGACGAACGGCACGAACACGTTCTGGGCATCGCCGCCCTCGAAGGTGTAGGCCGTCAGCGTTCGCTCGCTTCCCTCGATCGGGAAGTGGAAGGCGCCGGCTCGCGCGGCGGGTCGGGTCTGACCGTCCGATGTCGGAATCTCGAAGCGGACCGGTTCATCCCCGGTATACGGCTCGAGGGCCAGATCATCGAAGCCGTATGACTTATCGACGGGGTAGTAGGGCAAGCCGGTGAACGCTTCCCGCTCGGCGGCAGGAATGGGACTGTTGATTGACGAGTGGAAGAACTCGTCCTTGTCGGCGCGGAACTGGCCGATGGCGTCCTCGTAGCTCAGGACATGGTGGTGCTCATGGTCGTCATGGTCGTCATGGTCGTCATGGTCGTGCGCGTCGGTCATCGACTACTCCTTCGGGCGATGAGCTGATTGTCGGTCTTCTCGTGCCCTTACGATGATTCCCCATCCGCACCTGGGAGAAACCGATGTCGACCGAGATCTCGCCGAACGGAGGGGAGCCGGGCGCAGCCTCGAAGCTGCAGATCCTCGCCACCGAGCACTGGAGCATGCTCGCGACCCGCTCGCTGACGTACACGGAAGGCCTGAACCGGGTGACGATTTTCCTGGCGATTCTGTCGGGCGCCGTGATCACCCTGGCACTGGTCGCGCAGGCCGACCACTTCGGCCCGACGTTCATCGCGATCGCCATCTTCCTGCTCGCGGTCGTCCTCTTCACGGGCTTCGCCACGATCTCCCGCCTGAACATGCTCAACCGGGATGACTATCGCTGGGTCGTGGGGATGAATCGCCTCCGTCACGCATATCTCGAGATCCACCCGGAACTGGAACCGCATTTCATCGCCAGTCCATACGACGACCTGCACGGCACGCTCCAGACCCTCGGCATCGACGACGTCGCAGCCCGGCAAGGATTTGGGGTCGGCGTTTCACCTGCTTCAGACGCTGCCCGGCATGCTGACGGTGATAGTGGCGGCCGTCGGTGGCGCCATCGGAGCCCTCGTGGCGCGCGCCCTCGACTCTCTGCCACTGGGCATGGTCGTGGCGACTGCGGCGGGGTTCGCGCCGGTCCTTGTGCTGATGCGTGCCTCGGGCCGGAAGGCCGTCACTACCGTCTCGCCGATCCTCGAGCCACGGTTCCCGTCGCCAGGGGCGCCGGATCCGCGGGGCTAGCCGTCCGCAGCCGGCCGCGCGTGCCTTGCCCGTGCGGCCGCGAGTCGGTCGTGGGCCTCGGCCAGTGGCGGGAGGACCACGTCCGTAAACGTCGGACCGTCGGGTTGAGGTTCGACGGGGCGTCCACGTCTTGTTCGTCGTTGGTCACGATCGTCGCGAAGTTCGGCCAGTGCTTCTCGGCATCGATCGAGAGGAAGGCCGCGCCGGGCATCTGACGACGTCAGTGTCGGGGAACATCGTCGTGATGTAGCGGGTGACGGACTCAGGATCGAGCGTGGAAGGAGAGTTCGATGTGGTCATCAGTCAACCCTACATTCCGCATGTCAAGCTCCTGCCGGTACCCTTGAGTCGACATGCCAGCCGAGTTCATCTACAGCACCTACAAGCTCGCTCGCCATTACCCGCCGGATCGGACGGTCCTCGAGGACATCTCGATCTCGTTCTACCCGGGCGCCAAGATCGGCGTCATCGGCCCGAACGGCGCGGGTAAATCGAGCCTGCTCCGGATCATGGCCGGCCTCGACGACGGGTTCAACGGCGAGGCCCGCCTCACACCCGGCTTCACCGTCGGCTACCTGAGCCAGGAGCCGCAGCTCGATCCGGCCAAGGACGTCAAGGGCAACGTCATGGACGGCGTCAGCGAAGTCCAGGCGCTGCTCGACCAGTACAACGCCGTCATGGCCAAGTGGTCCGAGGCGGACGCCGATTACGACGCGGTCGGCGCCGAGCAGAGCAGGCTCGAGGACAAGATCAACGCGGCGGACGCCTGGAACGTCGAGCGGAACGTCGAGATCGCGATGGAGGCCCTGCGCTGCCCGCCGGACGACGCCGACGTCACGGCGATCTCGGGCGGCGAGAAGCGTCGGGTCGCGCTGGCCCGGCTCCTCCTCCAGCACCCGGACCTGCTCCTCCTCGACGAGCCGACGAACCATCTCGACGCGGAGTCGGTCGAGTGGCTCGAACGCGTCCTCGACGAGTACGCGGGCACGGTCGTCGCCGTCACCCACGACCGCTACTTCCTCGACAACGTCGCGAAGTGGATTCTCGAGCTCGACCGGGGGAGGGGAGTCCCGTTCTCGGGCAACTACTCGAGCTGGCTCGAACAGAAGCTCGAGCGCCTGTCGCGCGAGCAGAAGCAGGTCGACGCGCGGCAGCGCACGCTCGCCCGCGAGCTCGAATGGGTCCGGATGGGCGCGAAGGCCCGCCAGGCGAAGGGCAAGGCCCGGCTATCGGCCTACGAGCGGCTCCTCGCCGAGGCCAACGATGCTAAGGACACCACCCGCGAGCTCGAGATCGCGATCCCGCCCGGCCCGCGCCTCGGCGACCAGGTCATCGAGGTCAAGAACCTCCGCAAGGGCTACGGCGACCGGCTGCTCGTCGAGAACCTGACGTTCTCGCTGCCCCGGGCCGGCATCGTCGGGATCATCGGACCGAACGGCGCCGGCAAGACGACGCTGTTCCGGATGATCGTCGGCCAGGAGGCTCCGGACGCCGGCTCAGTCGAGATCGGCGACACCGTTCATCTCAGCTACGTCTACCAGAGCCGCGTCATCCTGCGGGCGGTCCGGACGGTATTGCAGGAGATCACCGAATGCGTTGAGACGGTCAAGGTGGGAAATCGCTAGATTCCGGCCCGCGCCT
>JBBSCI010000077.1:0-13774 GCA_038250445.1 Candidatus Limnocylindrales bacterium | reverse complement strand
TGGTCGGTGTCGTCGTGTGACCAGCCCTGAAGGGCGTAGTACGCGTAGACCGCGTTCTTGTCCCACGGGATCGTGACGCCCGGGCTCTGGTGCTCGTGGATCGCACCCAGAGCATGGCCGAACTCGTGGAGGACGACCCGCGAATACTCCTCGTCCTCGGTCGTGGGCGTGAGCCAGCCGTAGTTCATGGTCGGATCCTTGGTCGGGATCTGGAGGGCGTCCTTGCCGATGTACGACCACGAGCCGTCGTCCAGGAAGCTGATCCGGATCTGGGCGTCCGGGCGGTCATCGAAGACCAACTTGACGTTGGCGTGATCCTCCCAGCCGTGGGCGACCATCTCGACCTTCTGCTTGACGAGCTTGTCCCCGTCGAGGAAGCGCACGTGAAGGGTCGTACCCGGTTTCCACTCGCTGGCCACGACAACCGCCATCCGCGTCCGGCGGCCGACGGTCGGCCAGATCGGAACCAGGCGCAGGTTGTCGGGTCGTTCCTCGATCGCCGCAGCCTCAGCGGCGGCGGCATGCTCGCGCGGCAATGGCCGATCGATGCACATCCGAATGTCATTCAGGTCCTGAGCCTCGGGCGCCCTTGTCTTCCGCTCATGAAGCGTCATTTGTCCGTTCCTCCTTGCGAGCTGCGTCTAGCACCTTCGCGCAGAGACGTCTCGCGTGCGTCTCGGCGTCCACGCGCGGGGCTTCGCATGCCTAGACTGCGCTGCGTGAGCTTCGATGTTGCCGCCGATGCCTATGACCGCTATATGGGCAGGTACTCGGTCCTGCTCTCCCCGCAGTTGGCCGACCTTGCCGGGGTGCACGAGGGTCAGCGAGTGCTCGACGTCGGCTGCGGTCCTGGTTCACTCACGGCCGAGCTGGTCACGCGATTGGGACCCGCGGCCGTCTCGGCCGTCGACCCATCCGAGCCGTTCGTCGAGGCTGCTCAAACGCGCAATCCTGGTGTCAACGTCCTGCGGGCGTCCGCGGAGCAACTGCCGTTCGCGGACCGATCGTTCGACGCAGCCATCGCCCAGCTCGTCGTCCACTTCATGTCGGACCCGGTTGCGGGATTGAGAGAAATGGCGCGGGTGACCCGGCGGGATGGTGTCGTCGCGGCGTGCGTCTGGGATCACGCTGGCGGCCAGGGCCCACTGAGCCTGTTCTGGGACACGGCCCTGACGCTAGACCCGCAGGTCGAGGATGAATCGCGGCTCCCGGGCGTGCGTGAGGGTCACCTGAAGGAGTTGTTCGAGGCTGCGGGGTTGCGCGAGATCGAGGCCACGACCGTCTCGGCCAGCCTCGAACACGCGAGCTTCGACGAGTGGTGGGAGCCATTCACCCGCGGGGTCGGCCCGGCCGGCGCCTACGTCGCGAGCCTCGATGCGGAACAACAGGCCAAGCTACGCGATGCATGCCGCTCGCTCGCCCCGACCGCACCGTTCTCGATCACGGCCCTGGCCTGGGCAGCCCGCGGCCTGGCGTAGACGGGCGGCTTCCGCGTCATCGTCGAGAGTTGGTACCGCATACCGGATTCGAACCGGTGATCTCCGCCTTGAGAGGGCGGTGTCCTGGGCCTCTAGACGAATGCGGCGCCGGGCCGGCGCGCCGAGACGGCGCCTCGCAGCCGACCGGGATGATATCAACGTCGGGCGCCCGACGCCACGATCAGAGGCGGTTCGTGTCGAGGAAGCTGCGGATCGCTTCCGCCACCTGCTGGTGGCTGTCCTCGCCGAGAACCAGGCCGTAGTGGGAGTGCGCTCCGAACGGCTCGTACGCCGCTCCGAGCCACTCGGCGAGTCGCTCCGACGCCTCCTGCGGCACGGTTCGATCGAGGCCACCGCCGATGACAAGCTTCGGGATCTCGCCGACCGGCCGCCGATCGACTGACACCCCCTGGAGAATCTGTCGTCGAGCAGCGCCACTCTCGTGGGGCTTCTGGCCGAGGAGATGCTGGATTCGCATGACGTCGTCGAGGGTCAGGTCGCGATGATCGCGCTGCAGCTTCTCAGGCAGCGTCGCCCAGCCGATGAACGACCGGCCGAACACCGCCGGTACCTCTCGCAGCGCATGGGACCGCGCTGGCACCCGCAGGTCCCGTGGGAGCTCCGACGAGATCAGAATCATCCCCGCGATCGCCATGCGTTCGGCGGCTTTGAGGGCGAGGAGTCCGCCCATGGCGTGTCCGACGATGACAGTCGAAGGGCCCAGCCGCTCGAGCGCGGCGACGACGTCCTCTGTGTACGTGTCGAACGACAGCTCCGTCGGGTCGACGGTCTTCGACCAGAAATGATTCTGCAGATTGAGCGCGTGGCCCTCCCAGCCCCGGCCGGCGAAGTAGCCCAGGTAGCGCTCCCACAGCCAGGAACCGGTCAGCTCGCCGTGGACGAACAGGAGCGGCTTCCGGCGCGAGCGGCGCTCGGGCAGCCATGATTCGATGTACAGGCCGCGATCGAGCAGCTCGATCTCGTCCTTGCGCACGGGCCGCCCGTTCGGGCTCGCGACCTGGGCCCGGGCCAGGATGTGGTCGGGGGTCGTCTCGGTCATCGGCGGTCCACCATCGATCGTCTCACCATTCGTGCGGGTTGATGACAAGCCCGGTCAGGGCCTTTGGATAGAAGTACGTCGATTTCTGCGGCATCATCTGGCCCGATCTCGCGACCGACGTGATCGACGCCACGGGCGTAGGTTCGAGAAGGAATGCGGCGTCCGCGTCGCCCTCCGATGCCTCGACCCGGGCGATGGCGTCGGCCACGGACTTCGTGTAGCCGATCCGCTCGCCGCCGGCGACCGCGGCTTCATCGATGCCGAACAGGCGCTCGAGCGCGACGCCCAGGAGCCAGACGTCGAGCTGCCTGACCGCGTCGGCGGCACCCACTGCCGCAGCATCGAACGCCTCGCGACGGGCGGTCTGGATCGATCCCCCGTCGCGCGTCCAGAGCCCGAAGCGACCGGCGCCGCCCGTGCCAAGGCCGTTGCCGAACGTCCGCTCCAGCTCGGCTCGGCCGGCCGATCGCGTCTCGAAGAGCCCGTCCAGCCCATCGCGCAGGTGCGCCAGGCCTTCTTCGCCCAGCCCCCGGACGAGCCGATGCGTTGGCAGGACCGTGAGGGGCTCGGCCGTCGTCTCGAGCAGGAGCGTCAGGATGTAGTCGAAGGCCGGGTCCTCCTCGCACGATCGCGACATTCGCCGCTCGTCGCGATAGCGAACGGCGGTCTCGTAGCGATGGTGACCGTCGGCGATCGTGACCGGACCGCTGACCGTCGCCGCGAGCAGGGCGCTGACATGATCGGCGCTTTCGCCTTCGGCCTCGACGACCCACAGCCGATGCCTGACACCGTCGTCGTCCCGCAGATCGATCGCGGCCGGCCGAGCCGCGATCGTCACCAGGATCGCGGCACTCGCGCCCGATGAGTCGTCGTAAAGACCCACGACCGGGCTGGTGTTGACTCCGGTCGCCCGGAGCAGGCGGTAGCGGTCCTCGCGCGGTCCCTCGAGCGTCCGCTCGTGCGGCAGGATGCCGGAGTCCGGGCCGAAGGACTCCAGCCGCATTCGCCCGAAGAATCCTCGCTGCGTCCGTTCCGTCTCGGTCCCCGGCACCCGATAGGTCTGCTCGTAGGCATAGATCGCAGACCGAGGGTCCTTGTGGAACGTCCCATCGGAGCGCCACGCCGCGAGCGTGCGCGCCACGCGTTGATACCGCTCGTCAGGCTCGTCGCCCGGCGCGACGCTCGGCAGGTCCAGGCGAACGACGTTCCTCGGGTGCCGAGCAAGCAGTCTCGCCTCCGTCTCGGGGTCGATGACGTCGTACGGCGGGGCGACGACGGCCGCGATATCGCCGACCGACTCGGGGTCATAGCGCAGGGCACGGAACGGACGGATCTCGGGCACGGCCTCCCTCAGGCGGGCGCGATGACGGCGGGCACGGAACGGACAGGGGCGACCAGCCATTGGTACCGGGGACGTGCCGCCGTGGGGGCATCGTACGATAGCCGCCGCGGCGCTGCCGCCAACGGGTCGAGTGCGGGCACGGTCGAGCCGCGACGCAACTTTTCGGGGGAGCCGGACGTCGATGCTGAGACCGTATCCGTCACCCGTACCTGGAGTCGCCGTGCCCCGGTCCCCCCGGTCGCTTGCCGCACGCGTCGTGCTGATCGGCGTGCTCTTCGGGGCGATGGTCGGGCCTGCCGCATCGTCAGCCCTCGCGGCCGATGGGCCGGTGATGGAAGCCCGGGTCTTGCTCGAAGGCCACGCCAGGATCGGCTCCTGGCTCGCGATCGAGGTGCGGCTCACCAACCAGGGCACCCCGATAACGGGTGAGCTCCGGCTGCAGGGCGGCTCCCAGGGCGGAACCCGCTTCTCGGTGCCGGTCGACCTGCCGAGCCCCGCGGACAAGATCTACGTCCTCCATGCCCAGCCGCCGTCGTTCGGCCAGCAGCTCGAGGTCCTGCTGGTCGCGGACAACGAAAACGTCGTCGCCCGCCAGAAGGTCGCATTCACGGTCCACGACGCGACACAGTTGACCGTGGGGGTCGTCGCGGCCCAATCGCAGGGCATCGTCGCGGGCATTCAGCTCCCGGTCGGCCAGAACAACGCCGCGCCAGTCATCATTCCGCTCGACCCGACTGACCTGCCCGAGCGCATCGAGGCCTGGTCATCGCTCGACCGCCTCATCTGGCAGGACGTCGACACGAATACGCTGTCGAAGCGCCAGATCGCTGCGCTGCGGGGCTGGCTGGCCCTGGGCGGCCGATTGATCATCGTCGGCGGCACCGCAGGTCCGGGCGTCCTCTCGGGGTTCCCCGACGAGATCCTGCCCTATCGACCGAGCAACACCATCGACGTCGCACCGGAATCGCTGACGTCGCTGCTCGGCCGGATCCCGGCGACGACGACCGCCACCGACGTGCCAGCCCTCGCCGGCGAGCTGACTCGTGGTCGGATCCTCGTCTCCTCCGGCGATCGCGTCGTCGCCGCCGATGCGACCTACGGCAGTGGCGCGGTCACGGTCATCGGCATCGACCCGACGGTCGGCTGGATCGCCGAATCGAAGGCGACGACCGCGATGTGGCGGGGCCTTATCCCGCCCCGGGCGTCGGGCCTGGTCGGTACCGGCGACGACAGCCAGATCGTCGGCGCCGTCTCGGAACTCCCGGTTCTTGCCCTCCCCCCGATCGGCGGACTGTTGATCCTGCTCCTCGGCTACATCCTCCTCATCGGTCCGATCAACTACATCGTGTTGCGGCGCCTCGATCGACGCGAGTGGGCATGGATCACGATGCCCGTTCTGATCGCGATCTTCGCAGTCGGGGCGTACGGCTTTGGCAACGCGCTGCGCGGCAGCAGCGTGATCGTCAACGAGGTGGCAATCGTTCGCGGCGCTCCGGACGCCAGCGAAGGGTCGGCGCAGGTCTACCTGGGCGTCTTCTCGCCGACCCGCGGCACCTACCAGTTGGCGCTGCCCGGCGGCGCGCTGTTGTCGGCACCGGTCGTCGGCGACTTCTTCGCGGGTCAGGGCGCCCTGCTCGATGTCGTCCAGGGCGACACCGCGCGGGTGCGCGACCTGGCAGTCGGCTTCGGATCGCTGCGAACGGTCAGGGCCGAGACACCGGTCGAGGGGCCCAAGATCCACGCCGACCTGCGGCTCGTCAACGGTGTCATTCAGGGGACGATCCGCAACGACTCCGACAAGACGCTCGAGTCGCCGGCCGTCGTGCTCGGCAGCAATGTCGTCGTCCTACCCGATCTGGCGCCGAAGGCCGAAGCGGCGGTGAACCTCAGGATCACCACAAACCAGTTCGGCCAGGCCCTGTCGGACCGGATCTTCGGCCAGATCTTCTTCAGCGAGAACGTGGCGAGCAGCGAGAAGCAGCGCCGCGCCGCAACGCGCCACCGGATCGTCGATCAGCTGACGTTCGACCCGATGTCGGGCAACATCGGGCAGCTCCCATCCGATGGGCCGGTCGTCCTGGCCTGGGGTCGCGACAGCCTCCTCGCCGTCGACGTCCAGGGCCAGAAGCCGGCTCGGACCGCCAACGTCCTGTACTACGTTCCGGTCTCGATGTCGGTCAGCGGAACGACGGCCTTCCCGCAGGACCTGATCCGGAGCACGGTCATCTCGGCCGACGCGGCCTTCTTCAGCAAGGATCCGTACACGATGAGCTTCGGACAGGGGACTGTGACGCTCGCCTACCGACCGATCCCGTTCGATGGCTCCTTCGAGGCGACCAGGGTGCTGCTCGCGATGGGCTTCGGCGAGCCGGTTGGCGGCCAGGGACAGCCGATCGCGCCCGCGGAAGCACAGCCCTCGCCGTCGGAGGGTCCCCCGGTCGCCTGCAACGTTGGCCCGTGTCCGTCGGATCAACCCATCAAGGGTGGTGGCGGCTTCGACGGCTTGCCCGAGATGGAGGTCTTCGACCTGACGACCGGCATCTGGCAGCGCCTGCCCCACCTGACCCAGGGCGTCAGCTACTCGCTGACCGACCCCAGGAAGTATGTCGATCCATCGACCGGCACGATCCAGATCCGGTTCGTGAACGACCGCTCGGACGGAGTCGGGATGTCCTTCAGCCTGTCGATGGAAGGCAACGTCCGATGAGCGCGATGGTCATGACAAAGGGGCTCATCAAGCGATACCCGGGGACGCTCGCGGTGGCGGGGCTCGACCTGGAGATCGCCGAGGGCGAGATCTACGGCCTTGTCGGACCGAACGGTGCCGGCAAGACGACGACCCTGCGGATCCTCGCCACGCTGCTCTCGGCGACGTCCGGCGAGGCGGAGATCGCCGGGATCTCCGTGCGGCGGAACCCCGATGCGGCACGTCGCGTCCTCGGCTTTATGCCCGACGTCTTCGGTGTGTACGACGACATGAAGGTCTGGGAGTATCTCGATTTCTTCGCCCGCTGCTACGGGATCCCGGCCGACAAACGACGGCGGATGATCGGGGACCTCCTCGACCTCGTCGATCTCGGCGACAAGCGCGACAGTTACGTCCAGGGCCTGTCGCGCGGCATGCAGCAGCGGCTCTGCCTCGCCCACACCCTCGTCCACGACCCCCAGGTACTGCTCCTCGACGAGCCGGCATCCGGGCTGGACCCTCGGGCACGGGTCGAGCTCCGCGAGCTTCTCAGGGAGCTTCGATCCCTCGGCAAGACCATCGTGATCAGCAGCCACATCCTGCCAGAGCTCGAGGAGCTCTGCACGAGCGTCGCGATCATCGATCACGGCCAGGTCCTCGCCCACGGCCGCGTCGCTGACATCGAGAAGCGGCTCCGCTACGGGGCGGTTCTCCGGGTCCGAGTCCTCGGCGATGGCGATGCGATCGAGGCCGCGCGTGCCTTCTACGCCGCCGACGCGCGGGTCGCGTCGGTGGCGATCCTCGACGATGGCCAGATCGAGATCGGGTTCCGCGGCGACGACGATCAGTCGGCAGAACTGCTGGCCAAGACCGTCGGAGCCGGGATCAGGGTCGTCAGCTTCGCCCGTGCGGCCAGCGACCTCGAAGAGCTGTTCCTGCAGGTCACCTCCGGCAACTCGGTCGGAGCCGTTGCATGAACGAGGCGGCCCCGGTGAACGTCGACGCCACCGCACAGGTTGCCGCCCCGGGGCCGTCGGCCTCCGCGCAGCAGGCCGATACGACGTATGACCCGGGCCGGCTGGCCGGCGTCTCGGCGATCCTGGTTCGCGAACTGCGGGGTCGGATGCGCGGGAAGCGCGCGTTCATCTTCATCACCATCTACCTCGGCTTCCTTTCGACGCTCCTGTGGCTCGCGCTTCGGACGACGGCCCCGCTGGAGATGCTGAGCGCGCCCCAATCGGTCGCGATTGGGCGGGGCATCTTCGGGGGCGTCCTGCTGATCGAAACGCTCGTCGTCGTGGCGCTTGCCCCGGCCTATACCGCCGGGTCGATCAGCGGCGAGCGCGAGAAGCAGACGTACGACCTCCTCGCCGTGACGCCGATCTCGTCACTATCGATGGTTACCGGCAAGCTCCTCAGCGGCCTGGCGTACCTCGGTCTCGTCGTCGTCGCATCGTTCCCGATCGCCTGCCTCGCCTTCGCATTTGGCGGGATCGGTCCCGAGGACCTCGTCCGCGGCTACCTGGTCCTGGCGGCTACAGGAATCGGGATCGGGGCGATCGGGGTGTGGTGTTCTGCGGCATTAAAGCGGACGCAGGCGGCGACGGTCGGGGCCTTCATCGCGACCGCGCTGATGGTCGTCGGCGCAAGCGCCGCGTGGATCGGTCTCGACTCCCGCTTCGAGAATCAGACCACCGCACGACCTCCGGAGGCCCTGCTCTGGCTGAATCCGTTCGTCGCCCAATTCGATGTCATCTGCCAGGCGACGGGCGAGGCGTGCATCGCCCAGCAGGCGTCGATGCCGCGCGTGCTGGAACCGTTCGGGCCGCAGCAGTTCGACGGGTCCGGCCAGCCTATCCAGCCTGGATTCGGCCCAGGTTTCGTCCCACAGCCGATCCCCGCCGGTGGCGACTTCTGGCCGAAATCGGTCGTCGTCTACCTCGTGCTCGCCGTCGTTGGAACGGTTGCGGCCGCCCAGTCGATGTCGCCGACCAGGCGCTGGCGCTGGAAGGGCCGACCCGGTCGCTCAACGGCACCCGAGGTCGATGTCGATGGCTGACGGAACGAGCCAGGTCGTCGAGACCCCTGCGGCCGAAGTCGTCGATGGCGGAACCGAGTCGGTCGCTGTCGACGTACGTCCGGTTCGTGTGCGCGGCAGGCGGCCCCACCCGATTGCCGTAGTCCGCTCGCTCGGCTCGGGCATCGTCGCCGTCGGAGTCAAGGAGCTGCGCGGCCGGATGCGGGGACGGCGAGCGTTCGTGATCCTGACGCTCTACCTGCTCTTCCTGGCCGGCTTCGCGTGGGCCTGGGAGCTGATCGCCGAACGGGCATATGGCAACGGTGGATCGCTCAACGGCGGCTCCGGGGCCTTCACCTCCTCGCTCATCGGGCAGGAGATCTTCGGGGCGCTGCTCCTCGTCGAAACCCTCCTCGTCGTCTTCCTGGCGCCGATGTTCACGGCCGGAGCGATCAGCCTCGAACGCGAGAAGCAGACCCTCGACATGTTGCAGGCCACGCCGATCTCGGCGCTTGCCATCGTCATCGGCAAGCTGTTGAGCGCGCTGAGCTATGTCTTCATCCTCATCGTCGCGTCGATTCCGCTGACCGCGATGGTCTTCGTCTTCGGGGGCGTTGGGCCTGACGAGGTGCTGCGCGGCTACGTCGTGCTGTTCGCCTCGGCGATCGGTCTCGGGGCGCTCGGGCTCTTCATCTCCGCCCTGATGCAACGGACGCAGGCGGCAACCGTCGTCACATTCTTCGGCGTCATCGGGTTGACGATGGGCTCCCTGTTCATCGTCCTGTTCTGGACGACGATGGCCGGCATCTCGCCGAACCAGGCCGCGTTCGGCAACCAGGGAATCGGGCCGATCAAGGGCCGGCCACCGGAGGCGATTCTCTGGTTCAACCCGTTCGCCGCGCAGTACGACGTCATCTGCGGCGCTTCCGACGGTTACGGGGGCTGGTGCTCGCGCCTGGCCGGAGTGACGCAGGGAGCGATCAGCATCGGCATTGGTGGCGGAGCGACGGGCGGGTCGACGATCGTTCCCTCCAACCCGGTTCCCGAACCCGCGATCCAGGGCGGCGTTTTCAAGCCCGGCGTCATCGATCCCAGCGGCAAGGTGGTCGTCAATGACGTCGCGCCGGTCCAGCCCTTCGGCATCCGCCGCGACACGTTCTGGCCGCGCAGTGTTGCCGCCTGGATCGTGCTGTCGACAGTTCTGATTCTGGCTTCGGTTCAGCTCGTTTCACCCACGCGTCGCTGGCGACCTCGGTTCGTGCGGCGTCCCTTCCGGAGGGCCACCTGATGCCGTCGTTCTCGCTCGGTCGCCTTCGAGGGAGCTCGCCCGTCGGGGATGCCCACCCACCGCTCGATCCGAGGCTGGTCGTCGCCGGCCCGCTCGACCCGCCCCTTGAGGCGATCCGCGCCGCCCTGCGGCCGCACCGCCGACGCCTGTGGCTTCGGCGAATCGTCCGGCGCGCGTGGCTCGTCGTCGGGGCGGTCGTTGTCGCGGAGGCCGGCCTGTTCGCGTTCGCCAGGATCGTTCCTCTCGAGGTCCTGCCGACGATCGCGGTCGCCATCCCGGTCATCGGCCTGCTCGGGCTGGTCCTGGTCGCCGGGCGGGCACGTCCATCACTTGGCGAGACGGCCCTCGCCGTTGACGCCGAAGGGCGCCTCGGAGATCGGATCGCGAGTGCACTGGCACTGGCGACGGGCTTTCCGACGCTTGCGGGACCATCCGAGGCCATCCCCGACGAAGCCGACGACCTTCTCGACGAGGCGCAGCAGACCGAGCGCTTCGTCCGCCGCCAGCGAGCGGACGCCGCGGCGACGATCAGGCTCGCTCCGCCCAACCTGTTCCGACCGCGCGTGTCGCGCAATCCTGCGGCGATCGCACTCGCGGCGACCCTGCTGCTTGTCCCGCTCATCCTGCTTCCGAATCCGCAGGACGCGGCGATCGCCCAGACCCAGAAGATCAAGGAGGAGGCCCAGCGACAGGCTGAGCGGATCGACGAGATCGCCCGTGACCTCGAGTCGAAGGGCGCAAATCCGGAGGATCCGCGAACGAAGCTCGCGCAGGAGTTGCGGGAGCTCGCCAAGCAGCTGCGGACGCAGCCCGCGGATCTCAAACTGAACCTCGCAAAGGTCTCCGCGGTGGAGGCGAGCGCCCGTTCGCAGCTCGATTCTGCCAATGAGCAGCGTGCCTCTTCGCTCGCCTCACTAAGTCGATCGCTGTCGCGAGCCGCCACCGGCCAGCCGAATGCCAACAAGGACGGCGATCCGAAGCTGGCCGCAGATGACCTCAAGAAGCTCGGCGACAAGCTCGACGAGATGACACCGGCCGAGCGGGCCGAAATTGCGGCGAAGCTGGCCGAGCTGCAGTCGGCCGCCAGCCAGGCAAGCGGGGCCGCCGGAACCGCGCTTCGAGATGCCGTCCAGAACATCAGCCAGGGCAACGATGCGGCAGCCAAGGAGGCGCTCGATCGCCTTGGCGAGGCGCTCCAGGGCGCGAAGCAGAATGTCGACCTGAACCGAGATCTTGCCAAGGCGGCCTCGGACCTCCAGGAGACTCGCCGCAACCTCGCGAACTCCGGTCAGCAGAGTCAGGGCCAGCAAGGCCGGCAAGGCCAGCAAGGCCAGGGCCAGGGTCAGCAAGGACAAGGTCAGGGTCAGGGCCAAGGCAGCCCGGGACCGTCCGGTCAAGGTCAAGGCCAGGGCAGCCCGGGACCGTCCGGTCAAGGTCAAGGTCAAGGCCAAGGACAGGGCAGCCCCGCTCCATCCGGTCTGGGGCAGGGGCAAGGTCAAGGCCAGGGCCAGGGGCAAGGCCAGGGCCAGGGGCAAGGCCAGGGCCAGGGGCAAGGCCAGGGCCAGGGGCAAGGCCAGGGCCAGGGCCAGGGCCAGGGCCAGGGCCAGGGGCAAGGGCAAGGCCAGGGCCAGGGCGCCATCGGTGGCGGCGGATCAAGCGCGAGCCACCTCGGCACCGGCAGCAGCGCCGGCGGCCCACCTCCCGGACCGACGAACCCGAATCGCCCAGCCCAGCTCGGCGGGGACCTTTCCAGCGTCTTTGCCCCATTCGATCGGCTCGGGAAGCCCGGCGACCCGTCCTACATCGCCGGAACGGGCGGCGACGGGCAGAGCCAGCAGGGCAACCAGACCGGCCAGGGCGAGAACAACGGCTCGCTCACGCCGTACCAGCAGGTATTTACCGATTTCTACGACTACGCCTTGACCACCCTTGATCGCAACTACGTTCCGCTGTCTGTGAAGGACTTCGTCCGCGATTACTTCAGCTCGCTCGACCCGACCAACTGACGCCAACGCTGCCGCGTCCACGATCGATCCGGAGGATCCGATGAACGCCTCGACGACTGACCACGCCGCCTCGACCATCCGGATCTCACCGGAGACGTTCGCCGAGCGGGCCCAGGCAATCGAGCGTGAGGTCGGCCGGGTGATCGTCGGCCAACGGGACCTCGTCCGCCAGACGATGACCGGGCTGCTCGCAAACAGTCACGTGCTGCTGGAGGGCGTACCCGGACTCGGCAAGACGATGCTCGTGCGAACGATCGCCGATGTCATCGACTGCACGTTCAACCGGATCCAGTTCACGCCGGACCTGATGCCGGCCGACATCACCGGCACGAACATCCTGATCGAGGAGGGCGGCGCCCGCGTCTTCCGCTTCCAGCCGGGTCCGATCTTCGCCAACATCGTGCTCGCCGACGAGATCAATCGCGCGCCGGCCAAGGTGCAGGCCGCACTGCTCGAGGCGATGCAGGAACGTCAGGTCACGATCGGCGGCACCACCTATCCGCTCGCCGAACCGTTCCTCGTGCTCGCCACACAGAACCCGATCGAGCAGGAAGGCACGTATCCGCTGCCCGAGGCGCAGGTGGACCGCTTCATGATGAAGCTGCGCGTGGACTATCCGACGCGCGCCGAGGAGAAGGAAATCATGCGGCGCATGTCCGGGGGTGAGGAGATCGCGGTGTCCGCGGCGGCGTCGCCGCAGACGATTCTCGAGGCTCGTCGCGAGATCGCGGCGCTGCATCTGGACGAGCGAATCATGGACTACATCGTGGAGCTGGTGCATGCGACGCGGGTGCCGGCCGAGGCCGGGCTGCCGACGCTGTCACCGCTGATCGAGTACGGTGCCTCGCCGCGCGCGACGATCGCGCTCGCGCAGGCGGGACGCGCGCATGCCTACCTGCGGGGTCGCGCCTTCGTGTTGCCGGATGACGTGAAGGCGATCGCACCGGATGTGCTGCGTCATCGCGTGGTGACGACGTTCGAGGCCGAGGCGCAGAACATCACCAGTGACGAGATCGTGCGTCGCATCCTGGCGGCGGTCGCCGCACCGTGAACCTGCGCTGGCGACGCTCCGCCCCCGCGGTGCGGGTGCCTGCGCCGTCGGCCAGCGAGGCGCTCGGCGCCCCGGCGCCGTTCGAGATCCTCGAGCAGGTGCGGCGTCTCGAACTGCGCATGCGTCGGCTGGTGAATTCACGATTCGCCGGCGAGTACCGCTCCGTGTACAAGGGGCAGGGCATGGAGTTCTCGGAAGTGCGCGAGTACCAGCCCGGCGACGAGGTGCGCAGCATCGACTGGAACGTCACGGCGCGACTGCAGAAGCCCTACGTGAAGCGCTACGTCGAGGAGCGCGAGCTCACGGTGCTGCTGCTCGTGGACTGCTCGGCGTCGTCACACTTCGGCACGCGCACGCGCTTCAAGGATGATGTCGCGCTGGAAGTCGCCGCAGTGCTCGGCCTGTCTGCCCTGCGCAACAACGACCGTGTCGGGCTGCTGGCGTTCACCGACCGGATCGAGCACGCGGTCCCGCCGCGCAAGGGACGCCGTCATGGATTGCGGCTGCTGCGTGACCTGCTGTCGCTGCGGCCCATCGGCGTGCGCACCGACATCGCACTCGCCTGTGAACAGGCGCGACGACACCTCACGCACCGGTCGCTCGTGTTCGTGATCTCGGACTTCCACGACGCCGGCGCCGAAGCGGCCCTGCGCGGGCTCGCCGCGCGTCACGAGGTCGTGGCGATCACGGTCGATGATCCGGTCGAGCATGCGCTGCCGGCAGCGGGTGTGCTGGTGCTCGTGGACCCCGAGAGCGGTCAGCGCGTCGAGATCGACAGCAGTGATGCCGCATTCCGCATCCGGTACACCGCCGCAGCGCTGGCCGCCGAGGTGCAGCGCACGGCGC
>JBBSCI010000076.1:0-14003 GCA_038250445.1 Candidatus Limnocylindrales bacterium | reverse complement strand
CGTCCGTCGAGTGCCGATGAGGTGGCGACCGCGATCCGCTTCGCCCGCGAGCACAACCTCGAGATCGCGGTCAAATCCGGCGGCCACAGCGCGGCCGGGCTGCGCGGCGCCGACGGCGGCCTCGTCGTCGATATGTCGGCGATGCGCGGCGTTGTTGCGGATGCGCGGACGCGGACCGCCCGGGCCAACGGCGGCGCGCTCCTCGGCGAACTCGACGTCGCCGCCCAGGCGCACGGACTCGTCTGCCCGATCGGCGTGGTTGGTCACACCGGGGTCGCAGGGCTGACCCTCGGTGGGGGAGTGGGCCGCCTTCAGCGCCACTTCGGCCTCACGATCGATAACCTGACCGCGGTCGAGCTCGTCACCGCCGACGGCCGGCTCATCCGCGCCACGGAGACCGAGGAGCCCGAGCTCTTCTGGGGCCTTCGCGGCGCCGGCTGGAACTTCGGGATCGCGACCGCGTTCGAGTTCCGGCTCCAGCCGTTCGGGCCGGACCTCCACCGCGGCGTCCTCGCCTTCCCGGCGACGCACGTCCACGAGCTCTGGGACGCCTTCCGCAGCTATGCCCCGCAGGCGCCCGACACGGTGTCGACGATGTTCGGCCTCGATCGGGCCGCCCCGGACGCCGGCTATCCCGACGAAATGGTCGGCAAGCCAATCGTGTTCTTCGCCTGGAACCACTGCGGCGCTGCTGAGGACGTCGAACGCGATACGGCGGGGCTTCGCGCAGGCCCAAAGCCGTTGACGACGACGGTCGGCAGCGTGCCGTACCTCGACGTCCAGACCGCCCATGACCTCGCGTTCGCGTGGGGCGGCCGCTCATTCATCAAGAGCCACAACGCCAACGACGTTCGGCCCGAGGCGCTCGCCGAGCTCGTCGAGCTCGTCGCGGACGCGCCGGGCGAGGCGACGTTCTCGATCACGGCGCTCGGCGGCGCGATCGGCTGCGTCCCCGAGGATGCGACCGCATACGCCGGACGGGCCGCGACGTGGGACCTCAGCGCCGACTCGTCCTGGACCGATCCCGCGCTCGACCAGGCGAACATCGACTGGTGCCGGCGCGCCATGGCCGTGGTCGAGCCGGACCGATGGCTCGGCGCCTACCCGAACGGCAACTCGGACACGGGCCCCGAGGAGTCGCGCCGGTTCTTCGGCGACACGAAGCTCGCCCGGCTCGCCGCGCTCAAGCGCGCCTGGGACCCCGACAACGTCTTCCACGTGAACCCGAACGTGGCCCCCGCGCCGGACGGCCAGCCTGGGTGACGGGTTCGCGGCTCGATCCGCAGCTCGGTCCGCTGGACGAGGCTACCGCGTAACGACGACGCGCGCCCGCCTGGCGGCACCATCGAGGACCGCGTGATCGACGGCAGCTGAGACAGGTCGCGACAGCGGGGCGGGCTCGCGCGCTCAGTCGGCGCCGTCGCATTTCAGAAACTCGGCGCAGAGCTCATTGTCGCGACGCCAGTCGTCCGCCTCAGGTACTCCCCGGTCAGCGAGCGCACGTCCTCCAGCAGGCCCGCTGGCGTGCCGCTGAACACGAGCTCGCCGCCCCGGCTGCCGCCCTCGAGGCCCAGGTCGATGATCCAGTCTGCGTTGCGGATCACATCGAGGTTGTGCTCGATGACGATCACGGTGTTGCCGGCGTCCACGAGTCGATCGAGCATCTCGAGGAGGTGCCCGGTGTCCGACATGTGGAGACCCGTCGTCGGCTCGTCGAGGACGTAGATGTTGCCCTTCCGATGGAGCTCGCTGGCCGTCTTGATGCGCTGGCACTCGCCGCCTGACAGTGTGCTGAGCGGCTGGCCGAGGGTCAGGTAGTCCAGCCCGACGTCGCTCATGGCCTGGAGCTTGCGCACGATCTCCTTCTGGCTGAACGCCTCGAGCGCCCCCGCGACCGTCATCGCCAGGACCTCGCTCACATTTCGGCCGTCGAGCTTGTAGCGAAGGACCTCGTCCTTGAACCGCCGCCCCTCGCACACCTCGCACGGGATCTTGATGCCGTCGAGGAAGGCCAGGTCCGTGTAGATCACGCCGGTGCCGTTGCAGTTCTCGCAGGCACCCTTGGAGTTGAAGCTGAACAGGCCAGCGTCCACCTTGTTGGCCGCCGCGAACGCCTTGCGCAGGTCGTCCATCACGCCGGTGTAGGTCGCGGGGTTCGAGCGCGAATTCGCGCCCACCGCCGACTGGTCGATGACGATCGCCTCCGTATGGATGGGCAGGAAGACGCCGTCGATGAGCGAGCTCTTGCCGGACCCGGCGACACCGGTCACGACCGTCAGGACCTCGGTCGGGATATCGACGTCAACGCCCTTGAGGTTGTTCTCGCGAGCACCGCGGATGGGCATCCAGTCGGCCGGCGTCCTCGGATTGGACTTGAGCGGAAGCGCCCGGTCGAGGAACCGGCCGGTCAGCGTGTCGGCGTGGCGCAGATCGGGGTAGCTGCCCTCGAACACGATCTCGCCCCCTGCGGTCCCGGCTCCGGGCCCCATGTCGATCACGTGGTCGGCCACACGCATCACGTCCGGATCGTGTTCGACGACAAGCACCGTGTTGCCCTTGTCGCGCAGCTGCACCAGCAGTTCGGTCAGGCGGTGCACGTCGCGCGGATGGAGGCCGATGCTCGGCTCGTCGAGGATGTACATCACGTCGACCAGGCTGCTTCCCAGGTGTTTGACCATCTTGATTCGCTGCGACTCGCCGCCCGAAAGGGTGGCCGTCTCGCGGTCCAGGCTCAGGTAATCAAGCCCGATATCGGCCATGTGGCCGAGCCGTTCGATCAGCGTCGCGATCATCGGGGCCGCCACCGGCCCCTCCTCGAGCAGCCGGAGGACCGGGATGAGGTCGCCGACCTCCAGCGCCGCCATGTCGGCGATCGAATAGCCGTTGATCCGTGAGTTGAGGGCCGCCTCGCTCAAGCGGGCGCCCTTGCAGGTTGGACACGGACGCATCGTCAGATACGGCTCCACCATCTTCTGGGTCCGCTCCGAGAGGGTCTTGAGGTCGCGCCTGATATACGACCGCTCGATCTTCTCCATGATCCCGAGGTAGGTGGCGTTCATCATCTTGTCGCCGACGGGCAGCTTGTACTTGCGATCCTTGCCGTACATGAGGAGATCCATCTCGTCTGCCGTGAAGTCGGCCAGCTTCTTGTCGTTGTCGAAGAAGCCGGAGGCGGTGTACGCGCCGACCTCCCAGCCGACGAAGATCGGCACCAGCACCGCTCCTTCATTGAGCGACTTGGACAGATCCAGAAAGCCGTCCGAGTTGATCCCGATCTTGCGCCCCAGGCCGTTGCAGTCCGGACACATGCCCTGCGGATCGTTGAAGGAGAAGGCGTTCGCGTAGCCCGCGTGCGGCTTGCCCACGCGCGAGAAGAGCAGGCGCAACACCGTGTAGATGTCAGTGATCGTCCCGACGGTCGAGGTCGACCCGCCGCCGAGCCGCTTCTGGTCGACGATGACGGCCATGCTCAGATTCTCGATCGAATCGGCCTGCGGCTGCGGGTAGCTCGGCAGGAAGTTCCGGACGAAGAAGCTGAAGTTCTCGAACAGCTGACGCTGGGCCTCCGTCGCGATCGTATCGAACACGACCGACGACTTGCCGGACCCGGAGACCCCCGTGAAGATCGTGATCTGGCGCTTCGGAATGCGCAGGTCCACGTCCTTGAGGTTGTTCTCGCGGGCGCCTCGGATCTCGATGTATTCGGTCACGCGCCTCCCTGGTCGTGCGGCTGGCAGTCGTCCAAGCCTACCGAATGTCAGGCGCGGCGGGTGGAGCAACGAGGCGACCCTCGAGAGCGTCCGGCCGTCGGGTCCGCGACCTCGCGCCCGATCTGTAGCGAACTTGACCGATGAGTTCCGACTCGTTTCGGGGTCTGAAATGTCACGAGGACGAAGATGCAAGCCCAACGAAGGAGGCCAGGTCATGCCGACCATGGGCTCGACCGCGAGGGTCGCAACGACCGGGTCCGCAAGAGCAACCCCGGCGTCGAAACCGCCGGCGCGCGCATGGACCCCGATGACCAGGACTCCACCGTCCGGAAAGTCGAGAACCCGATAGCGCGTCTTGAACTCTGGATCCAGCTTGAAGTCGCCGGCAGGACCGAAGAAGAGCGGTGTCTGTGGTTGAGAGGTGGCGACATCGAACTGTCGACCATGCAGACCGCCCAGATCTATCGCTGAAGGATCGGCCACGGTCAAATCCGTTCTCCCCCCGAGAGTGGCCGCGACGGTCGCGGCATCGACCGCCGCGACGCGATGCGTGCCATCGACGTAGACGCTGGCAAAACGCGCGAACGAGACGGACGGGAAGTCACAGCCACGAAACAGGTCGAAGAACGCGGGGTTGTCATGTCCGATCTCCCAGCCCGACCCAAGGGTGAACGATATGGACCTCTCGAACCCGTCCCAGCGGTAGGTGCCGGGCTCGATCGCCGTCTGTGAGAGCGGGAACGTTCGGCCGGCATCCGCGGGCGACGCGGTGGACGCATTCGCCGTGCCAGAAGTGGTCGCAGTTGAGCTTGGCGAGCTCACGGGGGTCGGCGACCTACAGCCCCCGATCAGAAGCGCCAGGGCGGCCAAGGCCACCACGGCGATTCCGTGGATGGTCGTACGGAACACACGCTTCGCCTCGTGGTGCGGACCATGCGACCATCTGGTTGATGGACCCGGGCAACAACATAGGCGGGACACCGATGGTCGAGGCCACCGCTCGCAACGCGGCCCATCACCAGAAGGACTCGTTCTGGAAGATCCGACCGATCGACTAGCCGACCTCGCGGAGTCCTGCGCCTCATGATTGACAATGCCCATTCATGAGCTAGGCTGGGGTCTCATGAAGCAGACGAGGATCTCGCGCGGAGGTCAGATTTCCATCCCTGCCGAGGTCAGGCATCGGTGGAAGACCGACCGCATTCTCCTGGAAGATCGCGGTGACCAGGTCATCGTCCGGCCGCTCCCGGACGATCCAATCGGCGCGGCGCGTGGCTATCTGAAACCGTATGCAGGCGAGGCGGCAATCGCGTCGGACGAGGCGCGCGAGCGAACGCGCGACGAGGAAGCGGCGGTCGACCCGGAGCCTGCGCGCTGACCGTCTTTGACGCCCAGGCGATCATCGCGTTCCTTCGGGATGAGCCGGCTGCCTCCGACGTCGAATCCGAGCTGCGGGAGCTCGCTCGACCGTCACGGCTCAGCTCCGTAAACCTCGCCGAGGTCGTTGACGTGATGACGCGAATCTTTGAACGACCGGTCGACGCGACCATCACTGCGCTCGCGATCCTCCAGACCGGTGGCCTGGAAGTCGTCTCGGCCGATGCTGCCATCGGGTTCTCAGCAGGCGAGCTCCACGCGCGACATTACGATCGGAATTCGAGTCCGCTGTCGATGGCCGACTGTATTGCCCTGGCAACGGCCCTCGTTCTCCAGGAACCGCTCGCAACCGCAGATCGAACCCTTGCCACAGCGGCACGCGCGGAGGGCATCGCAGTCCTGCCGCTCGCGGACTCCGGCGGACGTCGACCGACGCCGGCGTGAAGCTTTCGCGATTCCCGGGGCGCGCCCGCGGCAACGTCAACGCGTGGGGAGTTGTCCTGCGAAAGCAGGCGTCAGCTCGCCCGACGCGAACCGGATCGCCGCGACATTGACGCGCGGGTCGATCCAGTGCTCGCAGAACTGGAACCGGTAGGTCGAGACCAGCAGGCCGTCCTGCGCGACGACGAACTCGCCTGGAAGCAGCCACGGGTTGTCGACGACGGGCCGCCCGAGCCGGCGGCGATCCTCCGCGAGGCTGCGGCCCGCATCGGCCTCGCAGCGGAGCGCGTCGGATGCGTCGAAGAGCACCTCGATCGGTCCGCCCTCGAGGAGACCGTACGCGCGATAGGCCGCCTCATCGGGATCGCACAGCAGCACGACGTCGTCCGGCGGCCCGTTTGCGGCCGCGTAGACGAGCGTGCGCTCGGGCTCGCCCTGGCCGATCAGCACGACCGTCGCGCCAGCTGCGGCGTAATCCGCGTATTCACGTCGGAGCCGCTCGGCACGGTCGCGTCCGCAGCTGCAGCCGTAGTGTCGCCAGAACAGGAGGAGGGCCGGCCCATTGGCCCACAGCCGCGAGAGGGGGGTCCGCTCGCCGGAGCGGGCATCGACGAGCTCGACGATCGGCGCGGGATCGCCGCGCTGCGGTGGCAGGACGGTCCAGCGTTCACGGGTGGGTCCGGCCTGCCAATGATCGAGCCACTGGCGCCCGGCTGCGTCTGTCTGCGGCGAATCCGGCTGCTGCCGGACGGTCTTGGACTGCGTCGTCATGTGGGGCCTCCGATGAGCAAAGCCGGTCGTCCGAACGTCGGCAACGAGCTCGATCTTCGATCATTGTGCGATCGACTATGGGGCCTGGACAGCGACGAACGTCCATTGCCGCCAGACGGCCTACAAGAGCCTCGAGCATGAACAAACGAGAATTCGGAGAATCCGTCGACCGGCCTGGTCGATCACCGACCGACGCACGACGATAGAGGAGCGTGATATTCGATCTGACCCGGATGCGCAGACCGGCGTAGTCGAACGCATGGCGGCGAAGCGGGCACCGGTCTCGTACAACATCCTGGTTGCAGCGGTGCTTGCGTTCGCGGCCGCGGGCTGTGGGCCCGTGCCCGCGTCCACGCCCACACCGACCGCCTCCATCGAGGCGTCGGCCGCGTCGACGACCCCGGCTGCGACAGCGGCGAGCACGGCAACCCCGGAACCCACCGCCAGCCCGAGCGCATCGCCGCCCGCGCTCCGCTTGCCGCCGGTGAATGCCGGGCTCGACTACCAGCTCGGCGGCGCCTACCCGCCGCCGCCTGCCGTCGCGATCGTGTCGCGCGACCGCACGGAGGCGCCCGCGCCAGGGCTCTACAACATCTGCTACGTGAACGGCTTCCAGATCCAGCCCGGCGAGGAGGATTGGTGGAAGGACCACCATCCCGACCTGATGCTGCGGGACAAGGGTGGCAAGCTCGTCATCGACCCCGATTGGGAGGAGGTCCTCATCGACGTCTCGACACCCGCGCTCCGCGCCGAGCTCGCGACCGTCGTCGGCGACTGGATCGCCGGCTGTGCCGCCGACGCCTTCGACGCCGTCGAGATCGACAACCTCGACACCTATTCGCGCTCCGGCGGCCGCCTGACGGAAGACGACGCGGTCGCGCAGATCCGGCTCTTCGCCGATGCGGCGCACGCCCTCGGGATGCCGATCGCCCAGAAGAACTCAGCCGAGATCGTCGGCCGCCGCAGCGAGATGGGCACCGACTTCGCGATCGCCGAGGAGTGCGACCGCTATGACGAATGCGACGTCTACACCGGCGCCTACGGCGACCACGTCCTCGTTATCGAATACCGCCGCAAGGACTTCAAGGCCGGCTGCGCGGCGTTCCCGAACCTGTCAATCGTGCTGCGCGACCTGGAGCTTGTGACGCCCGCGACGTCCGGCTACCTATACGACGGATGCTGAGCGAGGCCGTGCGCAGGGGTCAGTCCGAGAAGTCGTTCCGCATCACGACCCGCCGCATGGTCGGGTAGCTGACCTCCTGGAACCCCGCTTCGGCGAAGGATGCTGCGGCTGCCGACGTTGAGCTCCCCAGATGCGGATCTCGATGTATTCGTCAAGCGTCTCCCGGTCGTGGGGCTGGCGGTCGCCCTAGCCCTATCCAATCCTGGCGGAGGTCGGCCACGTGGTGCCTCCTCGGCAGGCGATGGGCCGCGAATCCGGCGGTCGAACTCTCAGCCGGGCGTGCATACTGCCGCGGACCCAGTTTCCCGACCAGCCCTTCTTCGGGAGCCCCATGACCACCCGCGTCGCCGTCAATCGCGCCGCCCGCCTTGCAGGGTTCGCGGCACTAACCGCACTGTGGCTCGCTGCCGCCGGCTCCGTGGGTGCCGACGACGGCTATGTCTCGGTCGCGATGCGGGATGACGTCTTCCAACCCGAGATCATTCGGGTTCCGGTCGGCACTACGGTGGAGTGGCGCAACGACGGCAGGAACGTCCATAACGTCACCGCCGACGACGGATCGTACGCCTCCGGCAACATGGCTCCAAGCCAGGAATTCCAACAGACGTTCGCTGAGCCGGGCGTCTACAAGTTCACCTGCACCCTTCACGGCGCCCCGGGAGTCGGCGGGATGATCGGGATGATCGCCGTCGGTGACGTGCCGATCCCCACCGAGCACGGGGACGTCGGCGAAGCCCGCGAGCCGGTTCCGACTGAGCCAGGCAACATGATCCGAGTCCCGGCGGACCAGCCGACGATCCAGGCCGGCGTCGACGCCGCGGCTCCGGGGGACCTGGTGCTCGTCGCCCCGGGTGAGTACCACGAGGCCGTTCGGGTCACGACGCCATACCTGACGATCCGCGGCGAGGACCGGGAGACGACGATCCTCGATGGCGGGCTGAAGCTGTCCAACGGCATCCACGTCATCGAGGCCGACGGCGTCGCGCTGGAGAACATGACCGCGCGTCACTTCGTCACGAACGGTTTCTTCTGGACGGGCGTTCAGGGCTTTCGAGGTTCCCACTTGACGGCCTACGCCAACGGCGACTACGGCATCTATGCGTTCGACTCTAGCTGGGGCCGATTCGAGCACAGCTATGCCGCCGGCCACCCTGATTCCGGGTTCTACGTCGGCCAGTGCAACCCGTGTCACATCGTCATCACGGACGTACTCAGCGAAGGAAATGCCCTGGGGTTCAGCGGCACCAATGCCAGCGGGGACTTCATCCTCGCGAACTCCGAGTGGCGTGACAACCTGGCCGGTATCGCACCCAATACGCTCGATTCCGAAGAGCTCGCCCCCGGGCACGACATGCTCATTGCCGGCAACTACGTCCACGACAACTCGAACGGCCACGTCCCCGCCAAGCAGATCGCACTGCCGGCCCTGGGTGTCGGGATCTTCGTGACCGGCGTCCACGACGATGTCATCCAGGGCAACCGCGTCGAAGGCCACAGTACATATGGCATCGTGATCCTCCCGAACATCGACAACAACATGTGGCTGACGTCGGGGAATCGCGTCGAGGGCAACGCCGTCAGCGGATCCGGCCAGGCAGACCTGGCGCTGGGCGCCCCGGGACTCGGTGGCGACTGCTTCACGAACAACGACCACGCGACCAGCATTCCCGTCGCGATCGAGGTGGTCGCCTCGTGCGACGGTCCGCTGCGGGTTGGCTCCTCGGGCGCCGCAGCACCGTCTGTCCAGCTGCTGGCCCGGTTGATAGCCGCCATCGGCGGAAGCACGACCGACGGCGACTGGAAGACCTGGCCTGCTCCCCCGGCCCAACCCGAGATGCCGGACCCGACGGCCGAGTTGTGGGCGCTGGCGATCCCCGAGATCGCCGTTCCCGGGAGCGTCGAGGTCCGGAGCGTCTCAGCCATCACCGGGGACAAGGCCCCATCCGCCACCACCAGGGAGGTGACCGTGCTCGGCGTTCCGCTGTCCTCGTCCCCGCTGGGCCTCGTCCTGGCGCTGTACGCGTACTTGCTTCCGGCGTTGCTCTACGTGGCCTGGGTCGCGATCGCGGGCTGGGACCTCGTGCGTCGCGAGGACATCTCGATCAGGCGGCGCGCGCTCTGGCTGCTAGGGGTGATCGCCATACCGCTCGCCGGGCCGATCGGGTACTTCGCGCTCGGCCGTTCGCCGATCCCGAGGACCCTGCGCCTGACACTCGTGCTTGGCGGGATCGTCATCTATGTCGGCTTCACGGTGCTCGCCACGGTCCTGATCGTCGCCTGAGCGGAGATGCCGCCTCTTGACACACGCGACAAATCGGCCTAGCGTACGGACATTATCCGTACATGGAACCCAACGTGACGCTAGCGCGTGGAACCAGACGCAAGGAAGACCGCCTCGAACTTCGCCTCGAGCCGGCCAATCGCCGTCTGCTTGACGAAGCCGCAGCGGCCAGCGAGATGAGCACCAGCGCGTTCGTCCTGACCCATGCGACCCAGGCCGCCCGCGAGGTTCTCGCGGATCGGACCACATTCGTGCTGCCCGACGAGCGTTGGGAAACGTTCGTCCAGCTGCTGGAACGCGACGAGCGGCCGCAACCAGAACTCGCCGCCTTCCTCGCCCGACCGAGCGTCCTCGACGCGGAGTGACCCGATACGGTCGGATCGAACCGATCGCATCGGGCCACGACATCGGATCCTTCGATTGCGGGTCCGAGGAACAAACGACCTGGCTTCGGCGGAACGCGCTCCAGGCGCACCAGTCTGACAGTGCGAAGGTATACGTCCTCTGCCTCCGGGACACCTCGACCGTGGTCGGCTACTACGCCTTGGCCGCCGGCTCCATCGCCCATGACAGCGCCTCGTCGCGTGTCACGAAGGGCCTCGGGCGCTATCCCGTCCCCGTGGTCATCCTCACCCGCCTGGGAGTGGATCTGAGCGAGCAAGGTAGGGGTCTGGGCCAGGCGCTCGTGCGCGACGCACTCCTCCAGACGGCTGCGGTCGCCGAACGGGTGGCAGTTCGGGCGCTCCTCATTCATGCGGAAACGGAGCGGGCGGCCAAGTTCTACGGGCGGATCAGCCCCGCCTTCGAAGAGTCGCCGACCGACGCGCTCCATCTGATCCTGCTCCTGAAGGACCTTCGATCCGGACTCCGTGAGGCTGCGAACCGGCCGAGAAGCGATGGCTGAGAACATGCGCCCGAACCCGCCTCGCTCCCGCAGGAGTGGAGGTGGGTCTGCGAGCCGCCTGCGGACCTGGCGCTCGAGATCCCGACGTCGGCGGCGCAGGGCGTCCTGGCCGTCCTCGGTCGGCTCGGCGGGCGGGTCACCAGCCAGTTCTCGGCGAACGGCGTGTCGCGCGTGGCCGCGGTGATGCCAGTCGCGCGGCTGCGAGCGCTGCAGCACCAGCTGCCTGGCCTGTCGATGGGGGAGGGAATCCTCGAGACGCGTCCTGACGGCTACCAGCCGATCGGCGACAACCCGCCCAAGCGCCCGCGCTCAGCCCCGAGCCCGCTCGACCGCGACGGCTGGCTGGCGTCGCTGGCGAAACGCGGGTAGATAGAGCCTGATGGAGCAGATCAGGTTTCGCTGGGCGCCGCTGGGATCGCCTCGGTCCACGCTGCTCGCCAGGCCGGCGTGGGCTTGATCTGACGCTCGATCCAATACTCGCGCGCTCGGCGGATCAGGCCGCCGCGCACCCGATAGAACCCGCCGCATAAGTCTGCCGCGTCGTCACTAGTGAGCAGAACTTCCGCGACGATGTCGTCGTCGGTCGCCTGAACCTTGATCGAGATGAGGTGCCAGTTGGGGGCGGGGTGCGCTTCGTTCATCGCCATGAATGCGTCCGCGCTCGGAAATCGCTCGTTCGATTGCGGCCAGTCAGCGACGAACTCTGGAGCAAGGAGCGCTCGAGCAGCCGGCCACTCCCGAGCCTCCATCAGCCGCCAGAACCGCTCCACATCGTCGGTTGCGCTCATCCTATCTCTCCAACGCTACCTCCCTCCCGGGTCAGCCTCGCGCGCTTGAACGTCGCGTCGACGCTCCACATGTCGTCGACCCGCTCGACTCGCGCGATGGCGAGATGGCCCGGCGCGACGATGCCGAGCACGTTGACTTCCGGGACCTCGACGATCCGCGAAGCTTCCTCATCGGTCGTCGTGGGAACCATGTGGCTCGGCCGATCCAGGACTCGTAGCGTGACGTAACAGGGCGACTCATCCGAGCAAATGACCGTTGTGAGCCTCTCGCAGACGACGATTTCCTCGCCGTCCGGCCCGATCGCCACTCCGGGCATGACAGCGAGAACCTGGTCTTCCCCCTGACCGGGTTCGACGGTGACCTCGAGTCCGTTTGCAATCCCGGTGCCGTGAAGCAGCAGGTTATGGCGCCGCTGCTTGCTCCGGTGGTAGCTCTGCTCCTCCTCGAGGTCGGCGGCCGACAGGGCTTGACCGGTGAAGTACCGAAGCCGCGTCGACGGCGGGAGTTCCGGACACAGAACGGCCCGGCCGGCTTCGAGCTGCTTCAGGACATCGCGCAGCCGAACGAGGGCTCGCTCGGAGATCGCTGCCCGATCGAGGAGCGAGTCGGCCAGGAACGCGAAGAGCTCGACGAGCGTCACGCCGGGGTCGTGGTCTCGCCGGTCGGTCCAGTCCGAGGCGATCGCGCCGACCCGCTGCGCCAGTTCGCGGACGAGCTCTTCATAGTCGTGATTTGTCAGCGCCGCCACGGTCGCCTCCTTAGGGTCTGGCAGAACGTCCGGCGTCATGCCGGCATTCGCTCGCCACCACGCTACGTTGCCGGTAATGCAGCCGCAATCTGCTCCACCAGCTGTCGGAGCTCGCGAACCAGCATCGCTGGGACTCCTGGTGGGATTGATTGATCTCCGGGATGGCCGCGCTCGGCCGGTTCGGCGGCCGGGGCCGCGGCCAGTTCTCGGGGAACGGGATGTCAACGGTCGACGAGGTGCTGGCGGGCGCCCGCGTCCGCCAGCTCCAGAAACCAGCTGCCCGGCCTGTCGATGGGGGAGGGGATCCTGGAGACCCGCTTCGGCGGCTACCAGCCGATCGGCAGCGACCCGCCACGTCGCCCTCGTTCGGCGCCCAGCCCGCTGGATCGCGATGCGTGGCTGGCATCCTTGGCGAAGCGAGGGTGATTGCGGTTCGCTAGCGCCTTTCGCGGCTAGCCGACCTTGCCCGCCTTGACGTCGTATGTGAAGTGCAGTCCGGGCTCGAGTGATCCGTCGGGCTTCTGCGCACGGTACTCAAGGTCGACCTTGGCGAACTGAAGGGTCACACTCTCCGCGGTGGCTGGCTCGTCGCTGACGCTTATCGCCACACTGGTGATGAGGACATCGCTCGTCTTGATCACGAGGTACTCCTGCGCGCCCTTGCCGGCCTTGCGCACGGTGATCGTCGCATCAGGGATGTGCGTGCCAGTCGCGCACGCCTTCATCAGAAGCGGCGATGCCTTGTCGACGTGATGGGTGAAGTTGAAGTCGTGGAAACTCGCCTTGCCGGCGCCGCCTCCGCCCCCATGGCCAACGGATTCCGCCTGCGAGACGCCCCACGACCATGAAAGGACGTCGATCTCGTTCTTGTGCTTGGCGTCGGCCGACTCGCCCTTGATGTTGCCGATCTTCGCGAAGATGTTCGATACCATCGTGGAACTCCATACGCGATGCCGTCTTCCTGAGGTCGCCCCTCGTCGCGGCTACGCCGGCTCCGGCGCTCCCCACCCGTTCATGCCCGATGGGCCGCCCAGACGATAAGAATCTACCAGCGGGGCGGGAGCCTCTGCCGCTGGCCATTTCTCGCCTCCATCAATCGCCTCCTCGCCACTAGTTCCTCGTGGTTCATCGAACGGCCTGATCATCAACGTCACGCTGTTTGACGATAGCCGCGCCTTCAAGAAGTTGCACCCACTTCAGGAAGAGTTCGCCAAGCTGCTGATCTCGCGACTGTAGGCGCACTTCGACCTGATGGGCAGCATCCGCGAGCTGGCCGATCACTCGGACACACGTCGCGTCGAGGATCGGGACGTTCGATTCTCGATCAACGCGCTGGTTGCCGCGCGCTCGCGTTCGCGGGTTGTGGACCCGCGTCCACGCCCACTTCGACTCCGTCCATCGAGGCGTCGGCCGGGTCGGCGCCAGGTGTCTCAACCGCAGGGATCGACGCAACCGCAAGATGAGGAGGGCATTGTGGAGCACGACGACGCCGTACACATGCTCAGATCGATCGCTCAGGCATTCGATGAACACGATCTGGATGGCATCCTCACGCACTTCGCTGAGGACGCGGTCTTTGAGTCTCCGCGCGGTCCGGATCCGTGGGGTCAACGGTTCGACGGGAAAGCGAGCATTCGCGACGCTTTTGCCGGGCGCTTTACGGGAAGCCCCGACGTCCGGTACCAGAACGACGACCACTTCGTCGACGGTGACCGAGGTGCCTCCGAATGGACCCTGTCCGGTACGACCAGTGCTGGGCAGCGGATCGAAGTGCGAGGCTGTGACCTGTGGACCCTCCG
>JBBSCI010000075.1:0-14178 GCA_038250445.1 Candidatus Limnocylindrales bacterium | reverse complement strand
TCGGACCGCCTTCGGGCGTCCGATCTCGGCGGCGACCCAGCCGTACGGGCGGACCTCACCCCGCGGGATCTCGAGCGCCTTCAGCCAGACCGCCTGTTCGAATTCCGAGCTGCCACGCAGGTCGAGCTCGATCCGTGCCCTGCGGTCGCCGGCGAGGCGCCGTTCGATCGACCGGGCGAGCCCCGCCGGAACGTCGCCGCGCCGCTCGGCGCGGCGACCGGTCCGGGCGAGGAACCGGAGCTCGAAGGCGTGATCATCCGCGGCGCTTTCGACCGCGGACACGCCGCGACCGTTCCAGGCGACCCTGAGCGGCCCGACCGGCGACTCGATCACGGCGTAGTCGTCGGCGAGACCGATCGCGACGAGCGCGCCGTGGCCCAAAGTCGGCGGAGCAGGTTCGGCCAGGGTGGCGAGCGCGGCCTCGATCGCAGAGAGGTCGATGGCGGGGCGGTTCATGCGGTCATCTCCTTGCGCTCTCGCCGCTCGGCGGCAACGAACGCATCACGCAATGCTGTCAGGCCGCGGTGGACCTGGGCTTTCAACGTTCCTTCGGGGCGGCCGAGGACCTCGGCCATCTCGGCATACGAGAGGCCATCGACATGACGGAGGACGACGGCCGTTCGCTGGGCCAGGGGCAATGTGGCGAGAAGCGAGATCCAGGCGGCCTTGTCGTCGCGACGGGCGAGCGGATCGACCGCTGGCTCGGCTGACGGCTCGAAGGCGAGCTCGACGGTACTCACGCGTTTCACGCGAGTCCGGTTGCGACAGACATTCAGGACGATCGTCGTCAGCCACGGCCGGAGCCTGATCTCGCGGATCCGCGCCGGTTCGTAGCCGCCGAGTGCCCGGTAGGCCCGGACGAGCGCGTCCTGGGCAGCTTCCTCGGCATCGCTCCGGTCGCCGACCAGCCTCAGGGCGATCGAGAAGAGGCGGCCGCCGTGGGCGTCGACGAGCGACTCGAACGAGCCGTCGAGATCGACAGCCAGTCGGCCGGCCAGGCCGGCGTCATCGGGGCGGATCGAATCGTCCATCGACGTATGAAACACCACCCGGTGCGGTTCGGTTGCGCCCGTGGCCATGGATCCCGCGTGGCGCTGTCGGTCGAGCCCGTAAGGCGGTGTCGGTCGCCTTACGCACTACTTTGAGGTTCTCAACGTGATCGCGTCGGGCATCCGCCCGATGGCGACCGCCCCGCCGCGGTCGAGGATGCGGACATCAAGCAGACCGGCTGACAGGCACCCGGGCTCCGGGAGCAGGCCGGCACACAGGAGGGACAGATGTCCGCCTCAACTCGCACCGTCCAGCAGCAGACGCTGGGCAACAATCAGCTCGGCGTGGCGCTCGCCGTCGTCGCGCTGGCCATCATCGTGGCTGCCGCGATCGCGTTCGGTTCGCTGAACGCATCCAAAGCGGCCCCCGTCACCCAGGGCGCCATCGGCCAGCCGCCGCCCGCGGTCATCGATCATGGCTGGAGCCAGGCCGGCACGAGCAAGGGCACCGAGTCGACGGTTGTCGACCACGGCTCGAGCGAGGGCAGCATGTACGTCGGCCCGTCGTCCACGGACTTCGGCCCCGGTTATCTGGGCGGCGATCCCGGCCTCGCGCCGCGGACCGACAGCACCCCGTCGCATGGCGGCCGAGCACTTCGCCCGGAGTGACCCTACCGGCGCACCGATCGCCCAGATCGGTACGCCCCACCTGACCGCCGGAGCGCCGTCCCGAAAGGGGCGGCGTTTCGGTTTGCGTCCGGAGGACACGCCCCGTCTCGGCAGCCCGTGCGACAATCGGCCGGCCATGCCGCACGACGATCGGTTTGACGATCTGGCCCAGAGCCTCGGTGGGTTCTACCGAAGCTGGGTGATCTACCTCGGCCTGCAGCTCGGCCTGTTCGAGCGAATCCGCTCCGCCGGAGCCGAAGGCATCGCTCCGGCCGACCTTGCTTCCGCGGCGGGCTGCGCTCCCGAGCCGGTCGAAGCGTGGGTCCGCGCCGCCCACGCGAGCGAGCTCATCGATCACGACGGGACCCGAGTCCGGATGGACGAGGCATCGGCCTCAGTCATGCTCGACGAGACGCGTCCGGAATATCTCGGCGGGCAATTTGTTGCGGCCGTGGTCTCGAGCCTCGACTACGAGGGACTCCCGGACTTCTTCAAGACGGGCCGAACGATCGAGGAGAGACCTGCCCGATTCCACCGTGCGATCGAGGCCGTCACCGTCCAGGACATTGCGGTCTTCTTCCAGGAGGGGCTGGCGGCGCTGCCGGACCTCGCCGCGCGTCTCGGATCGGGTGCCCGAATCCTTGACGTCGCGTGCGGCGGCGGAAAGTGGCTGATCGCGGTCGCCACCCGGTTCCCGGCGACGGAGCTCGTCGGCGTCGAGTTCGTGCCCGACTCAGTTGCGCGAGCCAAGCGGCACGTGTCGGCCGCCGGGCTCGAAGGCCGGATTCGAATCGAGGCACGGACGATCCCGGAGATGCCCTACTCGAGTGAGTTCGACCTCGTCTACATGCAGGATGCCCTCCACGAATTGCCCGATCCGGTCGCCTCGCTGCGGGCGGCGTGGAACGCGGTTCGACCCGGTGGCCGGCTGGTGGTCTTCGAGTGGTGCCTGCCATCCACGATCGAGGAATCCCAGAACCTCCATGCGGAGTTGCTCTGGGGAATCCAGATCGACGAACTGTTCCAGGGCACCCGGATGTACACCCATCAGGGCTTCGATGCGATGTTCGCGGAGGCAGCGCTGCCACCGCCGACCGTCGCCGAGCTGCCCTCCGGTGCGACGCTATTCGTGGCCGACCGCCTTACTGGGTGATCGTGATCGTTCCCTTCATCCGGCTTGGATGAATATTGCACTGGTACGGATAGGTCCCAGCGACGTTGAAGACGAGGGCACCGGTCATCCCCGTTCCGAGCTGGTCCGTGCCGCAGGTGCCGTCGACGAGCGAGGCGGTGTGCTGCGTAGTGTCCTGGTTCGTCCACGCGACGATGTCGCCGACCTTGGCCGTGACCGGATCGGGCGTGAACTTGAAGTCTTTGATCTCGACGGTCGCACCGGCGTCGCCCGTGCCTGCCTTCACGCAGGCGGCGGCCGCAGACGCGGCCGGCTGCGATGCCGCGGCAGATTGCGATGCCGGCACGTTCGTTGCGGCCGTGCCGCTACAGGCGGAGATCGCCAGGGCGGCGAGCACGACGAGACACGCGCGACTGAGACGTAGCATCCTCGGGTTCCCTCCACTCAACGGTCGGACCGGACCTGGGGCTCCGGCTCCGGGCAACGATACGCCCCTCGGGGAGGTCCGGCGTCTCCGGGTATCGTGCGCGGGTGACTTCGCCACTTCCCGAAGGTCGACCCACCGCCATCGATGCCGCCGAGACACGCTGGCTGGCGTGGCACGAGGCGTACTCGCATGGACTCGTCGGTCGCCAGATCCGCCAGCTCGGCGATGCTGTGATGCTGTACGACCCGGTCGATCGCGAGCCCTTCTGGAATCGTGTCGCCGGGATCGCCTGGCCGGACGAGCAGCAGGCATTCGATCGACGCCTCGCGGAGTTGCTCGCCCTGTTCGCCTCGCTCGATCGGGTTCCACACGTGTGGCCGCTGCCAGGCTTCGACGAGCCCGAGGACCTCATCGCGAGGCTCCTCGCGCACGGCTTCGAGAACATGGGTGATGGCGTCCTCATGGCCTTCAACCCGGCCGGGTCCGTGCCCGCGCCGGAACCCTCCACCTCAGATCGCGAACTGGCGCCAAGCGTGCGCGTCGCGCGCCTGCATCGGGCAGCCGGCCCGGCCGCCGACGAGGCCGCCCGCGGGATCGCGCTAGTTCTCGGCGAGGCATTCGCCGTAGAGCCCAACCGGGTCGCGGCGATCGAGCAGGAGACGCTCGTGTTGCTCGGCAAGGAGGAGTTCCACGCCTGCTTGATCAGCGTCGACGGCGAGCCCGCCGCGACCGCCAGGCGAACCACGTTCGCGGGCTCCAGCTACCTGTCGTCGATCGGGACACGACCACGGTTCCGCGGTCTCGGGCTGGGCCGGATCGTCAGCGAGGCCGTTCTGCGCGACGCGCTCGATGCCGGCAGCCGCTGGACATACCTCGGCGTGTTCGCCGACAACGTTGTCGCGCGCCGGATGTACGGGGGACTGGGGTTCGTCCCGATCGGCGGCCCGGCGCCGGACCTCCTCCTGCGCCGATGACCCGCCCGGCGACCGACGATGCGCTTGCCGCGATCCTCCCGCCGGGTACGGAGCCCCAGGTCCTGGCCGTCATCTGGGCGACCGTCGACACGGACCGAGTCCTGGCAGGGGTCGGGCTGTCAGGCGTCGATCTTGCCGACGACAGGCTGCTCGGGGCGTCGGTCCGGCTGGCTCGCCCAGCCAGCGGCGAGCCGATCGCCGTGCTCGAGCCGCGGACGGAGGGTCGGATCGCCGCGACGCTCGCTCGAGCCGGTGAGGGTCCGGCCGGACGCTACATCCACGCGGCCGACGGCCTGCTCAACGTCGCGGCGAGGGCGGAGGCCGCAGGGGTCGCCCTGAGCCGCCGCGAGGATGGGCCGTTCGGCCCATCCGTCCTCGTCCTCGGCGGGGCGCCCACGGGACCTCATCTCGTCATCGTGGAACGCCCAGCGGGTACCATCGATCCATGATCGAACGCCAGAACATCACCCTCCGGACCGCGACCGACGACGACGCCGACCGGATCGCTTCGCTCTTCACCGACGAGGGGTACCCGGCCGGCCCGCCCGACATCGTGGAGCGGCTTGCCCGGTTCGGCTCCCCGCATTCGCGGGTGGTCGTCGCCGACTACGAGGGCGAGATCCTGGGCTTCATCGCCCTCCATGCGCTGCCCCGGTTCGAACACTCCGATCGGGTGATCCGGGTCATGGCGCTCGTCGTCGACGCCGGCGTCCGAGACCGAGGTGTCGGCCACCTCCTGATGGAGGAGGCGGAGCGGATCGGACAGGAGCTCGGGGCGGCATTCGTCGAGGTGACGGCCGGGCGCCACCGGGCGGATGCCAAGCACCTGTACGAAGCGCTCGGCTACGACGGATCGGTTGCCGCCTACCTGCGCAAGCGGCTCTAGCGCACCTCGACCCCAGCCACCAGGCGTCCCGTGTCGGTCCTGCCCAGCCTACGCTTCCGCGACGCGGCGATCTCGCTCGTCTAGCTGCCCTGGGAGACGCAATTCGCCCAATGGTCGGCCGACCTCCCGTTCCGCGAGATGCCAGTCGGTCCGTCCCGCCACCCGGTCAGAGTTCTGGTCGCCGATGGATCCCTCTACGCGTTGAGAGAGATGCCGCTCGGCGTCGGCCGGCGGGAGTACGACACGAAGATTCGGGCGCTCGAGGGCCAGGCTCGCCTGCTCCTCAACGACCTCAACGAGTACCGCGCCTGGCTCGAATGGCAGGCCGGCGCGGCCATCGATCCGGATGTCGCGGCCGAGCGCTGGCTGCGCGAGGTCTACCGGCCGATCCTTGCCCGGATCGCCGAGACGGTCGGGCCTGGGCGAGACCTCGTCCAGGCGTATTGCGACGTCCTCGAGCAGAAGTGGTACCTGTCGGAGGCGGCCGGTTTTCGACGCTGGGCTGGAGCTTGCGACCGAGGCCCTGCATCTACCTCGGTGCACCGGCCCCCGAGGCGGCCGCGAGCGACGCCGATCCATCCGTGGCGCGCGATCTCGAGCGGATCGCCGCGGCCGACCAGCTCGCTCCATGAACCGCCGACCCGTCGACCCTCGTTAACAGATTCATGTCACCATCGAGGCCATGACCCCGTCGACCACGTCCGCAGCGGATGCCGTCATTCGCGTCGAGGCCCTGCGCAAGACCTACGGCGAGCTCGTCGCAGTCGACGGCGTGAGCTTCGTGGTCCGGGCCGGCGAGGTGTTCGGCCTACTCGGACCGAACGGGGCGGGGAAGACGACGACCGTCGAGGTCCTGGAGGGCCTCCGCAAGGCCGATTCGGGCGCGGTGACGGTGCTTGGCGTCGACGCGATCCGGCACCCGGACGAGCTGCGCTCGCGGATTGGCGTCTCGCTCCAGACGGCCGCGCTCTACCCGAAGCTCAATGTCGTGGAGGTGCTGGAGCTGTTTCGCGGCTTCTACCCGAGCGGCCGGCCGGTCGACGAGCTCGTCGAGCTGATGGATCTGGGCGAGAAGCGCAAGACCAGGACGCAGGACCTGTCGGGCGGCCAGCGCCAGCGCCTGTCGGTCGCGCTCGCCCTCGTCAACGACCCGGAGCTCATCTTCCTCGACGAGCCGACCACTGGCATGGACCCGGCGGCCCGCCGCGCGCTATGGGACGTTGTCCTTGGCCTCAAGACTCGCGGCCGATCGATCCTGCTGACGACCCACCACATGGAGGAGGCGGAGGTTCTCTGCGATCGGCTGGCGATCATGGATCACGGCAAGATCCTCGAGGCCGGGACGGTCGACGAGCTCGTCAGCCGCCGATTCCACGAGCGGGCCGTCCGGTTCGACGCGATCGACGGTTTGACCGACGAGCAGCTCGGCGCGTATCCCGGTGTCACCTCGGTCAAGCACGAAGGTGGTGCCGTGCTCCTCTACACGCGCGACGTCCCCGATACGATCGGAGCGGTTCTCGCGGCGACCGATCGCCTTGGCGTCGACCCAGCCAACCTCGCGGTCCGCCGGGCGACGCTCGAGGACGTGTTCCTCGACCTGACCGGCCGGGCGCTGCGCGACTGAGGCCCGATCAATGCGTGCACTCCTCCTTCTCACTGTCGCCAATATCAAGAGCTTCACCCGCGACCGGGCAGCCCTGTTCTGGACCCTCGCCTTCCCGTTGATCTTCGTCTTCCTGTTCGGCTCGATCTTCTCGGGCGGCAACAGCGCCCGGACGATCGGCTTCGCCGACCTCGACGGCACCCCGGTGTCCGCCCAGTTGAAGGCCGCGTTCGCTGGGGTTCCGAATACCAAGCTCGTCGAGGGAACCGAGGAGGAGCTCCTCACCAAGATGCGCGACGGCGAGGTGTCGTCGGTGATCGTCGTCCCGAAGGGGTTCGCCCAGACGGTCCAAGCGAAGGCCGCGCCCGCCACGGTCACGGTCTACACCGATCCGTCGCAGTCGGCCGCCGACGGCGGCACGCGTCAACTCGTCGGGTTCGTCCTCTCGGGCCAGAATCAGGCCATGTCCGGTCAGCAGCCGGCGGTGGTTCCCGGTTTCCAGTCCGTCCAGACCAACGACCTCTCGTTCATCTCGTATCTCGTGCCCTCGATCCTCGGGATGTCGCTGATGCAGCTCGGCGTGTTCTCGGCGATCCCGCTCGTCGCCGACCGCGAGAAGCTCATCCTCAAGCGCCTCCAGGCCACACCGCTTCGGCGCTGGCAGCTCGTCGGCAGCAACGTCCTGATGCGGCTATTGATCGCGATCTTCCAGACCGTGATCATCGTAGGTGTGGGGAGCGCGGTCTTCAATGTCCAGGTCGCCGGGAGCTGGCTCCTGATCGGCGCGTTCGTCTTGCTCGGGTCGCTGACCTTCATCGCCCTCGGCTACGTCATCGCCTCGTTCGCCTCGTCCGAGGAGTCGGCCAACGGGATGACGAGCGTCGTCCAGTTTCCGTTGATGTTCCTGTCCGGGACGTTCTTCCCGATCGACGCCATGCCGGATGCGCTCCGGACGATCGCCCGCGCGATGCCACTGACCTATCTCGGCGACGGGCTCCGCCAGGTGATGGTCTCGGGGACGCCGTTTTCGCCGCTCTGGGTATGCTTCGCGGTCCTCATCGGTTGGCTGGTTGTCTGCTTCGGAATCGCCGCCAGGTTCTTCCGCTGGCAGTGACGCGGGACGGCGCCTGCGACGCCGGCCGCCCTGGTGGTGGCGCCTAGACCCGGGTGTAGATGAGCTCGAAGTCGAGCTCCCAGGCCGCCCCGTCGTCCGACGTCTCCCAGCGCCCGCGGATCGTATTGCCGCCGTCCGTGAACCTGCCGACGAAGCGCTGGTAGAAGGACAGCGGGCTGAAGTCGGCGGCGGCTCGCAGGAGCGTCCACTCCTCGCCGTCGAAGGTCATCGCATACAGCCGGACCACGCCGCGATCGTCGAAGTAGTGCTGGGTGAAGCCGTCACCCTCGGCAGCGGGCGCGACGATCGCCATGTTGTCCGGCGCTTCCGGGATCGGGACCTCCGACCGCTCCTCCAGGTAGCGCCGGCCGAGCAGCCACGTGAATGTCGTGCGCCCGCGAACGTCGCTCTGCTGGGCCCAGGGCGCCACCATCTCAACGCTCCATTCACCGATGAACGCGTCCAGCTTCGCCAGTTTGTCGTCGCCCATCTCTACCACTGCTCCTCGTGGACAATCTCGTCTAGTGGTCGGCGGTTGCCCTTGCGGTTGGGACGGGTCAGCTCGGTGGGGTCGGCCGGATAGCCGAATGACAGGAGGTACTCACAGTGGTGGGTGTCCGGATAGCCGAGGAGGCGCCGGGCGAGATCCTGGTCGTACACCGTCGCAGGGACGCTGCCGATACCCAGCTCCCAGGCGGCGAGCATCATGTAGGCCGCGGCCTGGCCCAGGTCGAACATGACCGACAGCGGCGCGTCGGCGGCCGCGGGATTCGGCGTGACGAGGGCGATCCCGACCGCGGCCCCGGCGAGATGGCCGGCATACGAGCCCACGGCGGCGAGCTCCCGGAGATGCGCCCGGTCGCGGCCGACGATGAAGTCCCAGCGCTGGAGGTTCTTCGAGCTGCCGGATCGCCGGCCGGCTCGGAGGATCCGTTCGAGGTGCTCGGGCTCGAGCGGCGCATCGACGAACTTCCGGATCGCGCGCTTTGTCGATATCGTCTCCCAGACGGACGGCCGACGCTCCGTCACGAGGCAGCTTCGACAGGGAGGTCGGGATCGGTCGCGCCGGCGGTTCGGCGGCCGTGGAACGCGCCGCCCGGCAGCGCCACTCCGGCCAGGGTCCGGAAGCCGCCGGGCTCGCCCTCGATCGCCTGGAAGGGCACCTCGCGTGTCGGGATCCGCGCTGCCGGGACCGCGGCGGCGTGGTCGGCCGCCTCGGTCGGGGAGTAGGGCCCGCCCAATGCGGCCGCGAGGAAGCCGGCCACTGCTCGGCGGTATGCCTCGAATTCGTACAGCCAGCTGTGCCGCCCATCGGGAATGACGAGCGACTCGACGCTCCGCCCGGCGCGGGCCGCCGCGCGGAGGAGCCGCTCCAGGTGAACGATCGGCACGATGTCGTCAGCGTCGCCGTGGACGAGGAGGATCGGCCGATCGTGGGCCGTGAGCGCGGTCGAGGCGCTGATGGTCGCGACCCGGTGGCCCCGCGGCCGCAGATACACGCGAGTCGTCAGCCACGCGAGGGGATAGGCGATCAGATCGGGGATCGGCAGGTGGGCAAGCCGGAACGTCTGGCGGGTCAAGGTGTATGGATCGGCCGGCGAGGAGGTCGCGACGACGGCCGCGACCCGGTTGTCTGCGGCCGCGGCGAGGATGGCCCCGATCGCTCCCATCGAATGGCCGGAGATCGCCCCGACTGTCACCTCGGGGCGCGCCATGAGGGCCTCGAAGGCAGCGAGTGCGTCCGCCCCGAATTCCCCGGCGCTGACCGGCATCGTCTCGGCCGGATTGGCGCCGTGGCCCCGGACGTCGACCGTCAGGCAATGAAAGCCGGCCGCGGTCAGGAATTGCGCCATCGGCAGCGTCCGGTCCCGAGCCGACTCCCAGCCATGGACGAGGACGACGCCGGGTCCGGGGGCCCCGCCGCGGGCGGGCAGGAACCATGCCGGCAAGCCCGCCGTGCCCGGCGCGGGCACGGTCAGTTCTTCGAACGGCAGCCCGGGGTCCGCCGGGGTGATGATCGACGGCGGGCGGCGCGGGGCGCCGGCCCGACCGCGGTACACGATCGCGAAGCGGTAGGCGAGGGCGATCGGCGCGGCAGCGATCGCGGCGAGGGCGCCGGCTCGGCGGAGGGAAGGCACGGGTACAGGGGACGGCACGACCGGGTGCGCTGTCAAGCGTGGACCCGCGCGGGGCTACACTCTCGCCGTGGCCAAACGCGATCCCTTTGACGTTCTCGGTGTCGAGCCAGGCGCGCCGCCGACCGCCGTCAAGGCCGCCTGGCGCCGGTTGGCCCGCCAGCACCACCCCGATCTCATCGGCGACGATCCCGAGGCCTCCCGGGTCGCGACGCGGAAGATGGCCGAAATCAACGAGGCCTATGCAGCGATCTCGCGCGGCGGTGCGGCGGCCGCGCGGCGCGCCGGCGAGGCGGCTGCCGGCGCTGCGACATTCGACGAAGCCGCCGCGCGGCCGCGACGCGGCGGGCCGCCCCGCCCGAAGCCGACGCGTCCGGTGACGGGACGACTCGACATGTCGGACACGGTGCGGCCACGAAACGCACCGCTGCGGCCGGCAGGACGCGACGGTGGAGCGGCCAGGGCCACGATCCTCTCGGGACAGCCACCGATCCGGTTTTCGACCCATCATCGGGAGCCGCCACGGGCGAGCGACCCGACCGGCCCGCTCGAGCGTGCCCGGATCCGCGACTTTCGGCGGCCGCCGCCGCCCGCCCTCGAGGATGCCGTTGGCCGCGAACTCGAATTCGGTAAATTCCGCGGGCACACGCTGGGTCAGGTCGCCGCGTTCGAGCCGTCGTACATCGACTGGCTTGCCAAGACCATCACTCGCGACCCTGAGCTCGTGGCTGCGGCCAAGGTCCTGCAGGCCGATCTCGACGAGCGCGGCGTCTCACGGCGCGAGCACGCCTCGACGCGCGATCTTCCAGGAACGCCGTCGGGCCGCTCCGCCTGATCCCCGGTTCCCGCGCCGCCGCCGGCGTAGTTGCCGGACAACTACCGGTGGCTCCCATCAGCGATCAGCGGGCGTTGAGGATCTCCAATCCCGAGTCAGCGCGCGTAGCCACGCACGAATCCGCGTCGCTGTTGAGAAAGCGGGCACCCGGAGCCCTGGCCGAGCCTGTCCGTAGCAGTCTGGCGAGTATTCGCGGTACGCAAGGTCGGGGTCGAGAGCACGGCTGCCGCGAGGCGACAACGTCCGGACGTGGCGATCGCCCCCCGAAGACCCGGGAGGCGACCGATGCGGCGCGATGACCGAGTTATAAGCCCCGCCGTAACGCAATCGGGCCTGCTGGCCGAATGATCCGTAGTTACTCGGTTCGTGATCTGGGTCGGGATCCGCGGCATCTGAACCGTCATCAGGTGAACCGAAGGCCGACCGTTGATCCGTGACCGACGCCCCAGGTGGTTCCCGATCGTCGCGTTACGGCGTAGGGGTAAGTTAGACCCTTACTGCACAGACCTCAATGGTTCGTCCGTCCCGAAACGTCATCGACGATGGTCGGGCGCGTTGATGCAACTACCATGGGACGGCCGTACCAGGTGCATCGATGCACCGCCCCGCCGCAATGCCCCAGGCGGGCCGATCCTGGCCTCGCCCGTATCATCCGGACATGTCCCCTCGATTCGCCGGCCTCGTCCCTTCGCGCGCCCTGCGCGGGATCGTGCTCGTCGCCTTGATCGCGGCTCTCGCCGGCTGCGGCGGGACGGGCTTCGATCCGACGGGACCGTGCACGACCGACGGTCGAACTGCCGGAGCCTATCCCGACCTAGAAGCGATCGTGACGACGACCTTCCGGGGCCGCGCCCCCGATCACCTCGACTCCGGCCGGAACTGCACCCCGCAGGCGCTGGCGACCCTGGTCGCCCACGGCGTCACGGCGATGCGGTTCGCCGGCGCGACCTGGGATCTTGGGTCGAGCAGCGGCCTGACGCTGGCCGTTCTCGAGGCGCCGAGCCTCGACACTGCCTGGGTTGTTGAGTTCTATGAAGCCGGCGCGCGCGCCGCCAAGAACACGGAGACGGTCGTCGTCAGGACCGTCGCGATTCCTGATGGCCGCCCCGGCTCACGGATCGACGCCCTCAACGGGGAGTCGTACCAGAGCGTGATCGTCTGGTCCGACGGCGAGCATGTCCGGGTCGCACTCATCGCCAGCTTCATTCGCGAGGTCAATACGAAAGAAGCTCACGACGCGGTCGTCAGCGAGGCGCTCGCCTCCGCCGTCGCTCACTGAGGGGCCAGAACGCAAGCTCGCCGACATGCGACGGCCACCAGATATGCTGCGCCAGGACCGAGCGAGGCGTCAGACTGTGTCCATGATCCGCTGGATTGGTCGCGCCGTTCTCCTGCGGTTCCTGCCGCGCCGGCTCCTGCCGATCCTGACTGCGATCGAGGTCTTCCGGATCGTGCGGGGCCTCCGCAGGCAGAGGATGGCCGTCAATGAGCCGACCGAGTCACGGACGGCGCCGCTGCCACGGGTCCCGCGCTCCACCAAAGAGCCCTGACTGCTAGAGTCGCCGCCATGACCTGGTCGGCACGCCGTCGGGCCTGGGAAGCGAAACGCCTGGGGCCCGCTCTAGATCGCGCGCCGGAGCGACGCATCCGTTTCAGCACGATCAGCGACCTCGAGGTCGACCGGCTCTACGGACCGTGGTCGTGGCAGCCCGAGGCGGGCGTCGAGCCCGTGGGTGGCGGCGGCCCGACCGCCGTCGACCAGCGAGGCGAGCCGCTCCGAAAGGAGCCTGGCCGCTGGGACGATTTCGATCCGCTCCGCGACGTCGGCCTACCCGGCGAGCCCCCGTTCAGCCGCGGCATCCACCCATCCGGCTACCGCAGCCGCCTGTGGACGATGCGGATGTTCGCGGGCTTCGGGGCAGCTGAGGACACGAACGCCCGCTTCAAGTCGCTTCTCGCAGCCGGCCAGACCGGGCTCTCGATCGCCTACGACATGCCGACGCTCTACGGCTACGACACGGACGATCCCGAAGCCGAAGGCGAGTTCGGCACGTGCGGCGTCGGCGTCAGCAGCCTCGCCGACATGGAGGTCCTGCTGGCCGACCTGCCGCTCGACCGGGTCAGCACCTCGATGACGATCAACTCGCCGGCAGCCCCGATCTGGGCGATGTACATCGTCGCGGCGGAGAAAGCCGGCGTTCCGCGGGCCGCCCTCGAAGGGACGCTCCAGAACGACATCCTCAAGGAGTTCATCGCCCAGAAGGAGTTCCTCTTCGCGCCCGAGCCGTCGATGCGGCTCGTCACCGACACCATCGAGTTCGGGACGCGCGAGATGCCGCGCTGGAACACGATCTCGATCAGCGGCTACCACATCCGCGAGGCCGGCTCCACGGCGATCCAGGAGCTCGCCTTCACGATCGCCGACGGGATGGCCTACGTCGAGGCGGCCTTGGACCGCGGCGTGCGCGTCGACGACTTCGCCCCGCGGCTGAGCTTCTTCTTCAACTCGCACAGCGACTTTTTCGAGGAGATCGCCAAGTTCCGCGCGGCCCGGCGCGTCTGGTACAAGCTGATGACCGACCGCTACCGAGCCGAGAACGAGCGCTCGACCTGGATGCGGTTCCACACCCAGACCGCCGGTGTGTCGCTGACGTCCCAGCAGCCGCTCAACAACCTGACCAGGGTCGCGCTCCAGGCTCTCGCTGCCGTCCTGGGCGGGACGCAGTCGCTCCATACCGACGCGTACGACGAGGCGCTCGCGGTGCCAACGGCGGAGGCTGCCCTCCTGGCGCTTCGGCAGCAGCAGATCATCGCCGAGGAGTCGGGTGTCGCCAACACGATCGATCCGCTCGGCGGGAGCTGGTTCGTGGAGGCGCTGACGAACGAAACGGAGCGCGAGGTGTGGCGCTACCTCGACGAGATCGATCGGCGCGGGGGGATGGTCGAGGCAGTGAAGGGCGGCTACCCGCAGAACGAGATCGCCGATGCCGCATATCGCTTCCAGCGCGAGTTCGATGCCGGGGAGCGGCGGATCGTCGGCGTCAACGCCTACGTCGACCGATCCGAGGTGCCGGCGATCCCGGTCCTCCAGGTGCCGCCCGGTTCGTTCGAGCGCCAGATGGCCCGTCTCGAGCGGACCCGGCGAGAACGGGACCCAGGGGCGGTCGCGACGGCGCTCGCCGGCCTCCGGGAGGCTGCCGGCCGCCCGGGCTCGTCGGAGAACAATCTCATGCCGCACTTCATCCGCTGCGCTGCTGCCTACGCGACGCTGGGCGAGCAGTGCGGCGTCCTGCGCGAAGTCTTCGGCGAGTACCGCGAGCCGGTCGCCGTCTGACCATCGGTCGCTTCTGTTCAGACCCCGCCGGTATCGACGGCCGGCGGGGCGGCATACGGATCGCCTCGCCGCCACCAGAG
>JBBSCI010000074.1:0-14283 GCA_038250445.1 Candidatus Limnocylindrales bacterium | reverse complement strand
TCGTCGGGGCGGCTCTCGTCCTCGGAACGCCGTTCTTCCTCTTCTTCGGGCGCCTGTCGGATCGGATCGGGCGAAAGAGGATCATCCTGGGCGGGTGCGCGATCGCGGCGGTGACGTATTTCCCCATCTACAACCTGATGACCCAGTTCGCCCATCCCCAGGGAACCTTCAGCGGGGCTTTGGGCAAGTTCGTCGGGGCGGACGGAACCACGCCCACCGTCGCCCAGCCCGAGGTCATTCCCCTCATTGCCCTGGTCTGGATCCAGGTCGTGTTCGTGACGATGGTCTACGGACCGATCGCCGCGTTCCTCGTCGAGTACTTCCCGGCCAAGATTCGGTATACGTCGTTGTCCCTGCCCTACCACATCGGGAACGGCTGGTTCGGCGGCTTCCTGCCGCTCATCTCGGCCGCCCTCCTCGCTTCGACCGGCAATCTGTATGCCGGTCTGATCTACCCGATCGTCGTCGCCGTGATGACGGTCATCATCGGTGGGCTGTTCATCCGCGAGACGCGTCACATCAAGATCTGGGATGAGGTTGGCGGCGAAACGGCGAACATTCGCGCGGCCGCGCCCGGCGGATAGTCGACGTGGACCGATCGAACCAGCGCGAGCGGAGGCCCCGCCTCCCCTCGCTCATCGAGCCGGAGTCCGCCATGACAGAGGAGCATCCACTCGCGCGCCTGTGCGCCGAAGCGATCCGCGATCCGGATGGCTTCTGGCGCCGCGTGGCCGACGAACACGTACAGTGGTTCCACCCGCCGGACCGGATCTTCGAGCACGAGCCGCCGACGTTTCGCTGGTTCTCCGGCGGCCGGACGAACCTATGTTGGAGTGCCCTCGACCGCCATGTGGACGCCGGTCGTGGCGACCAGCCGGCGCTCATCGCCGCCGACGAACGGGGCGGGCGGCGGACTCTGACTTACGCTCAGCTCCTGTCACAGGTCCAGCGGATTGCGGCCGCCATGCGGGCCCTCGGAATCGGGCGCGGGGACCGGGTCACGATCTACATGCCGACCTGCGCCGAGGCGGTCGCGACGATGCTCGCGACCGTCCGAATCGGAGCGATCCACTCGGTCGTCTTCGCCGGCTTCGGCCATGGCGCGCTCGGCGATCGGATTCGGGCATCGGGATCGCGGCTCGTCGTGGCCGCCGACATCACCTACCGCAAGGGCACCGAGGTGCCGCTCATGGCAATCGTCGACGCGGCCCTGGCCGATGATCCGGGCGCGGTCGAGCACGTCGTCGTGCTGCGCCGGGCGGACGCCCCGGCGTCCCTGGTCGGGCCGCGCGAGCTCGATTGGGATGAATTCCTCTCCGGCGGCGAGGGCTATGACGCCACGCATCTCGAGATGGAGGCGAACGAACAGGCCTTCATCCTGGCGACGTCGGGCACGACGGCCACGCCCAAGCTGGCGGTCCACACCCACGGCGGCTACCAGGTGCACATCGCAGCAATGGGCCGTTGGGTCATGGGGCTTCGGCAGGGCGAGACTTGGTGGTCGATGTCGGACATCGGCTGGATCGTCGGCCACAGTTACATCGTTTATGCGCCGCTCATGGCCGGCTGCACGACGATCGCTTACGAGGGCGCACTCGATCACCCCGGGCAGGACGCCGTCTGGGCGTTCATCGAGGAACTGGGGGTGCAAGGCCTGTTCACCTCTCCGACGAGCGTCCGGCTCCTGATGCGCTACGGCAACGAGCCCGCTCAGGCCCACGACCTCTCGAGCGTCGAGCGGATCTTCTGCGCGGGCGAGGTCCTCAACGCCCCCGCCTGGGCCTGGCTGCAGCAGGAGGTCTTCGGCGACCGGGTCCCGGTGATCGATCATATGTGGCAGACCGAGACGGGCGGGCCGATCTTCGGCAACCCATATGGCCTCGGCCTGCTGCCGATCAAGCCGGGCTCGGCGGGGCTGCCGCTGCCGGGCATCGAGGCGGCAGTCGTCGCGCCGGATGGGACCGAGGTTGAACCGGGTGAGAAGGGGATCATGGTCCTGCGCCGGCCGTTCCCGGGGCTCATCGCCACGCTGTGGGGCGAGCCGGGCCGCTACGGCGCCGACTACTGGAGCAGGATCCCCGGCACCTACTACGTCGGTGACGCCGCTCACGTCGACGATGACGGCTTCGTCTTCTTTGCTGGGCGAGCCGACGAGATCATCAAGATCGCCGCTCATCGCCTCGGGACGATCGAGGTCGAGACAGCCTTCCTCCGCCATCCCGCGGTTGCCGAGGCCGGGGTGACCGGTCGTCCTGACGATCTCCGCGGCGAGGTCATCGCCGCGTTCATCGTCCTCAAGCAGGGACGCGAGTCGTCCGAGGAGCTCCGCCGCGAGCTGCTCGCCACGGTCCGCGACGAGCTAGGGCCGATCGCCGTCATCGGGGAGCTGACCTTCGTGGACATGCTGCCCAAGACACGCAGCGGCAAGATCATGCGGCGGGTCCTCAAGGCCGTCGTGAACGGCGTCGATCCCGGCGACATCACGACGATCGAGGACGAAGGCTCCGTTGAGGAGGCGCGGAGCGCCCTCGCCGAGATGAAGGAAGCGATGACCTGAGATGGACCCGCGTCGGGTCGCGGCCGTCTTCTTCGACTGGTACGGGACCGTGGCCGATATCGGGTCGCTCGCGGTCGCCTGCGAAGCAGCGGCGCCAGGGCACGGGCCGGAGGTCGCCGAGAGATGGCGCGCCAGGCAACTCGAGCTGGCCTGGCTCCGGACCATCATGGATTCGTGGGCGGATTTCGAGACCGTCACTGCTGATGCGCTCGCGATCGCGCTTGGCGAGGTTGGGATCGAGGTCGCGGATGCCGCGCGAGGCCGGCTCGCGGGCGCCTTCCCCGACCTTCCGGCGCGGCCGGAGGCCGTCGCCGCACTCGCCGACCTCCGCCGGCACGGGCTAAGGCTCGGCGTCCTCTCGAACGCCTCGCGAGGCATGCTTGCCAGTGGTCTCGATCGGACGGGTCTCCGGTCGGCGTTCGACGACGTCCTTTCGGTCGATGCCGTGCGGCGTTACAAGCCGGACCCGGCCGTCTACCGGCTCGCTGTCGAGGCCGTCGGGACTGGCCCGGACCGGATCGGATTCGTGACCGCCAACGGTTGGGACGCCGCCGGTGCGAGCGCTTTCGGGCTGCGGGTCGCCTGGCTGCGGCACGGCGCCGGCCCGACTCTGCCACCTGTCGGTGCTCCGGAACCAGTTGTCGTCGGCTGGCCGGACCTGGCGGAGGTCTTTCGTCGGATCTGACAGGCGGGCCCATCGCGCCATCCCAAGCATCACGTCGGGCCCGATGATCCACGTTCTGTTAGGAGGTCGGCTGGGCGGCTGATACCCCTGCAGGCGTTCCTTGTGACGTGGTCAGGGCACCTGACTCTCGTGGCCCGCGGTGCCTCCACGCACGATTGGCGCTGCAACGACGTCGGAAGTGCTCCGTCGATCACCGTCGACGATGAGGCGTCAGGTGCCATTCTCAGGATGAGTCATATGCTCATCAGGTTCGTCTGAACACGAAGCGTGGGCACTTGATATCAGGGAGGTGCTCAAGTCGAGGGAGCGCCGATTCGACAGTGCCGCCGGCCTCTTCGAGCGAGGCGCCGATTCATTCTCAGTTGAGTAGCAGGGCGATACCGATCACGAGCTGCATCACCATGGGCAACAACGGAAATCCGTTGGTGGTCTTCAGGAACACTCCAGCCCAAACCACCCCCCATCCGAGGGTCGCCCATCCGACCCAACTCGGCAACAGGCTCGTCTGGAGTAGGGCCCATCCGAATCCGGCCGTTGCCAGCAACCCGAGAAGTTGATAGACGCCCAATGAGGATTCTGCCGACTCCTGGAGGATCTCGTAGTACGCCGGCATCTTCGAGGTTCGGGCCATTTCCTCCGAGTCCGACAGGGTTGGCACCACATGCAACACCCAGAACACGACGGCCGAGGCGATCGCGATAAAAAAACAGCGCTGCGGCCACCGTGGAGATGATCGGATCTCCGGCGTCCCGAAGAAGGGCGGCAAACATCACTGATGCCACGGCCCCCACGATCCATCCGGCAAGGACGATCCGACATCCCCTCGATAGGCGTCTGGATGCCTGGCAATGATCAGGAGCTTCTCCCACGGGGAAGCGGCAGCACGTCGCCGAATTGGGCTCGGGCGAACAGATAGGCGAGTCCACCGTGATAGATGAGCGTGCTCAGGGTCAGAGCAATGCCTGTCGCCGTGGACGGTAAACAGCTGACGCTCGATATCTACGAGAAGGGCACGATCCTCGGCGACATGAGCGTGCTCGGTCAGGACCGGCTTCCCGAAGCGTGTGCGGAGGCAATCGATGAGGGTGTCATCTGGGCCATCTCACCGGATGAGCTCAATCGGTTGAGCGAGCGTTACCCGGTCGTTGGCGTGAATATCATTAAGCACCTGTCTCGACGGCTCCAGTCGGCGGAGCGCGAGCTCGAGGCGATGGCCTTCCAACGCGTCGACCAACGTCTGGCACGCAAGCTGCTGGACCTCGGTCAGCGGTTCGGGGTGAAGACGGAGCGTGGAACCCTCATCGAGGCGAGGCTGACCCAGCAGGAACTGGCCGAGATGATCGGCACCACGCGGGAGACGCTCGCCCACACGCTGGGCGATTTCCGTCGGCTCGGGCTGCTGGAATCGTCGAAGCACAGTGTCGTCATCCGCGACGCCGAGCACCTCGCGCAGATAGCCGAGGGAGACGATCAGCCGAGATGAAGCATGGACGCCAGGCGACGGTCCGGGCGTCCGTCAGACGCTGGCGTTAAGCCTCCAGAAGATCTCGGCCACGCGGCGCTCGGCATGGTCGCCGCCGCGTCAGCCTGTTCGTGGCAGTGAACCGGACGGCATCGCCCCTATTCGGCTGGTCGGGGGTGTGGAACGCGGAGGCATCGATAACCGACGCGGTGTCCAGGATGTCCAGACTCACGGCCGCGGAGAGAGCTTCATCAACCCACGAGCCGTGCACGGATGCCCCGCGCGCCGATCCCGCGTCGCGAGCCGGCATCCGTCAGCGGCGCTGTCGTTGGGTCGGTCATCGAATTGAAACGCGTCGGCGCACATGATTAGCCATGGCCAGCGAACTCGTGGTCCTCGACGGCAGTACCTTCTTCGTCTCCGACGGGGCGGGCGACATTCGGGACGGAGGCCCGGCCGGTTTCTTCTTTCAGGATGTCCGCCACTTGTCGAGCTGGGCGCTGTCGGTCGACGGGGCACCGATGCGAGTCCTCACCAGCCGTGTCGTCGACTACTACTCCGCCCGTGTCTTTGGAACGCTGCCGACGGCGCGGCTTGGCCACAATCCACCCGTCTCGATTCAGCGGGATCGGATCGTCGGTGGCGGGGTCCATGAGGACCTGTGGGTCCGCAATCACAGCGAAGAGGCGCAGAAGGTCACGCTCCGGGTCGACGTTGACAGCGATTTCGCCGACATCTTCGAACTCAAGGCTCCAGACCGCATTTCCGTCGACTCGACCAGCGTCGAGGCCGACGACGGGACGCTGACGCTCTGGCACGAGCGCTATGGCGCGCGACGAGGCACCCGCCTGACCTGGAGCGCCCTCGGTCAATTCAGTGACGGCGCGATCCGATTCGAGTTCAAGCTGGCACCGCGCGGTGAATGGGAGGTGTGCTTCGATATCTCGTGCATCGTCGACGGCATTGAGCACGGACCGCGCGAAGGCCACGGCGGATTCGGCAAGCTCGAGCCCCAGATGCCGCGCACGCTCAAGGGCTGGCTTGCCGACGCGCCGACCCTCGAGACCGACTCGGATCTCGTCCAGCACACGTATCGGCGCAGCCTCGTCGATCTGGCGGCTCTGCGCTTTCGCCCGTCGGCCGATCTCACCTGGTCGCTCCCGGCGGCGGGTCTGCCCTGGTTCATGGCCCTGTTCGGCCGGGACAGCCTGATCACGGCCTACATGACACTCCCCTTCCAGCCGCACCTCGCCCAGACGACGCTTGAAGCGCTCGCCGGACTGCAGGCCACCGAACGGGACGACTTCCGCGACGCCGACCCGGGCAAGATCCTTCACGAGGCCCGGCGAGGTTGGCTGGCCACTGCCGGCGAGGTCCCTCACTCGGCCTACTACGGCAGCCACGATGCGACGCCGCTCTTCCTGGTGCTGCTGGACGAGTACCATCGCTGGACCGGCGATGACGAGTTCGTCCGCCGCCTTGAGCCAAACGCTCGTGCGGCGATCGGCTGGCTCGAGGGTCCCGGTGACCCCGACGGCGACGGTTACCTCGAGTACGCGACGCGTTCCGCGAAGGGGCTCAGGAACCAGGGCTGGAAGGACTCTTGGAACGCAGTCCTGTTCGGGGACGGTCGGCTCGCCGAGGCGCCGATCGCGATGGCCGAGATCCAAGGCTACGCGTACGACGCCCGAATCCGGGCGGCGCGTCTGGCCCGCGTCTGCTGGCAGGACGGGGAGCTCGCCAATCGGCTCGAGCTCGACGCGGCCAGCCTCAAGGAGCGCTTCGATCGCGACTTCTGGCTCGAGGAACGCGGTCACTACGCGCTTGCTCTCGATCGCGACAAGGTCCGCGTTGACGCTCTGACATCGAACGTCGGCCACCTGCTGTGGAGTGGCATCGTCTCCACCAGCCATGCCGCCGCCGTGCGGGACCGGCTGATGGCGGCGGACATGTTCAGCGGCTGGGGCATCCGGACGATGTCGAGCCGTGATGCCGGTTACAACCCGATCGAATATCACAACGGAACGGTCTGGCCGCACGACACGGCGATCGTCGCCGAGGGGCTTCGCCGATATGGCTTTCGGGATGACGCGAACCGCGTGGCCTGGGCGCTGTTCGAAGCCGCCGAGGCATTCGAATACCGGCTGCCGGAGGTATTCGCAGGCTACGACCGCGACGCCACGACGGTGGCTGTCGAGTACCCAACCGCGTCCCGTCCACAGGCGTGGGCTGCGGCGGCGCCGCTCCTCGCGATCAGGACGATTCTCGGGCTCGACGCCGAGGACGGCCGGCGGACGTCGAACCCATCCCTACCCCATTCGATCGATCGGCTGCGACTCTTGTCACCTCACGAGGCGGGCGCATCGACCCGAGGCTGACGACGGCGTGCAGATCAGAACCCGAACACGACGCGGATGCTCTCCCACTTGTCGGCCACGTCCAGGACCGCGACGGCGATCAGCAGGAGGCCCGCCAGAACCTCGACCGCCCGGTGGTGGGCGATGATCCAGCGGACGACCTCGCGGCTGCGCACGCCGGTCAGCAACGACAGCACGACGAGCGGCAGGCCAAACCCGAGGCCGAACAAGAGGAACGTACCGACCTTGCCGACCGCGTCCGGGACGCCGAGGGAGATGCCCAGGAGACTGACGAGGAACGGCCCGGCGCAGGGTAACGCGATCGGGCCAAGCATCAGGCCATAGACGTACGCTTGCCGGAATGGGTTGGCCACGACCGGCACGCGCATGCCGGGCAGCCGCTCGAACGGGTTCCGTCCGGCAAGAAGGAGCACCCCGAGCACGATCAGCAGGCCGTCGATGACCGGTGTGGCGTAGGCGAGAAGCCGACTGGTGGGCACGGCGATGATCGCCAGCATCACCCCGACCGCGGTCATCATCGTGAGCACCCCGGCCAGCACGAGCAGCCCGAGCAGTCCCGTGGCCCGCCGACCCTCGAGCGTCTTGGCGTTGGAGCCGAGATAGGCGATGAAGGCCGGGTACAGCGGCAGCAGGCATGGGCTTGCGGCGCTCAGGACGCCGGCGCCGAAGGGCCCGAGCCCATCGAAGAGCGCGCCGATGTTCACGGCCGGGTCAGGTTCGGGCGCTGGAGCCTATGTTGCCCCATGCTCCGCCGCGAGACGGCGCAGCTCCTCGGCGCTCTGGTGGCCGCGCAGGGCAGTGATGCGGCCATCGGTGCCGATCACGATGATGTTGACCGACGGTGGGCTGAGCACGATCTCCCCGAAGTCGGCCACGAGCGCCCGGGCGAACGCCACGTCGGCGATCGCGTAGGTGAACGGAAACCCGTTCTGCTCGCGGTAGCCCGCCAGCGCCTCCGCGGTCTCGGACGACTCGACGTCGATGGCAAGCCATTCGACCCGCTCCAAGTCAAGATCGTCGAACGCGACCGTTGCCTCGATCTGCTGAGCACGGCAATTCGAGCACCAGATCGCCATCGTTTCGAGGAAGACGACCTTGCCGGACGCGACGATGTCGGTGATCCGGAACGGTTCACCGGTGGCGACGTCGGTCAACGACGCGGTCGCCCACGGCCGGTCGACGACCGCCGCGGGCGGCCCCGAGCCCGACGGCGGCGCGGCCGAGGTCGCCGGTGCCTCGCTCGGCCTTTTGGTGGTCGGATTTGCGGGCGAACGGTCGGCATCGCCCGGGTTGGGAGTTCCAGGCTCGGCCGCCCCGGTGCAGGCTGTGAGGATGAGCATGACGAGCAGCGCCGCGAGGCCGGGTCGGGCCCGCACGTCAGCAGCCGCCGGGCATGGCGGCCAGCTGGTCGGCGATCGACGCATCTGCAATCAGCCGCACAGCTTCGAGGAGGCCAACGTCACCCGAAACGTCCGGCGCCATCCAGCCGTGGTTGTAGTCGAGGTGCATCCGCTCGCGGATCGGCGGATCATCCTCGGTCATCGGTGTCAGCAATCTGACGAACCCATCAGCTGCCGTCGTTGGCACCACACTTGCACCCTATGGCCTGACGATGACGGTTCTATGACGTGGGACTGGTACCGCGGCGATGCCGGAGGACAAGGCGAATGGCAAGATCAGGATCGGGACACCCCGAGCCACGAATGATCCCGTACCGGCCGCCGCGCGATTCGGCGGCCCTCATGCTCGAGCGTGGCCGCCGCTTCCAGAGCGAGATGGAGGGCAGACGCAGCGTTCGAATGTTCTCGGGGGACCCGGTCCCACGGGAGTTGATCGAGCTCGCGATCATGACTGGATCTAGCGCTCCATCGGGCGCCCATCAACAGCCCTGGACGTTCGTCGCAGTTGGCGATCCCGACGTAAAGCGTGACATCCGGATCGCAGCGGAGGAGGAAGAGCGCCAGAGCTACGAAGGCGGCCGCATGCCGGCCGAGTGGCTGACGGCCCTGGCGCCCCTCGGCACGGACTGGCGCAAGCCATTTCTCGAGACCGCTCCGTGGATCGTGGTGCTCTTCGAACAAGTCCATGGTCAATTCCCGGATGGCTCGAACCGGAAGCATTACTACGCTCGTGAGAGCGTCGGGATTGCATGCGGGCTGTTTGTCGCGGCGATTCACGAGATGGGGCTGGTGACGCTGACCCACACTCCATCGCCAATGGGGTTTCTGAGCACCATCCTGCAACGGCCGACGCACGAGCGACCGTTCGTGCTCCTGCCAGTCGGCTACACGGCCGACGACTGCGTGGTGCCCGATCTCAGACGGAAGTCGCTCGAGGAGGTGGCTTCATTCGTCGAGTAGCCGTCGACCCATCCGACCCCCAGCCCTGGGCCCCTGGAGTTCGATGGCGACAGGGTCGATTCGTCGCACGCGCGTCATGCGGCCTCCGTACCGTTCAAAGCGGCCGCCCGAGGAGAGTCGCTCGATGCCGCTGGGCAGGGTCGACAGCTCCGAAGGCTGAAACGGGTGATCTCGGATCCCGCAGCGGAGGAGTCGATGGACGAATCGCGCAGGACGGACGCGGGCCTCGGGGCTGGCGCAGGCCTGGTGGGCGGTCTCCTGGTGGCCGTCGTCCTTGCCGGCCAGGGCCGCCTCGATTGGACCCAGCCGCTGCGCGTCGATCCGCCGATCGTCGGGTGGCTGGTCTTTCTCCTGCTGAACGCGTGTGGCGGCGCTCTCTATGGCTCGGTGTATCGCTTTCAGCCGGGGCGCCTCGCCGCCACCGTCGGCGGCGGGCTCCTGTTCGGTCTCCTGTGGTGGGCAGGTGTCTGGCTGACCGCCATCCCGCTAATCACCGCGACCGGCCCGGGATGGTCAGTCGCCGAAGCATCGACGATGTTCCCGCTGCTGATCGCCAGTGTCCTCACCTGGGGCGTGGCGGGCCTGGTGTTCCATGCCGCAGGCAGTCGCATCATCGGAGACCGGGCGTTGACCCGGTCCGTCGCGGCGACAGGCGTTCCGATCCGCCATCGGATCGTGATCGTGGGCGGCGGCTTCGGCGGTGTCGCGACCGCCCAGCGGCTCGAGCAGCTGCTGAGCCACAGGCCGGAAGTCGCCGTCACCCTGATCAGCGAGAGCAACTTCCTGCTGTTCACGCCCATGCTGGCCGGAGTCGCCTCTGGCTCGCTCGTGCCGAGGCACGTCGCGGCGCCGCTCCGGGCGACCTGCCGGCGAACGACGATCCGGCGGGCGACCGGCGAGACGGTCGATCACGGGGGCCGATCAGTTCGGATCCGCTCGTCCCTCGAGGCGGCGCCAGAAGCCATCCCCTATGACCAGCTCGTCGTCGCCGTCGGCGCGGTCCCTGCCTTCCGCGGCCTACCCGACGTCGCGGGGCGGACGTTCACGCTCAAGACCCTGGCCGACGCGACGGATCTTCGCGACCACGTGATCGGGCTCCTGGATCGGGCCGAGAACGAGCCAGCACCCGACGTCCGCCGTCGACTGCTCACGTTCGCCGTGGCCGGCGGCGGATTTGCCGGCGTGGAACTGGTCGCGGAGCTGCACGACCTTGTCCACGATGTGCTCGTCTACCATCCTGGGATCGAGCGCGACGACCTCCGTTTCATTCTCGTCCACTCGAGAGACAGGATCCTGCCCGAGCTGAGCGACCGGCTTGGCGCTTATGCCCTCGAGCTGCTGAGCCGCCGGGGAATCGAGTTCGCGCTCGGCGTGCGCGTGGCCGGGGCAAGCCGCTACGGGGTTTCCCTGAGCGACGGCACATTCATCTCAACGGGGACGTTCGTCTGGACTGCCGGCAACGAGCCCGCGCCGCTCGTCCATTCGCTCGTGACGGAGGGCGGTGGCCGGGTCCTCGCGACGGACCAGAACCTGCAGGTCGAGGGTTTCCACGACATCTGGGCCGTCGGCGACTGCGCGCGCATTCCGGACCCGGATCGCGACGGGCAGCCGTGCCCGCCCACCGCGCAGCATGCCCTCCGGCAGGGCCGTCAGGCGGCCGACAACCTCGTCGCTGCAATGGACAGTCGCCCGCAGCGGCCATTTCGGTTCCGGGCGTTGGGAATGCTTGTCGTCCTGGGCCACAACACGGCGGCCGCGGAAATCCGCGGGCTGCGCTTTTCGGGCCTGCTCGCCTGGTTCCTGTGGCGCGGCATCTACCTTTCGAAGCTACCGGGTTTCGAGAAGAAGGTCCGGGTCCTCATCGACTGGCTTCTCGATCTCGTCTCTCCTCGCGATATCGTGATCGCCGGGGCGGCCAATTCGCGGGTCGCAACCGCGGAGGCAGCGCATGACCCCGTGGCCTGAGGTCCGCCGCCAGGTCAGGCAGATCCTCGTGCCCGGCTCTCTCGCCGGGATGATCGGCGGCATCGCGTTCGGGGCGGCGATGGTCAAGCTCGGCATGTTGCCGACGGTGGCCTCGCTTGTGAGGACCGACTCGCCGGTGATCGGTTTCGTCGTCCACCTGGCGATCGCCGCGATCGGGGGGTCCGGCCTCACCATCCTCCTGCGAGGTCGGTGGATGGCCGGCGACGTCGTGTTCTGGGGCGTGGCCTACGGGGCATTCCTCTGGTTCCTTGGACCTCTCACCTTGCAGCCCCTGATCCTCGGTCGGCTGCCAACGTGGGATGTGACCGCTGCCCAGGCGGCATACCCGAGCCTGCTCGGACACCTGATCTGGGGAGCAACGACGGGCTTCGCCCTCGTCGCGATCAAAGCCCGCTCGGCGCCACCGGAGTCGAGTTCCGCGGCGGGTCCTCCGCCGCCGACCGTCCGACTCCGGGGCGTCGTCCTCCGCGGCCTCGTCGCGGGGCTCCTCGGCTTCGGCACCATTGGGCTGCTGCCCGCCGGCTCCGAGCGAATGCTTTCGCCGTGGGGCGCCGGGGACGCCGCAGGCCTCGGACCGCTCGCCGTGGCGCTCCTGGGGGCGACCTTGTACGCCGTCCTTCATCCGAGATCGACATCGACCGCCGGCGCGGCCGCTGTTCGCGGGGCAGGCTTCGGGTTCATCCTTTGGGTCGTCGGTGGCCTGACGCTCCTGCCCCTCTTGCGTGGCGAGGGCCTCACCTGGTCGATCATGGACGCGCGCACCACCTTTCCGGCTCTGCCTGGCACGATCCTCTTCGGAGCCACGACGGCGCTGATCTACCACTGGCTGGGCCGGCTGGCGCGGCTCTTCTTCTCGGACGACGTCGGGAATCGGTCGCCCGACGCCGGCTCATGGGGTCTACGCGCCGTCGGCCGGGGCGCTGCGGCCGGCCTCGTCGGAGGTTTGCTGTTCACTCTCGTCATGGTCCGGATCGGCTATCTGCCGAAGGTCGCCGACCTCGTCGGATCCGACTCGGAGTTCGTCGGTCTTGTCGTTCACTTCGTCATCGCGGAGATTATCGGTGTCTCCTATGGGGTCCTCTTCCGGCGCCAGGCGTTCGACCAGTCGGCGGCCATCGGCTGGGGTGTGTCGTATGGCTTCCTGTGGTGGATCCTTGGGCCGCTCACCCTCGCGCCGGTGATCCTCGGAACCACCCCCGCCTGGACCGTCGCAGCGACCTCCGCCGCGTTTCCCAGCCTGATCGGGCACCTGGCGTACGGTGCCGGGCTTGGGCTGACGTTTCACGCATTGGAAGCGCGCTACAGCCCGTGGTGGATCACGCGAAGCGACGCGGAGGCCGCGCGGATGGCCGGACGCCGCATCGAAGCGGCCTCCGCTGGACCCGCTCTGTGGGCGGTCCTGGTGCTCGTCGCGGTGCTTCTTCCCGTCGTCCTCTCACCCTCACCGTGACCGAGGCGGGCGCCCTCGCCAAAACCGAAGCACGCGATGACCGGACAACCCGCCGAGTCACGTGCTGCGCGGTTGGCGCTGGCGATCGTGCGTGCGCTCTTGTTGGCCTCTCTGCGAGAGCCCTGCTGGCTGGCGTGGCGTGCGCGACGGCAAGGCCGCACGTATCCGCAATCGAGCGCTGTGCTGCCACGCTGAGCCTAAGGTGAGCGTTACAACGGCGTCCAAGGACTTGATTCCGTCGAGCGGCGTCTGAGACCCCGCCGCTCTGACCGATCTCGTGCCGATGCCTCACTCTCTAGACTGCCTCTGGCCGGCAGGGATCGGACTGGCCTGGGGCGCGCTGTATGACCGAGGCCGACGCCGTCGATCTCGAGCCCCTCGCCGACATCTTGGCTGGGCGTCTCGGTTCTTTCGGGTTTCTGTACGCTCGGAATCGGGTGATCGCCTACTCGGTTGCCCTGCAATTGACCCGGGAGCCTGGCGCCGCCGAGGATGCGTGCCTCGACATACCGCGCGCCACTCCGCCAAACCCCGAGAAGGGCATCCTCTGCTGCAGACTCTCGACGGAGTGTTCGCCTGACACTCCCCAAAAACCGACAATGCTCGTGACGCGATCGATCCTTCGCTAGCTGTCACGACTGCGTCACGAACGTCCGGCATGGTCACTCTGACGTGGAGGGTCAGCTCTCGGAGGGAGCAGAGATGTCGCTACCGCAGACAACCGGCGGTTTATGGACTGGAGCCTGACGAGGGCGAGGCGTTGTGGTTCAACGGTGGACTGCAGCTTCTCAAGGCGACCGGGGACCAGACCGAGGGGCGCTTCGCGGTGATGGAGCCGCGGGCGCCCAAGGGATTCGCCTCGCCTCTCCACATCCACCGCAAGGAGGACGAGTTCTTCGTGGTCCTCGCGGGCGAGGTTCGAGTCAAGCACGGTGAGACGGTGATCGAAGCGGTGAGTGGCTCCCTGGTGTATGGCCCTCGAAACATCCCGCACGCGTTCCGTTTGTAAGCCAGCCAAGGAATCGGCCGCCGCTCAATCCGCGCTTTCCTGGGGCCGTCTGGCGCCCAACGACCCAGAGCCAATCGGGCCTCAGGGCGCGACCGTGACGATCTGATGCATCGTGGGATGGATGGTGCAGGTGACGGCAAACGTGCCGGCCCTCGCGAAGGTGATCATGATCGCGGAATCACGCGGGAGCTCGTCGTCGAAGGCGGCATCGGCACCGGGCTTGCCGTCACGGCCGTGGGTGACGGTGTGCGCGGCCTTGTCCTGGTTGCGGTATTCGACCTGGTCACCCACCTTGACCGTGAGCTCGGCCGGGACGAACTGAAAGCCCGTGGTAACGACTGATCGACCGGTGACGTCCGAACTGCCGCTCGGAGCCGCGCTGCCGATCACACCGGT
>JBBSCI010000073.1:0-14608 GCA_038250445.1 Candidatus Limnocylindrales bacterium | reverse complement strand
CAGGCCGCCGTCGAGCAGGCCGACCGGATCGTCGCCGCGGAGGACGACGTTCCAACGCCAGCGCTCGGCGCGGCGGGCGATGTACGCGGGCGCCGGCCCGATCACCGTCACGCGAGCGCCGCGATCGACCGCCCGTTCCCGCAACCGCGTGGCCATCGCGGTCGCCTCGGTCTCCGCCGCCGTTCGATCCGCGAGCCCGACGGTCAGCTTGACGAGTCGGCCAAACGGCGGCGATCCGAACCGGCGACGGAGCTCGAGCTCGGCATCGTAGAAGGCGTCGGCGTCGTCCTCGGCGACGGCCCGAATCGCCGGATGGTCGGGCTGGTACGACTGGATGATCGCCCGGCCCGCCCGGTCGCCGCGGCCAGCCCGCCCGGCTGCCTGGGCGAGCAGCTGATACGTCCGTTCCGCGGCCCGCTCGTCGGGAAGATTGAGCGCCACGTCGGCCGACACGACGCCGACGAGCGTGACGTTCGGGACGTCGATTCCCTTCGCGACGAGGCTCGTCCCGACGAGCACGTCGATCCCGTGATGCTCGAAGGCGTCGAGGACGCGCTCGGCCGCCCCGCGCCGCTCGACGATGTCGCGGTCGAGGCGACCCACCCGGAACGCGGGAAAGCGCTCCTGCACTTCCCGCTCCACACGCTCCGTGCCCCCGCCGAGGTATCGGATTCGCGCCGAGCCGCAGACCGGGCAACGGTTGGCCACCGGCGTCGCCCGCCCGCAGTGGTGGCAGCGAAGGGTCGTGCCTGCCTGGTGGTAGACGAGCGGCCGCTCGCAATCGGGACACGTCTGGACGTAGCCGCAATCACGGCAGAGGACGACCGACGCCGTGCCGCGCCGGTTGATCACGAGGATCGCCTGGTCGCCGGCGACGAGATCGAGAGACCCGAGCTCGTCGACGAGCCGTCCGGAGAGCAGGCCGCGATTGCCTCCGCGCAGCTCCGCCCGGAGGTCGACGACCTCAACCAGCGGCCGGTCGCCTGTCGGTCGAGCCGGAAGAACGATGTGCCGATAGGTCCCGGCCCTGGCCCGCCCCACGCTGTCGACCGCGGGTGTCGCGCTGCCGAGGATGGCCGCGGCCCCGGCCAGCTCGGCCAGGCGTAGAGCCGCGTCGCGCGCCTGAAGACGCGGCGTCCGATCGCTCTTGTACGTCCCCTCGTGCTCCTCGTCGACGATAACGACGCCGACATCGGCGAGCGGGGCGAGGACGGCAAGGCGCGTCCCGACGACGATGTCCACGTCGCCGGCCCTGATCCGCCGCCATTCGTCCGCGCGCTCGCCCTCGCCGAGTCCCGAATGGAGCACCGCCACGCGGGCCTCGAGATCGGCCCGCAGCCGGTCCACCAGCGGCATCGCCAGGGCGATCTCCGGGACGAGGGCGAGGGCCGGCCGGCCGAGCTCGAGCGACGACGCGATGGCCTCGACGTAGATCGCGGTCTTGCCACCGCCGGTCACGCCGTCGAGCAGCAGCGGAGTCGCATCACGGGCAGCGATCGCCTCGTTCGCCGCCGCCACCGCCGCCGACTGGGCCTCTGTCAGCGGCGCCCCCGGCGGCCGACCGCCGCGAAGTCCAACCGGCCGACTGGCGAGCGGGAGACGCGGCCGCTCGCGGACGTCGACGTCGATCAGCCCGCGCCGCGCCAGCCCGGCGATCGCTCCGTGGCCGTGACGCTCAGACGGACCGGCGCCCCGGATCCCGGTGATCTCCACCTCGGGATCCGCCGCCATCTCGAGCAGTGCGGCCGCCTGTCGCGCGCCGAGCGGACGTCCCGGCGGCCGCTCGCCGCCGGCATGCATCGCGGCCTGGGCCGTCGCGGCCGCTCTCCCCTCCTCCGTCAGCCTGAGCCAGCGCTCGTAACGCGGCCCGGCGCCCGCCACCGACAGGGTCCAATCGAGCGATAGCAACCCGTTCGATTCGAGGGCCCGGAGGCGCCGGATCAGGCCTGCCCTGCCCTCCGGGGCAACGAGGTCGCGGACGGCTCGCGGGCCGCGGTCGAGCTGCTCGAGGAGGTCACGATCGGCGGCCGCGAGGCCCTCGGGCGGTTCCCTGGGCAGGCGCTCGGCGACCAGATCCAGCCGTTCGAGCAGGCCCGGCGGCAACATCGCCCGGACGACGAGCGCCGGCGGGGCGAGGTAGTGGTCGGCGATCCAGCGGGCGAATGCGAGCGAGAGGGCTGGCAGGAGCGGGCCGTCGGTCCGGACCCGGGCCGCAATCGGCTTGAGCGCGATCCCCTCGGGCCGGCTCGTCTCGGCGAGGACGACCGCGAGGGCCTGGCGCCGACCGAACTCGACGAGTACGGCCTCGCCCGGGACGAGGTCGGCGAGGCGCGCCGGGACCTCGTATATGTAGGTCCTGGCACCGCCGCCCCCGGCCGCGTCGATCGCGACCTCGACGACGCGCTCGGCTGGCGGGGCCAAAATGTCAGACCCGGACGCGCCGATCCGGGTGCCGCCGGTGCTCGTCCGCGATGAACGCGTCGATTCGCTCTGCCGTCAGCTCGACCTGGCCGGTCTCGTTCGGCACGACGTGGTCATAGTCGTTCTGGCGGGCGAGCTCGATCGCGGCGTCTCGCTGGCGCACCTCGAGCTCCTCGGCGGTCTCCGTCGCGCGGGTCCGGAGCCGTTCGAAGAGCTCCTCGAGGGACGGGGGGACCACGAAGATCAGGAGCGCTTCTGAGACCTGCTCCTTCACGACCTGGGCGCCCTGGACGTCGATCTTGAGGATCACGTCGCGGCCAGCAACGAGCGCGTTGCGGACCTGGTCGCGGGGTGAGCCGTACCAGTTGCCGTGGACCTCGTTCGCCTCGAGGAACCCGCGCTCGGCCCGGATCCGCAGGAACTCCGCCCGGCTCAGGAAGTGGTAGTCGTCGCCGTCGAGCTCGCCGTTCCGCGGGGCCCGGGTCGTGCAGGTCACGACGTAGTGCCGATCACGCTGGCGCCCGACCTCGGCGTCGCGGCGACGCAGGGCGTCGATGATGGTGTCCTTCCCAACGCCGGACGGCCCCGAGATGATGATGAGCATCGCCCCCGGCGCGCCCTTGACGACGAAGTCCGGACGGCCGGGGTCTTCCGCGATGTTGACGGGCGGCTCGAGCATCTCGTCGCTCATCTGGGCATCGCGGCCATCTCGCGGAGACCCTCCGCGACGCGCTCGAGCTCCGGTGGCAACGGGGCTTCGGCCCGGATCAGGTCGCCGGTCGACGGCGACGTCAGCTCCAGCCGCCAGGCATGGAGGAAGAGCCGTCCCAGGCCCCCGGCCACATCAGGCCCGCGCCGCGACGTCCCCGTGCCATAGACGGGATCGCCCGCTACGGGGTGGCCGATCGCGTCGAGGTGGACGCGAATCTGATGGGTCCGGCCGGTGACGAGGTCGAGCTCCAGGAGCGTCCAGCCGGGGAATCGCTCGCGAACCCGGTACCCGGTCGTCGACGCACGGCCGTCCGAGACGACCGCCATCCGGGTCCGGTGCTTCGGGTCCCGTCCGATCGGTGCCTCGATCCTCCCGACGGCGGCCGCCACCTCGCCATGGACGAGGGCGAGATACGTCTTCTTCACGCGACGCGCCTTCAGTTGGGCCATCAGTGAGTGCTGTGAAGCGTCATTCTTGGCGACCATCAGCAGGCCGCTTGTGTCACGGTCGAGGCGATGGACGATGCCCGGCCGCATCACGCCGGCGATCCCGCCGAACGCCGAAGCGCCGCCGCGGGCCAGCAGCGCGTTGACGAGCGTGTCGCCAACGTGACCGGGCGAGGGATGGACCACGAGGCCTGCCGGCTTGTCGACGATGAGGAGGTCGGCATCCTCATGGACGACCCTGACCTCGATGTCGGGCGCCGGCGCTAGGTCGAGTGGTGCCGCCTCCGGTACGACGAGTCGGAGCGGCGTCCCTGGCCCGATGACCGAGTTCGCTTTGAGGCCCACGCCGTCCGACGTCAGGTGACCGGCTGAGATCAGCTTCTGGACGTGGCTCCGCGACAGCCCCGTGACGTCGGCGAGGAATCGGTCCACCCGCTGCGGCCCGGCATCGTCGGGAACCCTCAGGTCCCGGGTCCCGGGCGCGCTCGCGGCCAGTCCGGCAGGCGCGCGCATGACGACGTCAGGCATCGCCGTCCGGCAGAACCGGCGCCTGCCGCTTCTCGACGAGCGACGGGCGGAGGGCGGCGAGGATCAGGAAGAGGATCGCGAAGCTGATCGCGGAATCGGCGACGTTGAACGTGTAGAAGCGGATGTTGCCGAGCCCTGCGTCGACGAAGTCGACGACGTAGCCGAGCCTGAGTCGATCGATGAGATTGCCGATGGCGCCGCCGAGCAACAGCCCGAGGACGACCGACATGTACAGCGATCGCCCGGATCGCGCGTGATAGACGACGATCAGGCCGATGACGAAAAGCGAGGCAAGCCCGAAGAGGACGGCACTCTCGCGGAACAGTCCGAAGAGCGCGCCATTGTTCTGGCCGTAGACGAGGCGGAGGTAGTCGCCGACGACGGAAATCGAGTCCCCGGGCGCGAGAGTTGACACGATCCAGGCCTTGGTGAGCTGGTCGGTGACGACGATTACGGCGGCGAGGCCCAGGAAGACCGGCCAGATCGGTCGCCCGTTCATCGTGGCGCGCACCGGCGGAGGGCGATCGATACCGGCCCGTCGGTCAGCTCGATCGAGCCGCGGCTGACCGGCTCACCGTCCTTGGGGGCTGCATCGCCTGGCGGGCCAACGACGATCGAGTCGGCGAGGACGTCGGCGGCCATGCCGGCGACGTGAGCGGCCACCGCCGGCGAGATGCCGTCGACCCAGACCTCGATTCGATCGTCGAGCGCGAGGCCAGCTTCCTTGCGCAGCTCCTGGATAGCCCGCTGCAGCTCGCGGGCGTCGCCCTCTGCCCGGAGTTCCGGCGTCAGTTCCGTGTCGATCACCACGACGAGGCCCTCATCGTGGGCAACCGCCGTCCCCGGGCGCGGCGTGGCGAGCACCTCGACCTCGTCGGGCGCGAGCGTGACGCCCGCCAGCGTCACCGAGCCGTCGGGGTGGATCTCCGTCGCGCCCTCGCGAGCGGCCGCCATGATCGCCGGGATCGCCGCACCGAGCCGCTTGCCGATCTTCGGCAGGAGGGGCTTGACACGCCGCTCCACGAGCTGCGATTCGTCGCCGATCAGCTCGATCTCCTTGACATTGACCTCCTCGCGGATGAGGTCGAGCAACGCCACGCGCTCAGGCAGGTCGCCGCCCGGCAGGGCCAGCCAGAGGCGAGCGAGCGGCTGGCGGACCTTCAGGCCTGTCGTCCCGCGCAACGTCCGGGCTAGCTCGACCGCCTTGCGGGCCGTCGTCATCGCGGCCTCGAGGCTGAGCGCGCGCCGGTCGGCCAGCTCATCGGCCGGCCAGCCGGTCAGGTGGACGGAGTCCGGCGCGGCCGGGTCGACGGTGGCGACGAGATTGCCGTACATCGACTCCGCGAGGAACGGCAGGAGCGGGGCCATGACCCGCGCCAGCGTGGCGAGCACCTCGTGGAGGGTCGCGAACGCGGCGTCTCGATCGGCGCCCTCCTCGTTCCGTGAGAACCGCCGCCGCGACAGCCGGAGATACCAGGTCGATAGGTCGTCGATGAACGTCGAGATCCGGCGGGTCGCCACGAGAGCGTCGTAGTCGGCCAGTCGCGCGCCGGCCTCCTCGGCAAGGCCGGCCGCCCGTGACAGGATCCAGCGGTCCATTGGCGAACGTTCGGCCGGCGGAGGCCCGCCCGGTGCGGGAGTCCAGGCAGCGAGGCGCGCGTAGGTAACGAAGAACGAATAGACGTTCCAGAGGACCAGGAGCTCGCGCCGGGCGTCATCGGCGGCGTGCCAGCCGAACTTGATGTTCTCCTCCGGCCGGGCCGTCATGAAGAGCCAGCGCATGACGTCGACGCCCATCCGCTCGGCGGCCTCGTCGAAGTCGATCGCGTTGCCCCAGCTCTTGTGCATCGGCCGGCCGTCCTCGCCAAACACGAGGGCGTAGCCGAAGATCGTCTTGAACGGCGGCTCTCGCCGCAGGACGGTTCCCATCGCCAGCATCGAGTAGAACCAGTTGCGGAACTGGCCCGGGAAGCTCTCCGTGATGAAGTCGGCCGGATACCACCGGGCCCAGTACGCCGGATCCTCGCGGAAGTGGAGCGTCGAGAACGGCACGATGCCGGCGTCCAGCCACGGGTTGCCGACGTCCTTGATCCGCTCGACGGGCTCGCCGCACGTCGGACAGCCGATCTTCACCGCGTCCACGAACGGTCGATGCGGGGTGTGCCCTTCGAGGGCGTCCCAGCCCTCGACCGCCCGCCGCTTGAGTTCGTCCCGCCCGCCGATGATGTCGATCGTTCCGCAGGCCGCGCAGTCGTAGATCGGCAGCGCCAATCCCCAGTAGCGCTTCTTGCTGATCATCCAGTCGTGCATGTTCAGGAGCCAGTCGAGCTCCCGCTCGTAGCCGAACCCCGGGATCCACCGGATCTGGTCGACGACCTCCATGATCTGGTAGCGGAGGCTCGCGTCGACCTCTTCCTTCGTCAGCTCCGAGCGCGGCTTGTCGTAGACCGGTCCCATGCTGATGAACCACTCGTCGACGAGGCGGAAGACCAGCGGCGTCTGGCAGCGCCAGCAGTGCGGGTAGCGGTGAAGGTATGGCTCGAGGCGGTAGAAGCGGCCCTCGCGCTTGAGATGCTCGGCGATCGGATCAACGGCGTCCCGGACGTCGCGTCCGGTCAGCGACCCGAAGCCGTCGACGAAGATGCCGCTCTCGTCGATCGGGGCGATGACCGGCAGGCCCAGCTGCTTCCCCAGCGCGAAGTCCTCCGAGCCGCAGCCGGGCGCGATGTGCACGATCCCGGTTCCCTCGTCCTCGCCGACCTCGTCCCAGGTGACGACCCGGTGCTCGTACGGCCGATCAGGCTCATCACGCGTCCCCTTGGCGAAGGCCGCTCGGACCGCCGGCAGGTCGTCGAACGGGCCCTCGTAGCGCCAGCCGACGAGGTCCGCGCCGGGCCGCTCCTCGACGACATCGAACGGGCCCTTGAGCGCAGACTTCAGCGTGCCCTTGGCGAGCCAGTGCAGCGACTCACTCTGGCGGACGAGGACATAGGCGAGCTCCTCGCCAACGGCCGCGGCGACGTTGGCTGTCAGCGTCCAAGGCGTCGTCGTCCAGACGAGGAGCGCCTCACCCGGGCGGTCGATGAGCGGAAGTCGGACGGTCAGACCCGGGTCCTCGCGATCGGCGTAGCCCTCGTTCATCTCCATCTCTGAGAGGCCGGTCCCGCAGCGCCCGCACCACGGCATCGTGTCGTGGCCCTTGTAGACGAGGCCCCGTCGATGGCACTCGGCGAGGAAGCCCCAGATCAGGTCGTTGTTCTCGTTGCTGAACGTGAAGTAGCTGCCGCCGACATCCTTCATCCCGAGCCGCCCGACGAGCATCTCGACGGTGTCGGTCACCGGCCCGTACGGTCCCTGGATCGTCGTGATCTGGCTCGGATCAACGGCGAGGAGGTCGCGCAACCGGCGCAGCTCGTGCGGGTCGTTCCAGTCCATCGACATGCCGAGCCGGATCGATTGCTCGGTCTGGCGGGCGGCGTAGGTCAGGACACGCTGCTTGCACTGGCTGACGAACTCGGCGATCCCGTATTCCTCGATGTCGCGCTTGTTCGTGAAGCCGAGGTCGCGCTCGACGTTGACCTCGACCCAGAGCCCCTGGCAATCGAAGCCGTTCTGGTAGCGCTCGTTCTCGCCGAGCATCGCGTGGAAGCGCTGGAAGACGTCCTTGTACGCCCGGCCCCAGGCGTGATGGACGCCCATCGGGTTGTTGGCCGTGATGGGACCGTCGAGGAAGCTCCAGCGGGGGCCGTCCGCGTTCTGCTCGCGAAGCCGGTCGAACGTCCGTCGCTCCCGCCACCCGGCGAGAATCTCGTGCTCTTGTGCGATGAGATCGGGCTTCGCACTGACGGGTCGGAACATCGGGCCTCAGCTGCGACGGGGTGGCGCGAGCCACCGGGAACGGGCGTTCGGATATCCTACCCGCGATGCAATCTGCGCAGGAGGCGGGTCCGCGTGCCCGCTCGCCGTTCGTTGCGGCTGTCCTCTCCTTGTTCTTTCCCGGCCTGGGTCATGCATACGCCGGCGCGTATCAGCGCGCCCTGGGCTTCGCCGCCCCGCCGATCCTGCTGTTCGCCCTCATCGCCGGCATCCTGCTGCGGGCCAACCGGGGCGAGTTGGTCGACCTGCTGATCGGCAACCTCCTGAGCATTTTCGTCTTCAATCTGGTCGCGCTCGTCTACCGCCTCGTCGCGATCATCGATGCTTACCGGGTCACGGTCTTCCTCAATGCCATGGCCGTGAGCGGCGGCGGGCGGCTCGGCAAGCCGCGCGTCGTTGTGAACCCGCTCTCGATCGCCGGTCTCCTGGCGGTGATCCTCGTCATGTCGGGCGGCCACGTCGTCGTCGCCCGGTACGACCTGACGGCGATGGACCTGATCGGCAACGGCTGCATCTTCATCGCGAGCGACCAAACGTGCGACGAGCCGTCGCCGTCGGGGTCGGCCGGGGCGACTGACGAGCCGGTCGAGAGCACAACGCCGGAACCCAGCGTCACCGAGCCGCCGGTCCAGGGTTCCGCCCTGCCGAACGCGACGATCCCGCCATGGGACGGCAAGGAGCGCCTGAACATCCTCCTGATCGGGACCGACCAGCGACCGAAGCAGGGCACATACAACACCGACACTCTGATCGTCGTCTCGATCGACCCGACGACGAAGCAGGTCGCAATGTTCAGCCTGCCACGCGACACGGTCGACGTCCCGATGCCATCGGGACCGTTGCGCCAGGCGTTCGGACCGGTCTACAGCCGCAAGATCAACGCGTTCTTCACCTCGGTCCGCAACCGGGCGGACCTGGTCGCGGGCACTGATCGGACGCGCGGCTATAACGGGCTCAAGCTCGTCCTCGGCAACCTCTACCAGCTCGACATCAAGTACTTCGTCGAGGTCAACTTCGACGGCTTCAAGCAGGTCGTCGATGCCATGGGCGGCGTGACGATCAACGTCCAGATCCCGGTCACGGACGAGACGTACCCGTCCGACACGGGCCGCCTCGCCCGGGTCTACATTCCCGCCGGCCTCCAGCACATGACCGGCGCCCAAGCCCTCGTCTACGCCCGGTCCCGCCACAGCGGCAAGGGCGACTTCGACCGGGGCGCCCGCCAGCAGCGGGTCCTGACGTCGCTCCGCGAGCAGGCCGACATCGGCAACCTCATTCCGCGCATCCCGGAGCTCACCGAGGCGCTCAAGGCGACCGTCCGAACCGACATCCCGCAGTCCGAGCTCGGCAAGCTCGCGGGCCTGGCCGGGAGCGTCGATACGAAGAACATCCGGTCGTACGTCTTCACGCCCGATCGCTACCAGACCGAGCACCCCCAGAGCTCGCGCGGCTACATCATCGTGCCCAACGTCGACGCAATCCGGTCTGCGGTCGCCAACGCGTTCAAGGTCGACCCGCAGCTCGAGAACCGCCGCGACGCCTTGAGCCAGGAAGGCGCCTCGATCTGGGTCCTGAACGGCTCGGGCAGGTTGACCCAGGCGACGAACGTCGCCGCCTATCTCGACTACTACGGGCTCGCGGCGTCGGCGCCGAACCAGAAACCGGATGCCGTCCCGGCCGCGACCAGGATCGTCGTCTACAACGGCGCGGAGTCGGGGCTGACCGCGACGATCGCGTTCCTTGAGGACCTGTTCAAGACGAAGGTCGTCCTCCAGTCCGATCCAGCGGCGCGCGCCGATATCGTGATCACGACGGCGAAGTCCACGGCCGATCTCGTCCTGCCGGCGGCGGCTCCCTAACTGCCGGTCCGCGTCGCCGGTCCGGCCCGGCCTCGCGAGCCTGGGTTCGCCTCGCGACCCTCGTCAGGCGGGCGCGATCTCCGTCAGCCAGTGGCTGTACTCGGGCAACCGGCCGCGCACTGCGGCGAAGTAGCGATCCCGGACGAGCCTGCCGATCGGCCCGACCTCGCCCGAGCCGACCGGTCGATGGTCGACCTCGATGATCGGCGAGATCTGGACGCCCGTTCCGCAGAGGAACGCCTCGTCGGCGATGTAAAGCTCGGACCGGTCGATCGATCGGAACTCCGTCGGGACGCCCTCGTTATGGAGCAACTCGACGATCGCCTTCCGCGTGACGCCCTCGAGAATGTCGTCGGTCACGGGCGGTGTCAGCGCCACACCATCGCGGACGACGAACAGGTTCGCGGCGGAGGCCTCGTTGACGTGACCGTCGGCGGTCAGCACGAGGGCCTCGTCGAAGCCGTTGAGCTCGGCCTCCGACTTCTGGAACGCCATGTTCACGTAGCCGCCGACGATCTTGCCGCGGGCCGGCAGCGCCTCGTCGGCGTTCCGCCGCCACGACGAGCTCATCAGCCGGATGCCCTTCTCGGTGTCGATGTAGTTCCCGAACGGGACGGTGATGATGTAGAGCTCGTTCTCGAGATGGTGGAGCCGGACCCCGATTGCCTTCGTCGACTTGTAGAACGACGGGCGGACGTAGACGTCCTCGCGGAAGCCATTCCGGCGGATGGTCTCGACGATGAGCCCGGTCAGTTCGTCGACCGACGGGACGTTCTCCATGAGGAGGATGCGGCACGACTGGCGGAGCCGCTCGGCGTGCTCCCGCATCTTCAGGCCGTACAGCTTGCCCTGCTCGGCGTTCCAGTAGGCACGGATCCCCTCGAACGTGGCGGTTCCGTACATGAAGGCATGGGTCATGATGCTGACCTTGGCGTCTCGCATCGGGACGAACGTGCCCTCGAAGTAGCAGATCAGGCTGTCGATGTCCGTGGCGACCGGGGCCGTAGGCGCGGCAGCAATGACAGGAGCGGCGGGGGCCTGGGACGTCTTCTGGGTCAGCATGTCGAACGGCGCTCCTGCCTGGATGCACGACGCTGGGACGCCGCGATAAAGGTCGTCGGACGGTCGCCGGAGTATACCAGCGGGTTCCGCGAGCCCTGATCCGGCGCGGTACGCGGGTCTCTCGTTCGCGCATGTTCCCGCTGCCGAAACAACGGGCGAAGGAGCCGGCCGAATTGGCGCCCGATCCGCGTCCCGTTCGCCACACGTTCCTGCTGGAGTGACAACTGGCGGAGGAGCAGGCCCGAGACGGGCGACCCGGCCGCCACGAGCGGGCTCGTTTGCCCCTTGTTTCTGCTGGCGTAACGACAGGCCCTGCGCTCCGCAAGCGTGGCTGGGCCTGCCACTGAACTAGTTGGAACGCGGGGCGTTCATATGGGCCAACGAGACTCGGAATCGCCAGGTACTTCACCTCCGCGATCGGCATTTGGAACGCCCCGCGTTCGAAAGGCCGGACGAAGCGTCGGATTCCGAGCCCGCTGACCGCTTCGGGCCTTGCCCGTTCGTCCTTACGGTCGCCCAGCGTTCAACCGCGCCCTTGTCCGGCTGGAGGACCAACGGACGGCGGAGGGGGGGCGTTCGTTCGCTGCGTGGTCCGGCCCCGGCGGACCGCTGGGCGGAGGAGCAGCCCCAATCGGGCCGATTCGATGACGTCGTCCCGCCGCTTGGTCCGGCTGGCGGACCAGACGCTCCCTGAGCCGGGCGCCGCGGACCGGCGCGGAACGGAACCTAGACGATGCCGGCCAGTGCGGCGATCACGGCACCCAGGTACACGAGGTAGAACGCCCCCCCGACCAGGAGCCGGCGGCCCGTCAGTCGTCCGGCGCGGGCCATCGGGATGAAGATGAACGCCGACGACAGGAACGCGATCCCGGCCGAGGCGAAGGCGAGCCGGCTGCCGTCGGTGAAGTGCCAGGCATCGGCAGCGAAGAGCAGCGCGACGACCGTCGGGATCGTCGACTGGAAGACCATGGCTCCGGTGATGTTCCCCATCGCCAGGGTGTCCTTCCCCTGGCGGACCCAGATGACGGAGTTGAACTTCTCCGGCAGCTCGGTCGCGATCGGAGCGATGACGAGGGCAAGGAGCGCCTCGTCCAGGCCGAACGAGGTCGCCATGTGCTCGACGGCGCCCACAAAGAAGTAGGCCCCGACGACGATCAGCCCGAGTGCCGTAAGGACCTGGAGATTGACGATTCGAAGGCGCGGCGCCGCGCCGGCGACCTTCGTCCGACCGGGATCGAACCGGTGGAACCTGAGGGGCGCGAGGTCCTCGACGTCGACCGCCGCATCGGCCTGGAAGTGGCCCTTCACGTACCAGGCATAAATCCCGATGAGGACAACCGCCACGATCCACTTCAGCCAGGCCGGTTCGAGCGGCAGGAACGCCGCCCCGATCGCGAGCCCGTAGGCGATCGCAAAGTAGCGCATGTCGTGGGCAAGGACGACCGTGTCGACCGGCATCACGTCGCCGGCCGGACGGCGTCGCGCGACGATGAGTACGGCGACTCCCGTCACGAACATCGCGAGCGTCGACAGCATGAATGGCGCGCCGAGAATCGCTCCGACGCCGACCCCGTGCGACGCGGAGGAACCGCCGCCCGTCAGGATCGCGATGATCGGGATCATCGTCTCGGGGAGCGCGGTACCGACGGCGGCCAGGACTGACCCGACCGCGCCCTCGGCGAGCTCGAGCTTCCTGCCAAACCACTCGATCCCGTTCGTGAAGAGCTCGGCGCCGACCAGGATGACGACAAACGCGATCGCCAGGATGACGATGTCCAACGATCAGCCTTCCAGGCCGCGGGCGAGGACGACGCTCATGACGATGACCGCAAGGATGAGGAGGGCGACGATTGCCATCGTGCGTTCGCCAAACCGGACGAAGCCGATCAGCGCGGCGAACACCCGCGCGGACGGCGTCGCGATGACGGCGATGAGGCCGAGCCACATGACGCCGGCCGGTCGGCCGTGGACGAGATCGTCGATCACGAGCTCGGGCTGAAAGGGCGGTCCGCCGGCCAACGGCGAGATCTGCTTCACGAGCAGGAGGACGACCCCGACCGCGAGCAGCGCGACTGCTCCGTACGTTCCGTACGTCAGGAGGCGAGCGATCGAGCGATCGAGGTCGGCTGGTTGGCCGTGACCGGGATCAGCGGTCAAACGAGGGCTCGCTGGAGCATCTGCCAGGAAGTGTAAAGCAGGATCACGACGAACAGGCCGCGGAGCACCGGGAGGTGGATCCGGTGGGCGATCCTCGATCCGAGACTTGCGCCGAGGAAGACGCCGAACGCGGTCGGCGACGCGACATATGGGTCGATGCCGCCGCGGAGCAGGTAGATGATCGCGCTCGCGGACGCCGTGATCCCGATCATCAGATTGCTCGTCGCGGTCGCAACGCGCAGCGGAACGCCCATCAGCACGTGCATGACCGGGACCTTGACCAGGCCGCCACCGATCCCCAGCAGTGCCGATGTGACGCCCGCGACCACGCTCCCGACGAGGCCGAACCTGAGATGGCGGATTCGATATCCCGGCCCCGACAGCGTGCCGAGGAACGACCGATCGACCACGTGCTCCGCGGTCCCCTCCCCGGCTCGCTCGGTCGCGTTGCCAAGCACTGGCTCCGGGTCGCGGCGACGGGCCATCGTCAGCGCGACGTACATGAGGAGGGCCGCGAACAACAATTCGAGCCCGTTCTCCGGCAGGATGAATGCCAGGAGCCCGCCGGCAAGGGCGCCGATCGCGGTGAACAGCTCAAGCACCATCCCGAGCCGGAGGTTCGCGACGCGGCGCTCCAGGTAGACGCCCGCCGACGCCCCGCTCGTCACGATCACGCAGACCAGGCTGACCCCGACTGCCGTGAGGAGGGGCAGATTGAAGACGAGGGTCAGGAGCGGAACGATGAGGATCCCGCCCCCCAGGCCCAGCAGGGACCCGAAGAGTCCGGCCGCGATCCCCCCGCCGATGAGGACAAGGCCGTCAACCACGGGCGGAGGCGATTACGGGCGGAGGTGCTGCGGGGCGTACGGGAGTAGCGCGACGATTCGGGCTCGCTTCAGGGCTACCGCCAGTTCGCGCTGGTGGGCGGCGCAGGTGCCGGTCTTGCGGCGCGGCTCGATCTTGGCCCGCTCCGACAGGTAGCGGCGGAGGCGGTTCACTTCCTTGTAGTCGATCTGGACGGTCTTGTCGGCGCAGAACGCGCAGACCTTCCGGCGTCGTCGGTCCCTGTAGTAGTCGTCGCGCTTCTTTGATCGTGCTGGCGGCATGTCGTTGGTCTCCTCGGGCGCCGAGCGGCAGGTGCCGGCGGCGCCTCAGTTGTCGGTCGGTGAGTTTGTCAGAAGGGCAGATCGTCGAGATCGTCGCCGTCGATGTTGCCGCCGCCACGGGGAGGTCCGCCCGCCGGGGGGCCACCTGCGCCGACCGGTGCGGCTGCGCCACCGCTCGGGCCGACGAATTGGCCCTCACCATCCTCGCGGGTCCGCTTCTCCAGATTGACGACACTGTCGGCGGTGATCTCGAGGGAGGTGCGCGCTTTACCGTCGCGGCCCTCGAACTCGCGGGTCTTGAAGCGACCCTCGACGAAGACACGGTTGCCCTTGCGGAGGTTCTCGGCGGCGCGCTCCGCCCGATCGCCCCAGACGCTGACGCGGAACCAGTCAGTCGCCTCGACCCACTCCCCGGTCTGCTGGTTCTTCGTGCTCTGGTTG
>JBBSCI010000072.1:0-14631 GCA_038250445.1 Candidatus Limnocylindrales bacterium | reverse complement strand
GTCCGCTTCTTCAACCCGCAATCGGTCATCTATGTCGCGCTCTACTTCCTGTTGACCGTCGGATTCACCTACTTCTACACCGCGTTCACGTTCAAACCCGACGACACGGCCGAGCAGCTTCGCAAGAACGGCGGGTTCATCCCGGGCATCAGGCCGGGCCGGCCGACGGCCGATTACCTCGCCAAGGTCGTAACCCGGATCACGGTCGCCGGTGCCCTCTTCCTTGGCGTCATCGCGACGGCGCCGTCGGTCGTCGGGCTGCTGATTCCGTCGCTGTCGTCGATCGCCCTGGGCGGCACCGGTCTCCTCATCGTCGTCAGCGTGGTCGTCGAGACGATGAAGCAGATCGAGGCCCAACTCCTGATGCGAAATTACGAAGGATTCATCCGTTGACCGTGGCTGTTCTCCTCGGCGCCCCCGGCGCCGGCAAGGGGACCCAGGCACCGATCCTTGCGAGCGCGCTCGGCGTGCCGATCCTCGCCTCCGGCGACCTGCTCCGGAGCGCCGCAGCGGCCGGAACGCCGCTCGGCCATGAAGCGAACCGCTACATGAGCCGCGGCCAGCTCGTGCCAGACGACACGATGGTCCGGGTCTTCCTCGACCGCCTCGAACAGCCCGACGCGAAGGTCGGGGCCGTTCTGGACGGCTTCCCCAGGACGCGCATCCAGGCCGAGGCCCTCGATCATGCCCTCGAGGAGACTGGGCGACGCGTCGACCGGACGATCTTCATCGACGTCGTGGAGGAGGATCTGGTCCGGCGGATGTCCAATCGGCGGGTCTGCACGGCCAACGGCCATGTCTACAACCTCCGTTCGAACCCGCCGCCTGTCGAGGGGATCTGTGCCATCGACGGCTCGGATCTGGTCCAACGACCCGATGACAATGAGGCGACCGTCCGAGCTCGGATGAAGGAGCAGATCCCGCCGCTCCTCGACGTCGTCGATCACTACCGCAAGGCCGGTGTCCTCCAGACGGTCGACGGCGAGGAGCCGATCTCGGCTGTCAGCGAGCGCCTGCTTCGCGCGCTCGAGACGGCGCCGGGAAGGGTCGACTGATGGTCACCCGCAAATCCCGCCGCGAGATCGACAAGCTGCGCCAGGCCGGCCAGATCGTCGCCGAGGTCCTCGCCCTCGTTGAGTCGGAGCTGAAGCCCGGGGTCACGACGGGTCACCTCGACCGGCTAGCGGAGCGCCACATCCGGGCGGCCGGTGCCGTGCCGTCGTTCAAGGGCTACGGCCACCGCAGCAACCCATTTCCGGCGAGCCTCTGCGTCTCGATCGACAACGAGGTGGTCCACGGCATCCCCGGCGACCGCATCATTCGCGAAGGCCAGATCGTGTCGATCGATGCCGGCGCGATCTTCGACGGCTGGCACGGCGACGCCGCCAGGACCTTCGTCGTCGGGAAGCCTGCACCCGAGATCCAATCCCTGGTCGAGGCGACGCGGCTCGCCATGATGGCCGGGATCGCCGCGGCGCTTTCCGGAGCGCACCTCGGCGACATCTCGGCGGCGATCGAGGACGTCGCCAAGCCCCATGGCTACGGGATCGTCCGCCAGTTCGTGGGGCACGGCATTGGCACCGAGATGCACCAGGAGCCGCAAGTCCCCAACTACCGAACGGGCGTCCGCGGCACGAAGCTCGCGCCCGGCATCTGCCTCGCGATCGAGCCGATGCTGACGCTCGGCAGCCACGAGGTCGAGATCAGGCCCGACGGCTGGACGGTCGTCACAAGCGACGGCTCGCTGGCCGCTCATTTCGAGCACACGATCGCAGTAACGGAAGATGGACCAGAGATCCTGACGATGGTCCATTGACGATGGCCAAGGAAACACAGATCTGCGACACACTCACCGAGGTCGGAGGCGACGCTCCGCGAGCCATCCGCCCGAGGTCTCCAGAGATCCTGACGATGGTCCATTGACGATGGCGAACGCGAGTCGAACGCTGCCCTATTTGCCCCTTTCGTCCAGTTTTGATACGCTACGCGTTCGTGTGTCGGCCCCTCGGGCCGGCACTCATCGTGAGAAAGGGAACACCCAGGCCTGTGGCTAAGAAAGACGCGATCGAAGTGGAAGGGACGGTCATTGAACCCCTCCCCAACACGATGTTCGCCGTCGAACTTGAGAACGGCCATCGGGTCCTTGCTCACATCAGCGGCAAACTCCGGATGAACTTCATCCGGATCCTGCCGGGTGACCGCGTCCGGGTCGAACTGTCGCCATACGACCTGACCCGCGGCCGCATCACGTACCGCTTGAAGTAAGCCGCGGACACCGTCCGCAAGAACAACACGAGTCGAGGATCCGTTGAAAGTCAGAGCCTCCGTCAAGGCGCGCTGCGACAACTGCAAAGTCATTCGCCGTCACGGGACCGTGATGGTCATTTGCCCAAACCCGAAGCACAAGCAGCGGCAGGGGTAACCCATGGCACGCATCGCCGGCGTCGATATCCCCCGCGAGAAGCGGGTCGAGATCTCTCTTACCTATATTTTCGGGATCGGCCTGCCCACGTCGCAGAAGATCCTCAGCCAGACGAACGTCAACCCGGACACGCGGGTGCGCGACCTGACCGAGGAGCAGGTCAACCGCCTTCGTGAGCTCATCGATCGCCGCTACAAGGTCGAGGGCGACCTCCGTCGCGAGGTTGCGCTCAACATCAAGCGCCTGATCGAGATCGGCTCGTACCGCGGGATGCGCCATCGGCGCAATCTGCCGGCACGTGGCCAGCGGACGAAGACCAACGCTCGCCAGCGGCGCGGACCGAAGAAGACGGTCGGCGTGCGGCGCAAGAAGTAGACGAGGGCACCGACAGGTATGGCCGAGCGAAAGCGGGCGGTAAAGCAGCGCCGCCGCGAACGGAAGAACGTCCCCCAGGGGCACGTCCACATCCAGGCGACGTTCAATAACACGATCATCACGATCACCGACCTCACCGGTGCGGTCATCAGCTGGGGCTCGGCCGGCGTGGCCGGCTTCAAGGGCTCGCGAAAGAGCACGCCCTACGCTGCGGCCCTATCTGCCGACGGTGCAGCCAAGAGGGCGATGGAGCACGGGATGCGCCAGGTCGAGGTCCTCGTCAAAGGCCCCGGCGCCGGTCGCGAACAGGCGATCCGCTCGCTGCAGGCGGCCGGCCTCGAGGTCACCGCGATCACCGATATCACCCCGATCCCACACAACGGCTGCCGCGCCCCCAAGCGGCGCCGGGTCTGAGCAGGGACAGGAACGATGGCCCGATACACCGAATCCGTTTGCCGCCTCTGCCGACGGGAGGGCGCCAAGCTCTTCCTGAAGGGGACGCGCTGCTATACGAAGAAGTGCGCCTTCGAGCGTCGTCCATCGCCGCCCGGCCAGCACGGCGTCCGTCGCCGGAAGGTCGGCGAGTACGGGCTCCAGCTTCGTGAGAAGCAGAAGGTCCGTCGCGTGTACGGCGTTCTCGAGCGGCAGTTCCGCAATTACTTCATCGACGCCGAGAACCGCCCCGGTGTCACTGGCGAGAGCCTCCTCCGGCACCTCGAGCTCCGGCTTGACAATGTGGTCTACCGGATGGGTTTCGCGACATCGCGTGCCCAGGCCCGCCAGCTCGTCAATCACGGTCACTTTGCGGTCAACGGCCGCGCGACGAACATCGCCTCGTACCAGCTCCGCACCGGCGACAAGGTCGAAGTCCGCGAGTCGCATCGCGCTCGCGAGCCGTTCAAGATCGCCAAGGAAACCCTCCGCTCGCACCAGGCGCCGGAGTGGCTGTCCATCGATGCCGCCAACCTGGCCGGGACGGTCGTCGACCTTCCCCGCCGCGACCAGATGCCGCTCGATCTCAACGAGCAGCTCGTGGTCGAGTACTACTCGAGGTAAGCCCCGCTCATGATCGAACTCGAGAACCCACAGATCGAGCCCGTCGAGGAAGCCGGGACGTACGCCAAGTACGAAGCCGGACCTCTTCAGGCCGGCTATGGCGTGACGCTCGGCAACGCGCTCCGGCGCGTCATGCTGTCCTCGCTCGACGGCGCCGCGGTCACGAGCATCCAGATCCGCGACATCTACCAGGAGTTCTCGACGATCCCGGGCGTCAAGGAAGACGTCACCCAGATCGTCCTGAACGTCAAGAAGCTGCGGCTCAAGAGCTTTGCGACCCACCCCGTCCAGCTCCGCCTCATCAAGAGCGGCGCCGGCGCGGTGACGGCGGCCGACATCGCCGAATCGGCGGACGTCGAGATCGTCAACCCCGATCTGGTCCTCATGACCCTCGACACCGACGACGTGACGATCGAGATGGACCTGACCGTGGAGCGTGGGGTCGGTTACCTCGGCGCCGAGCGCGCGGAAGCCCTCCCGATCGGTGTCATCGCGATCGACGCGATCTTCACCCCCGTTCGCAAGGTCAACTACTGGGTCGAGAGCATGCGGGTCGGTCAGATGACCAACTACGACAAGCTCACGATCGAGATCGAGACCGACGGCACGATCACGCCTGAGGAGGCCCTCAGCCACTCGGCCGAGATCCTCGTCAACCAGTTCCGCCCGTTCGTCTCGATCGGGATGGCGGTGGTCGCGGGCGACCAGGCAGTCAGCGGCGTGGCCCAGCTTCCTCCTAACATGCTCGACATGCCGATCGAGGAGCTAGATCTGCCGATGCGGGCATACAACTCGCTCAAGCGCAACAACATCGTCAAGGTCGGCCAGCTCCTGCAGCTCAAGGACGACGATCTGCTCCGGATGCGCAACTTCGGCAAGAAGTCGCTCGACGAGATGAAGGAGCGCCTCAGGATGCGCGGCTTCATCGTGCCGGAGACGGAGTCCGACGGCCTCGAAGGGCCCCTCGAGGACGAGCCGTTCGACGACGGGGCCGAGGCCTGACGTGGCTCATCGGATCGGCGGCCGCAAGCTCAGTCGAAAGCAGGGCCCGCGGCTCGCTCTCTACAAGAACCTGACGGTCTCCGTCCTCCGCTACGAGCGCGTCCAGACGACCGAGGCGAAGGCCAAGGAGATCCGCAGCCGCGTCGAGAAGATGATCACGCTCGCCAAGCAGGGCGACCTCGCGGCGCGTCGCAGGGTCGTCGCAGCGTTTCCGAATGAACCGCTCGTCGTGAACAAGCTCTTCGACGAGATCGCACCCAAATACGCCGACAAGACATCCGGCTATACCAGGATCGTCAAGATCGGACTCCGGAGGGGCGACGCGGCTCCGATCGTCCAGATCGAGCTCGTTTGAGAGAGTGACACACATGGCGCCCGAGAGGACGCCCTCGAGCAGACCGGCTCGCCGGTTCCGGGCTCGGGTTGAATATGACGGCACGGACTTCTTCGGGTTTCAGGCTCAGCCTGGGGTCCGGACGGTCCAGGGGGAACTGGAGGCCGCTCTGGCCCACCTCAGCGATGGGGAGCGTCGAGCGGTCGACGGGGCCGGACGCACCGACACGGGGGTGCACGCCCTGGGACAGGTGATCGGTTTCACCTATACCGGACGGCTTCCCGTCGAGGAGCTGGGACGCGCGCTTGACGCGCTTCTCCCGGCGGACGTCGCCATCCGCGATGTGCGGCAGGCGCCGACGGCGTTCCACCCTCGCTATGCGGCGCGGTACCGGGAGTACCGCTACACCGTCTGGAACGGGCCGCGCAGCCCGCTTCGCGAGCGAACGGCGCTCGGGGTGCGGGTCTCGCTCGACACCGCGGCGATGGCGCGGGCCGGGTCGGTCCTCGAGGGCCGGCACGACTTCAGTGCCTTTGGGGCGGCGGACCAGAGCCCGATCCGCACCGTTCACGCGGTACGGGTCAGGCGGGCAGGGTCGCTCGTGACGATCGACGTCAAGGCCGATGCCTTCCTGCGGGGCATGGTCCGGCGCATCGCGGCCGTCCTCCTCGAGGTCGGTCGCGGCAAGATGGACGAGACAGCGGTCCGGGAGGCATTAGTCGCCCGGGCACCGGCTCTCGATGGGGCGTCAGCTCCGGCGAAGGGCCTCTGCCTCCGGCGGGTCGTCCTCGGACGGCGACCCGGAGAGCGAAATGGAGACGACTGAACAACGATGAACGCGAAGACCATGGCGGTCCGGGAGAGCGAGATCGAGCGACGCTGGTACGTCGTTGATGCCGCCGATGAGACGCTCGGCCGGTTGGCGTCGCGGATCGCACGCGTCCTCGAGGGCAAGCACAAGCCGTCGTACTCCCCGAACCTTGACTCCGGCGACCACGTGATCGTTCTCAACGCCTCGCGGATCGCGGTCAGCCGCGACAAGCGCGAGACCAAGCTGTATATCCGTCACAGCGGTCATCCCCAGGGCTACAAGGAGGAGACGCTCGGTCAGCTCCTCGAACGCCGACCCGAAGAGGTCATACGCCGCGCCGTGAAGGGGATGCTGCCGCGGACCAAGCTCGGGGTTCAGCAGCTCCGCAAGCTCAAGATCTATGCCGGCACGGACCACCCGCATCAGGCCCAGCGGCCTGAGCCGTTCGCCTGACGAGGAGCTCAACGGACATGACCAGCCCATCCTTCTACTCAGGCACCGGTCGCCGCAAGACGGCCATAGCCCGCGTACGGCTCCTGCCCGGCGAGGGCGAGATCGTCGTCAACGGTCGCAGCCTCGAAGAGCACTTCGGCAACGCGATCAACGAGTCGGACGTGCGGATGCCGTTCCGGGTCACCGGAACCGAGGGCCACTTCAACGCGATGGTCAAGGTCGAGGGGGGCGGCGTGACGGGCCAGGCCGGCGCAATCCGCCACGGCATCGCTCGCGCGCTGCTCGAGGTCGACGAGCAGGCGAACCGGTTGCCGCTCCGCCAGGCAGGCCTTCTCACCCGCGATCCGCGGATGAAGGAGCGCAAGAAGTACGGCCTCAAGCGCGCCCGCAAGGCACCGCAATACACGAAGCGCTAACTGCGGGGTTGGGACAGGTGCGCGCCGCGCCCGGGCCTGTTCGCGGGCAGTCTCTCTGCCAATCCTTCATCGGGTGAACGGCGGACGTCATCGCGGTTGCCAGCTGTTCGCCAGCCACGGTCTTGGCCGTCTTGTTAGCCGCACGCGACGATGGGTCGTGCGTGCGTCGATCGAGCGCCGCCCTTCGTCGCCTTCCTCCTTTCACCGGGTGACCATTTGGCAGGAAGATTGCCTACGGACACCCCGGGATCAGGCCGCTACAGTGACGCGGTGAACGCCACGATCGAGTCCGCGCAGTCGCTCCGAGGTCGCGACCTGTTGTCGGTCGCGGACTTCACGCCCGCCGAGGTCGCCCGCGTCTTCGAGCGCGCAGCGGAATTGAAGGCGGAGTATCGATCGACCCGCGGGCATGCCGCGCCGGCACTCGCCGGGCGGACGATCGCGATGCTCTTCCAGCGGCCGAGCCTGCGCACGCGCGTCACGTTCGAGGCGGGGATGAACCAGCTCGGCGGCCACGCGATCTACCTCACCGAGGACGTCGTCATGGGCGCCCGGGAGAGTGCCCGCGACGTCGCCCGGAACCTCGAACGGTTCGTCGACGCGATCGTGGCGCGGACGGGGCCGCACGCGGTCGTGGTCGAGCTCGCGGCCCAGGCTTCGATTCCGGTCATCAACGGTCTGACGCTCCGCGAACACCCGTGCCAGGCTCTCGCGGATGTGTTCACGCTGCGCGAGCGATTCGGCCGGCTCGATGGCCTCGTCCTGACGTTCGTCGGCGACGGGAACAATGTCTATCACTCGCTCGCGCTGCTCGGCGCCTCGCTGGGCATGGAGGTCCGGCTCGCCCATCCCCCGGGCTACGAGCCGAACCGCTCGATCGTGGAACGCGCCAGGGAACTCGCGGCGGCGAACGGCGGGCGGCTCATCTTCAGCAACGATCCGGCAGAGGCGGTTCGCGGGGCGGCGGTCGTCTACACCGACGCTTGGACGTCGATGGGCCAGGAGGCCGAGGCCGAGGAGCGCCGCGACGCCTTCGCGAGGTTCCGAGTGGACGCCGCGCTGCTCGACGCCGCCGGACCTGACGCCGTGGCGATGCACTGCCTGCCGGCCCACCGCGGCGAGGAGATCACATCCGAGGTCATGGACGGCCCCCGAAGCATCATCTGGGAACAGTCCGAGAACCGCCTCCATCTACAGAAGGCGTTACTCGTCGAGGTGCTCGGTGAGTGAGCGCAGGCCGAAGCGGGATTCGCCGTCGGCGTCGCTGTATGAACCCTACAAGGACGCGCTTCGGCGGGGCCATGTCGCCGCCCTGCGCGGCCGGCTCGAGTCGGCGATCGATGCCTACGTGGAGGCCGCCTCGATTGCGTCGGATCGCGCCCTGCCGCATGCCGCGATCGGCGGGATCTTCGTACGGATGGGCAAGATGCAGGAGGCCCTGGCGGCCTACGACCGCTCCCTCGAGCTCGGCCCGCGCGACGAATCGAGCCTGCGTGGCCGCGCCGAGGTGCTGCGCGGCCTCCGACGCCCGACCGAGGCGGCCGCGACACTGGATCGACTCGCCGAGGTCCTCGATGGCGCCGGCAGACTGCCCGATGCCTGCGACGCTGCTCGCCGAGCTCTCGAGCTGGCCGAATCGAAGGAGCGGCGCCGCTACGTCACGTCGCTCGCGGTTCGCCTTCGCGACTCGACCGGCGACGAGGCCGCCGAGCAGGCCCTAGCCCAGGTCCTGCGGTTCCTCGAACCGTCAGAGACGCAGCAGGCCACGGTCGACGAGCCGCTCGCCGCCACCCGGGATGTGGCGGCTGCGGGCATCGACGACGCGCCGGAACCGGTGCCGACGGTGGAGGAGCAGCCCGAAGCTGAAGCTCCGCCCGAGCCCGAACCGGAGGCAGAGCCAGAGCCCCAGCCCAAGCTCGTACCGGAACGCAGGATGCAGGACCCCGTCCTGCTCGGAGCCATGGGCATGGAAGCTCTCAGGACCGGGGATAACGTCGCGGCGCGCACCAACCTCCTCGCGGCCGCCTATGCCTACCGCCGGACCGGGCGACCCCTTGCTGCGATCGACTCGTGCTTCATCGCGATGGAGGTCGTGCCCGCCGACGTCGAGGTGCACATGATGCTGGCCGAGCTCTATCTCGAATCAGGCTGGCGCGCGCTAGCCATCGAGAAGCTGGTGCTGCTCAGCCGGCTGGCAGAGCTCGACAATGACGCGACGACCCGCGAGCGGGTTTGCCGGATCGCCAGGGAGCGGCTGGCCGAAGAGCCGCGTCTCGCGAGTCTGTGCGCCTGAAGATCGCGGCCTTCGGTTGATGGTGTCGCCAGGCACCGGCGCCTGCCTGGGGAGGGCGTCCGGCCCGTGACGGAGCGGAGGTTCTGAACGGGGCCGATGCTACACTTCGGAGAAGATGCCGCAGCTCCTCACGTCGATCATCGAGCAGATGAAACTGACCTCGTTGATCGACATCGGGATCACCGCGCTCCTGATCTACTGGCTGTTCAGTCTCATCCGCGGAACGCGGGCAGTCAGCCTCGTCATTGGCGTAACGGTCCTGTTCGCCGTCTACGCGGCCGCGCGATTCTTCGACCTCCAGCTGCTCACGCAGATCCTGCAGGCGGGGGCCGTCGTCGGCCTGTTCGCGCTCGTCGTCGTCTTCCAGCCGGAGCTCCGTCGCGCCCTCGAGCGCATCGGCCGGGTGGGGTCGTTCAACTGGCTCTTCTCGCCCGCCGAGCAGCGGGCCGTCGACCACGTCGCCGAGGAGGTCGCCCACGCCGCCGCGCTGATGTCGGCCGACGGCCACGGCGCACTCATCGTTCTCGAGCGCGAGACCGGCCTCGAGGAGGTGGCGGAGACGGGGGTGATGATCCACGGCGACCTCTCGGCCGACCTCGTCCGGACGATCTTCGCGCCGCGGACGCCGCTCCATGACGGCGCGGTGATCATCCGCGACGAGATGATCCTGGCCGCCGGGGCCCTCCTACCGCTCGCGGAGATGACCGTCCACACCGAGCGTTTCGGGACTCGCCATCGGGCGGCCCTCGGCATCACCGAACAGACCGACGCTGTCGTCGTCGTCGTATCCGAGGAGAACGGCCAGGTCAGCCTCGTCGAACGAGCCCGGATCGTTCGCAACGTCAACGAGCAGCAGCTCGCCCGCGCGATCCGGTCACTGCTCGCCCCGTCGGAGGGCCGTGGCCCGTTCGGGCGAAGGGCGACGAGCGGTGAGCCGTCGGCAGGCGGTCGCGCCCCGCGCCTGGCGGAGCTGTCCCGGATCGTCGGCCGGCGGCGCCCGCGGGCCGCCCCGATCCGGACGGACGATGACGGTCCGCCGGCCGCACCCGCACGGGTCCAGCGGTGACGCGAGTCGGCCGCCTCCTCTTCCACAACTGGCCCCTGAAGCTCGCCGCGATCGTCCTCGCGACGATGCTCTATGCGGCCCTCGTCTTCGGGCAGTCGGTCAAGGAGCTGCCGACGAGCATCCAGATCGTGCCGACATTACCGCCCACGGCTGTGCTCGGCCAGAACCTGCCGCTCGTGACGCGGATCCGATACGTCACCCTGGGCGATGCGAGCGCGCGGGCCGAGGCAGACAGCTTTCGGGCGACGATCGACCTGACCCATGTCGACCCAAGCGCGGGCACGACCTTCGTCCGGATCGACGTCAAATCCGTCGATCCGCGGTTCGCCGTCGTCAACTACGACCCGCCCGGCATCAACGTCCAGCTCGATCCGCTCATCACCAAGAACGTTCCGGTTCGGGTTGCCTCGGCCACGGCGCCGCAGGGCCTCGACGTCCGGCCGGCGGTCGTCTCGCCCGAAATGGTCATAGTCAGGGGAGCCGCGTCGGTCATCGATCGGGTCATCGAGGCCCGGGCCGATGTCATCATCGAGCCCAATGGACTCGACATCGACCGGGCCATCGACCTGATCCCGGTCGACGCCCAGGACAACCGGGTGACGCCCGTCGAGGTGGTTCCCGCAACCGCACATGTCCAGATCGCCGTTTTCAGCAATCGCGAGACGCGTCCGCTGCCGATCACTCCGGTTGTCACTGGTTCGCCCGCCCCTGGCTACGAGGTCGCCTCGGTGACCGTCGCACCGTTGATCGTGTCGGTCGAGGGGGACGCCGATCAGCTTGTCTCGCTCAGGGGCGCCGAGACCGAGCAGATCTCGATCAGCGGCGCGACGCAGGACGTCGTGAAGGACGCAGCGTTCGCATTGCCGCTCGGGGTGTTGCCCCTCGACCGTTCGACCGTCCACGTGACGATCGTGATCCGCCCGCTAGCCGGGACCCGGACCTACAACGCGGCGATCGTTCCGGCGGGCGCCCAGGCGGGCCTCGATTACAGCCTTGCCACCACCCATGCCCTGGCCGTCGTGGGTGGCACGCTTGCTGACCTCGACCGGCTTGACGCCGCATCGTTCACCCTCACGGCACCTGTCGGCGGGCTCGGGCCCGGAACGCACCAGGTCAAGGTCGAGGCCAACCTGCTGGTCGGCCTGACGCTTGTGACTGTTTCGCCGCTGACGGTAACCGTGACGGTCACGGCGCAGTCGCCTCCCTCGGCCTCCCCATAGCGTGCCGCGCCTCTTCGGCACGGACGGGATCCGTGGCATTGCCAATGTCGAACTGAAGCCGACCCTCGCCTATGCACTCGGCCGGGCGACGGCCCACGAGCTGGCCCGGCCAGGCCAGGCGATCGTCGTTGGACAGGACACGCGACGCTCCGGCGACATGTTCGTCGCCGCGATCACGGCCGGCGCGACGAGCCTCGGCGTTGACGTCCAGATCGCCGGCTGCGTCCCGACGCCAGCCCTCGCGTTCCTCGCCGGGACCGCGGACTTCGCGGCCGGGATCATGGTCTCGGCGTCGCACAACCCGGCCGACGACAACGGGTTGAAGGTACTCGACCGCTTGGGGCTGAAGCTCGACGACGCGATCGAGGACAGGCTCGAGCAACTCATCTGGCGGACGGAGGAGCTCGGCGGCGTCGGCAACGCGGAGATCGGGCGGTCACTCGTCGCGCCCGAGCTCCTCGAACGCTATCGCGACCACCGCCTCGGACTGGCCGGATCGATCAAGGCGACGGGGCTGCGAGTCCTCGTCGACTGCGCGAATGGATCCGGCGGAATCGTCGGGCCCGAGATCCTCGAGGCGACCGGCGCGACCGTCGAGGTCATCCACAACGATCCGGACGGCGTCAATATCAACGTCGAATCAGGGGCCACGTCTCCTGCGTCGCTCGCGGCGGAGGTGGCGGCCCGGGGCGCCGACGTCGGCTTCGCCCTCGACGGCGACGCCGACCGGTTGATCGCCGTCGACGCCGGGGGCCGCGTCGTCGACGGCGACCAGGTCCTCGGCATCCTCGCTCTCGACCGGCTGGAACGCGGGGTCCTCGCCGAAGGCGCGCTCGTTGTATCGGTCCTGTCGAACGGCGGCCTCCAGCTGGCTGTCGAGGCGGCCGGCGGCCACGTGATCCGGACGCCGGTCGGTGACAAGTACATCCTCGAGGGCATGCAGGTCAGCCGGGCCGGTCTCGGCGGCGAGAAAAGCGGCCACGTGATCGTGCTGGAGCACACGACATCGGGCGACGGCATCGTCACGGCGTTGGAGGTCCTGCGGGTGATGACCCGGGCCGGCATCTCGCTCGCCGACCTCGCCGCACGGATCCCGCTGATGCCCCAGCAACAGCGGGCTGTCAAGGCTCGTCACAAGGACCAGTGGGAGGGCGACCCGGCGCTCCAGCGGGCGATCCGGGACGCCGAGCGTCGGCTCGGCCAGGGCGGCCGGGTACTCGTTCGGCCGTCCGGCACGGAGCCGGCCCTGCGGGTCATGATCGAGGGTGCCGACGCCGACCTTGTGATCGAACTCGCCGACGGAATCGCGGCGCTGGCCCAGGAGCGGCTAAACTAGCGGATCGGCGCTTCGGCGCCTCATGAGCCCGGCGGTCGCTGCCGCGGGAGCGGAGAGAGGACTGACGGACACATGTGCGGGATTGTCGGGTACACGGGACCCCGCGAGGCGGGTCCCATTCTCATCGAGGGGCTGAAGCGGCTCGAGTATCGCGGATACGACTCGGCGGGCATCGCCCTGGTCGATGAGGCCGGCGACATGTTCGTTGAGAAGCGAGCGGGCAAGCTCTCGAACCTCACGACGGCGATCGCCGACCGGACGCCCCACGCTGCCATCGGCCTTGCCCACACGCGCTGGGCCACCCATGGCCGGCCGAACGATCTGAACGCCCATCCGCACCAGGACTGCACCGGCGATATCACGGTCATCCACAACGGGATCATCGAGAATTTCCGCGAGCTTCGTGACGGGCTCGAGGCCCGCGGTCACTCCCTGACGTCCGAGACCGACACGGAGGCGATCGCCCACCTCGTCGAAGAGGCCTACGAGGGCGACCTGGCGGACGCGGTCCGGGCGACCCTGCGCCAGCTCCAGGGCGCCTATGCCCTCGTCGTCATGCACAAGGGCGAGATCAGCCGCCTGGTCGGCGCTCGACAGGACGTCCCGCTGATCGTCGGAAGGAACGGCGAGGAGAGCTTCATCGCGAGCGACGTCTCGGCGATTCTCGCCCACACCAACCGTGTCGTGTTCCTCGAGGAGGGCGATGTTGCCGACGTCCTGCCGACCGGCGTCGAGGTGACCGACATCCACGGCGTCCGGCGCGAGCGATCGGAGACGATCATCACCTGGACACAGGAGGCCGCCGAGAAAGGCGGCTACGAGCACTTCATGCTCAAGGAGATCCACGAACAGCCCGAGGCACTCCGCCAATCGATCGCCGGACGGGCGACCCGTGACCGTCGGATCCAGGTCGACGAGCTCGAACCGCTTCTGGAAACGATCCGGGCCGTTGATCGCGTCGAACTCGTCGCCTGCGGCAGCGCGTATTACGCCGCGCTCGTCGGCGCCGCGGCCATCCAGGACTGGACGGGGATTCCTGCCCGTGCGACCGTCGGGTCCGAGTTCCGCTACAGCCCGCCGCCGCTCAACAAGCGGACGCTCGTCATCGCCGTGACCCAGTCCGGCGAGACAGCCGACACGATCGCCCCGACGCGCCACGCCCGCGAGCGGGGCTGCCCGATCGTCGCCGTGACCAACACCGTGGGGTCGGCGATCACCCGTGAGGCCGATGCGGTCGTGTTCCTCCACGCTGGCCCCGAGATGGCCGTGGCCGCATCGAAAACCTTCGTCACCCAGGTCACGACCCTCGTGATCCTGGCCGCCGCGATCGCGAAGATCCGCGGCAACCTCGGCGCGGAGCAGGAGCAGGAGCTGGCCGACGCATTGCACGCGCTGCCGGGAGCGGCCCAGCAGGCGATCGAGAGCTCCTCGGACGGCGCCGACGCGCTCGCCAGACGCTACGTCAACTCGCGCGGCTTCATGTTCGTGGGTCGCGGCGCCAACTACCCGGTCGCGCTCGAGGGTGCGCTCAAGCTCAAGGAAGTCAGCTACGTCCACGCCGAGGGATACGCTGCGGGCGAGCTGAAGCACGGTCCCATCTCGCTGCTCGACGCCGAAGTGCCGCTCGTCGCGGTGGCGACGCGCTCGACGCTCCAGGAGAAGCTCATCAGCAACGTCATGGAGGGCCGCGCGCGCGACGCCCGAGTGTTGGCCGTAGCGACCGAGGGCGATGACTCGATGCTCGACTACGCCGACGACATCCTGTGGGTGCCGGACACCATCGAGCAGCTCAGCCCGGTATTGGCCATCATCCCGCTCCAGCTCTTCGCCTACCACATGGCCGTGGC
>JBBSCI010000071.1:0-14845 GCA_038250445.1 Candidatus Limnocylindrales bacterium | reverse complement strand
CGCCGACCGACGCCCGCGAACGAGGCCAGCCCCGCGGCGATCGCCTCCCCGCCGACGCCGGCCGCCTGGGCGGCAGCGGCGACCCCCAGGGCATTCGCGGCGTTGTGCCTGCCGGCGGTCGACAGCCGGACCGGGATCGGGCCTCTCAGGGCATCGAGGCCGTGGATCTCGAGGGTGGTTGTCGCCGGCGCAGTCGCGGCGATCCGGCCGAGGACCGCCGTGGCCGGGCCGATCGCGGATCGGAACTCTTCGGCCAGGCCCCGCCCGAAGCTCGCCAGGCGCTGGGCCGGCGCATCGAGGAGTGCTGTCGCGACGACCCGGCCGGGCCAGTCGCGCAGGCCCCCCGCGAGGTCCGCGACACCGGGGTCGGCCACGTTGGCTACAAGGATCGGCGGCTGGTCGCCCGATCTCGAGTCGGCGCTGCCGCGCAACCACCGATCGAAAGCCGCCACGACCGCCGCCTGGTCGGCGAACACGTCGGGATGGTCCCACTCGGCCGACGTGATGATCGCGATCGCCGGGTGATAGGCGTCGAAGTTGCCGGCGTACTCGTCGGCCTCGACGACGAATGCCGGTCCCCTACCCGAACGGGCCGTCGCGGCGATGCCGCCCGCCAGGTCCGGCGGGAGCAGCGCTCCCACGAACGCGGACGGATCCGCTCCTGCCTCGACCAGGACATGGACCAGCCAGCCGGCCGACGTGCTCTTGCCGTGGGTCCCCGCCACGCCAATGAGCGTCCTGCCGGTCGCCGCATCTGCCACGACCTGCTGCCATGGCTCGATCGGAATGCCGGCCCGGCGGGCGGCGAGGAGCTCGGGATGGTCGGGCGCGATCGCGGTGAGCGCCTTGGTCACCGCGAGCCGGTCGGGCGGCAGTCCGCCGGTGACGTGCGCGGGGTTGTGCTCCCAGGCCACCGCCAGGCCTGCCGCCTCGAGCGCCGCACTGTAGGGCGACGGCCCCCCGGCGTCACAGCCGCTGACGGCGCCACCGGCGTGGTGAGCGAGGAGGGCGGCCGCGCTGGCCCCGGCCCCGCCGGCACCGACGACGTGGATCCGCTCACCCGGCCGGATCGGACGAGCCACGCGGGCCGGCGCGAGGCCGGCTCCGACGGCAGCTCTCGTGGTCATCGGCCGCCGGCCGGCGCCGGGCTGCCCACCCGTTCGAGGAGGAGCTGGAGAACCGCCTCCGCGCTCGCCAGCTTGTTCGCGCCGCGATCGCCGGTCCAGACGAAGCGTCGGACGTCGACACCGGCTTCGTCGGCGACGGCGACGTACGTCAGGCCGACCGGCTTCGCATCTGTGCCGCCATCAGGGCCCGCTATTCCGGTCACGCTCGCGGCGATTCCCGATCCGAACTGGCGGCGCGCTCCCTCCGCCATGGCCCGCGCTACCTGGGCGCTGACGGCGCCGTGCGCGGCCAGGACCTCGACCGGGACGCCGAGCTGGCGCTCCTTGGCGTCATCGGCATACGAGACGATCGCACCCAGGAAGTAGCCGCTCGACCCAGGTACGTCGGTGATGGCATCGGACACCAGGCCGCCCGTGCACGATTCGGCGACCACGAGCGTCAATCCGCGCCCGAGGCAGGCATCCTGGAGGCGCTCGGCGAGCCCGACGAGCGAATCGCCGGCCACCGCTACTGGTGCGTCGTCTTCTTCGGCGCGTCGGGTGGCTGGAAGAGCCACGTCTCGGGCGTGCCTCGTCTCCCGAGCGGGCCGATCGATTGACCGTTCAGCGTGAAGTACGTCGCACCCGACGAGCCGGTCCGAACTTCGATCGACGTGTTCGCCGTGAATGTGTAGGTCTTGCCCTTGTTGGCGGTGATCCCGGCCATGCCCGACGCGAGCTTGCCGTCGACCCAGACCTTCAGCCATGCCGGACCGCCTTTGATCTCGACGACGAGGTTGACGCCTTTATAGGCGACGGCCACGTGCCGGGTCAGGGACTGCTTGCCGGCGGCACCGGTCGCGGTGACGATGATCGACCAGCGCCCGGATGTGAGCTGGAGCGGCGTGGCGAACGTGCCGTCGTCGGCGACGGAGACGCTGACCGGGGCCGACGCGGGTGGTGGGCTCGCGCCGGCGACGGCCGGCGCGCCATCGACCGGCCCGTCGTACGTTGCCGCCACCGAGACGCTTGTCGCGTTCGCCGTCGACCCCTGGACCGGGATGGCCCCGTTCTCGAACGTCGCGCCGTCGGACGGCTGGTCGATCGTCAGGGTCGGGACCTCGATCTGGGCGAACGGGACGGTGATCACGACCTGAGCCGCCTGCTCCGAATGCTTGCCGGTATCGGGATCCGTGGCGTCGATCCTGATCTGGTTCTTGCCCCGCCGGAGATCGATCTCGATGCTCCACGCGCCCGTCGAGTCGGCCGATGTCTGACGCGTCCCGCCGGCGAGCTCGACGGTGACGGTGCCGCCCGGGATCGTCAGCCCGCGCAGGACGTATGAGGACGTCGTCTCTTCGACCGAGAGTGTCGCGACCTTCGGGTCGGTCACGTCGAGAGTCGGTGGCTTGGCGAAGCGCATGATCTGGACGGCGAGGTAGGCACCGACGAGGAGCACCCCGACGGTCAACAGGGCCGCGACGATGACGCCGGGGGAGAAGGTCAGGCCTCGGCGCGGCGTCGAAATCGGCCGGGGCACGGAGATGACGGGCTGGGGCGGACCCATGTCGCCGCGCTCGCGCCGCCATTGGCTGAGGATCTCCTCCGGCTCGAGTCCCAGATACAGGGCGTAGTTGCGCAGGAAACCCTTCGTGTACACAGCGCCCGGCAGTTCGCGATAGTCGCCCCGCTCCAGCGCGGCGAGGTAGCGGGCGCGGATCTTCGTGTCACGCTCGGCGCGGTAGAGGTCGACGCCCTTCCGCTCGCGGGCCGCGTACAGCCGTTCGGGCAGCGACGACACGGATACGACGGGTGCGGTCGGGCGGGCGGATTCGGTCCGCACCTCCGCCGTCACCTGTCGTGTCTCGTCGCGTGTCGTCATCGATTCCCGTCCTCGTCGGCGTCCTCACCGTTCGCCGATCCGCCCGTGGCCCCCGCGCTGTCGCGACGGAGCACGGCACGGGCATTCGAACCGTCGAACGCACCGATATAGCCGCGCGCCTCCAGCTGGTCGATGATCCGCGCCGCCCTGGCGTAGCCGACCTTCAGGCGCCGCTGGAGGAGCGATGCCGAAGCACGATCGTACTCCCGAATGACCTCGACGGCATCAGGCAGGAGCCGATCCGCCTCCTCGTCGTTGAGATCGTCGGTGGAGCCGACGCCGTCCTCGTCGGTCTCGATGATCCCCATGTCGTAGTGCGGATTCTCGATCTGGTCGCGCCAGTGCTCGGTCACCCGGTGGATCTCGGGATCCGACACGAAGACGCCCTGGAGGCGCATCGGGCGGGGCAGGTCGGACGGCTGGTAGAGCATGTCGCCGCGACCGATCAGGTCCTCCGCGCCGGGCGTGTCGAGGATCGTCCGGGAGTCGATCTGGGAGGCCATGGCGAAGGCGATCCGGCTCGGGAAGTTGGCCTTGATCAGGCCCGTGACGACGTTGACCGAGGGACGCTGGGTGGCGAGGACCATGTGGATTCCCGTCGCTCGGGCCTTCTGGGCGAGGCGGACGATCGCGTCCTCGACGTTCTTGCCCTCGCGCATCATCAGGTCGGCGAGCTCGTCGATGATGATGACGATGTACGGCATCCGGTCATCCGGATCGACTCGCGTATCGTTGTAGCCCTTGATGTTGCGGGCGCTCGCGCCGGCGAAGCGGCGGTAGCGGCCCTCCATCTCGTTGACGGCCCACTTGAGGGCCGCCTTTGCCCGCTCCGGCTCGGTGATGACCGGGACGAGGAGATGCGGCAGGCCGTTGTAGCTCGCGAGCTCGACCCGCTTGAGGTCCATGAGGATCATCCGGACGTCGTCCGGGGTCGTCTTGCAGAGCAGGCTGGTGATGACCGCGTTGACCATGACGCTCTTGCCGGAGCCGGTCGCGCCGGCGCTCAGGAGATGCGGCATCTTGGCCAGGTCGACCGCCTTGGCTGCCCCGGCCACGTCGCGCCCGAGCGCGAACGTCAGTTTCGACTCGGCGGCGGTGAACTCGACCTCTTCGAGAATCCGACGGAGGGCGACGACGTTGAAATCCTTGTTGGGGATCTCGATCCCAACGGCGCTCTTGCCGGGGATCGGCGCCTCGATCCGAAGCGATCGTGCGGCGAGGGCCATCGCGAGGTCGTCAGCAAGCGCCTCGATCCGCGACACCCGGACATCGACGGCCGGCTGGATCTCGTACTGGGTGACGACCGGGCCGGCATTGCGCGTGTCGATCTGGGCCGTGATCCCGAAGCTCGCCAGCTTCTTGATGATGATTTCCTCGTTCCGCTGGTGGGCCACTTCGCTGCCGCCTGGCTCGGTCGGCTTGGCGATGTCCTCCAGCAGCTCCATGGGCGGCAGGACGTAGTCGATCCGCTCCTTTGTCGGCGGCGAGTCGCCGACATCCGTGATGTCGTCGAGGGCACGAACCGGCCGCGGCGGGTCTACCACGAGCGTCGCGGAAGGAGCAAGGCTCCCGCCGTTCCGGGCCGGCGCGAAGGTGGCGGATGTCGGACCGATGTTCGGCACGGCGGCCGGGATGCGGCCCTCATCACCGTCGCCGTCGACGCCCTTCGACCAGATGCCGGTCTGCCCGGGTGACGCCGGCCCGACGGCGATTGGGGCCCGGCCACGCGAGCGACGCCCTGCCGAGGCGGCGTCCGCGGGGGTCCCCTCGCCGTTCGCCGCGGGGTCGCGTCGCAACGACGCCACGGCCGTCGAGCCGAACCAGCGGGCCATCGTCGTCGCCGGGTGGAGGAGGTCGCTTGGGCGCACGTTGAAGCCGATCATCAGGCCGATCGCAACGAGGGCGAGGAGGACCACGACGGCGCCGGGGGCCGTGAACAATGGGGTCAGGAACGAGGCGAGGACACGGCCGAGGTTGCCGCCGCCGCGCTCGCCGATGACCTGGACGACGCCGAGCAACCCGAGATAGGCAAGTGACGTCCCGATGAGCGTCCGCCCCCAGCCAGAGCCGGGACGCCTGCCCGGGCCCCATTCGAGGTACCAGCCGGCGCCCAGCAGCAGGAACGGCAGCAGCCAGCGCAGGCTGCCGAACCACGGACCGACCGTCCCGATCCACCACTTGGTCAGGGCGCCCTGGCCCTGCAGCACGAGCGCGATGAGCGTGACAGCGCCGAGGACCAGCAGAATGATCCCGATCAAAGATCGAGCGATCTCCGGGCTGACCTTCGGCAGGCCGACCGACGGGAGCGATCCGCTTCGCCTGCGACCGCGGGTCGTTCGGCGGCTCGACGACCGGCGACGTGTTGCCATGCTCAGACCTCGACGACGACGGGGAAGACCATCGGTCGCCGCTTCGTCTGCTCGTAGAGGAACCGCGACACGCCATCCTTGATCTGGGTCTTGAGGAGCCCAATCTCGCTGATGTGGTCGCCCGGGTTCTTGATCGAGACGATGATCCGCTCGATCGCCTCGTCCATGAGCGGATCCTGCTCGTTGAGATGGACGAAGCCGCGGGTGATGATCTCCGGCCGCCCGACGATATTGCCGGTCTGCTTGTCCACCGTGACGACGACCATGAACATCCCGTCGTTGGCGAGCGCCTTCCGATCGCGAAGGACGACGTCGCCGACCTCGCCGACCGACAGCCCGTCGACGTACACGTAGCCAGCCTGGACGGGTTGGCCGCGTCGGGCGCTGCCGTCCGTCGAGATCTCGATCGGCGTCCCGTTCTCGATGATGAAGACGTTCTCGGGAAGGACGCCCGTCTCGATCGCCAGGCGCCCGTGCTGGACCTGCATCCGGAACTCGCCATGGATGGGGATGAAGTGGCGGGGCTTCGTCAGGCCGAGCATGAGCTTGAGCTCTTCCTGGCTGGCATGACCTGAGACGTGGGCACGCTTGATCGTGTGATAGAAGACGTTTGCCCCGGCCTTGAACAGGTTGTCGATCGTCCGGCTGACGTACTCCTCGTTGCCGGGGATCGGGCTGGCGCTGACGATGACCGTGTCACCGGCCTTGATCTCGACGAATCGATGGTCGCGGTTGGCCATCCGCGCGAGACCGGCCATCGGCTCGCCCTGGGCGCCGGTCGTGCAGATGACGAGCTTGTCGTCGGGGATCTCGCCCAGACGGTCCTTGGCGACGATCTGGGAGGGGTCGTACTTCAGGTAGCCGAGATCGGTCGCGATCCGGAAGTTCTGCTCCATCGATCTGCCGATGACGGTGACCTTGCGATCGAACGACGCGGCGGCATCGAGCACCTGCTGGACGCGGGCGATGTTACTGGCGAACGTGGCGACGATCACCCGGCCGTCGAGCGGCTCCATGATCTCGCGGAAGGCCTCGCCGACGGTCCGCTCGGACGGCGTGTAACCGGGGTTCTCCGCCCGCGTCGAGTCCGATAGGAGGCAGATCACGCCCTCGGCGCCGAGCTTGGCGAGGATCGCGAAGTCCGACAGCTTGCCGTCGACGGGAGTGTGGTCGAACTTGAAGTCGCCGGTGTGAACGACGACCCCGACCGGCGTCCGCAGGGCGATCCCCATCGCGTCCGGGATCGAGTGCCCGATCCGGAACGCGGCGACGCCGAACGGGCCGATCTGGAGCTCGTCGCCAGGCTCGAGTGGGATCAGCGGGTTGTTGTGGAGCTTGTGCTCCTTGACCTTGTTGCCGAGCAGGCCGCGGGCCAACGTCGAGGCGTAGACCGGCACGCCCGGGAATTCCGGCAGCACGTACGGCAGGGCGCCGACGTGATCCTCGTGGGCGTGGGTGATCAGGAAGGCCTTGACGTTGGCCCTGCGCTCCTTGAGGTACGAGATGTCGGGGATCACAAGGTCGATCCCGAACATCTCCTCGTCCGGGAACATCAGGCCGCAGTCGATGACGACGATCTCGTCGCCGTACTCGAACACGTACATGTTCTTGCCGATCTCGCCAACGCCGCCGAGCGGGATGATGCGGAGTGGGTAGGAGGTGTCAGCCATAGGGTCTTGCCCGTCAGAACAGCGTGAAATCGGGTTCGATGTCCGGCCCAGCCTCGTCGACCGTCGCCATCAATGCCACGGCCGTCATGGCCTGGGAGGCCGGGTCGGCGGCAGGCGCAGTGGCCGGCTGAGCGGCGATCGGCTCCGTGGCGAGGGCCGGCGCAGTCTGCGAGGCCTCGCGACGCGCCCGCGACTCGAGAAGCGCTGCCGGGATCTGGGCGACGTCGGCATAGCTCGTCCGCTCGATCTCGGGCGTGCGAAGGGCGGCCGCGGGATGGTAGAGCGCGAACGCCATCGCGTTCCGGGCGCCCGTCTCCGGATCGACCTGGCGGAGCGTGCCGTGGGCCTGCGAGATCCGCTCGCCCGGCATGAACCGGCCCAGGGAATGGCGGCCGAGCGTCACGACAAGGGCGGGATCGAGGATATCGAGTTGCCGCTTGAGATACGGCGCGCAGGCGGCGATCTCGTCGGGCTCGGGGTCGCGGTTGTCGGGCGGACGGCACTTGACGATGTTCGTGATGAAGACTTCGTCGCGCTTCCAGCGGAGCGTGGCGAGGAACTTCGTCAGCAGATCGCCGGCGCGCCCGACGAACGGGCGACCCTGGCGATCCTCGTTGAAGCCAGGGCCCTCGCCCACGAAGACGACCTCTGTGTCCGGGCTACCTTCGCCCGGAACGGCGAGTGTCCGCAGCTCGTGGAGGCGACAGCGGGTGCATGCCCGGACCTCCGTTGCGACTGCCTCGAGCGCTACCTGGCGCTCGGCATGGGTCACGCTGCTCCCCCGGCGACCACCCCGACACGCCCGCCGTCGGCCGCGGCGTACTTCTCGGCGCCGCGCTCGCCGGCCGGCCGGACCCAGCCCCGCCCGACGAGGGCTTCCGCGATCTGGACCGCATTGGTCGCGGCACCCTTGCGGAGGTTGTCGCTGACGACCCAGAAGGCGAGGCCGCGGCCCTCGGCGATCGATGGATCGCTCCTCACCCGGCCGACGAAGATGTCGTCGCTGCCGGCGGCCTCGCTCGCCAGCGGATAGCTCGACCGGGATGGATCGTCCTGCACGACGACGCCGTCAACGGCCGCGAAGAGCTCTCGAACGCGCTCCGGCGTGATGGCGTCGCGCGTCTCGACATGGACCGCCTCGGAGTGGGAGACGAACACCGGCACCCGAACGGCCGTGCAGGAGACGCGCAGGTCCGGGAGGTGGAGGATCTTGCGGCTCTCGCTCACGACCTTCCACTCTTCCTTCGTGTAGCCGTTCTCGAGGAACACGTCGACCTGGGGCAGCGCGTTGAACGCGATCGGGTGGGGGTAGACGGTCGCCTGCTTGGGCTCGCCTGCGACATGGGCGCGAATCTGGCCCTCGAACTCGGCGATCGCGTCGGCACCGGTGCCCGAAACGGCCTGGTACGTGTCGACGATGACCCGTTCGAGCCCGACCGAATCGCGCAGCGCCATGAGCAACGGAACGAGTTGCATCGTCGAACAGTTGGGGTTGGCGATGATGCCAGAGTGACCCTCGAGGTCAGCGGGGTTGACCTGGCTCACGACCAGTGGGATCGCGGGGTCCATCCGCCAGGCGCTCGAGTTGTCGATGACCGTGGCCCCTCGCGCGACGGCCTGTGGCGCCAGCTCCTTCGAGATGTCGGCGCCGGCCGAGAAGAGGGCGAGGTCGACGCCGTCAAATGCTTCCGGCAGTGCCTCGGCGATCTCGTGCGGCCGCCCGTCGATCAGGACGGTACGCCCGGCCGACCGGCCGGAGGCGAGGAGGCGCAGCTCGCCGACGGGGAACTCCCGTTCGTTGAGGATCTGGATCATCGTCCGCCCGACGACGCCGGTGGCGCCGACGACCGCGACGGTGAGGGGTTGGCGTGTCATGTCAGGCATGGCTCCGCATCACTGTCACTGGTCCGGGCACGGCCGGAGTATACCAGCGGTTGATCGTCGTCCAGGCCTCCCCGGGCCCGACCCGACCCGACCCGAATCGAAGAGCCGCCGGCACTGCCGGCGGCTCTGAACGAACTTGACGAACGGATCCTCAGACTGGCTCTTTTGCCAGGTGGCGCTGCATGGCCGCCTTGCGCGACAGGTTGACCCGCCCCTGGCGGTCGACCTCGATGACAACGACCATGATCTCGTCGCCGACGGACACGACGTCCTCGACGGTCGGGACATGGTAGTCGGCGAGCTCGCCGATGCGGACGAGGCCCTCCTTGCCCGGCAGGATCTCGACGAATGCGCCGAAGCCCATGATCCGGGTGACCTTGCCCATGTAGAGGGCGCCGACTTCGACTTCACGCGTGAGGCTTTCGATCCACTGGATCGCCTTCCGCGAGTTCTCGCCTGAGACTGCCGCAATCTCGACCGTGCCATCGTCCTCGACGTTGATTTCGGTCTGGGTCTCTTCCTGGATCTTGCGGATCATCGATCCACCCTTGCCGATGATCTCGCGGATCTTCTCGGGGTTGATCTTGATCGTCGTGATCCTGGGAGCGAAGTCGCTCATGTCGGAGCGGGCTTCGGGCATGACCTCGGCCATCTTGTCGAGGATCGTGAGGCGGGCCACCTTGGCCTGGGCGAGGCCGTCGCGGATGATCGCCTCGCTGATGCCCTGGACCTTGATGTCCATCTGCAGGGCGGTGACGCCGTCCCGCGTTCCGGTCACCTTGAAGTCCATGTCGCCGATCGAGTCCTCTTTGCCGAGGATGTCGGTCAGGACGACGAACCGGCCGTCCGGCTCGGTGATCAGGCCCATCGCCGCTCCGGCGACCGGTGCCTTGATCGGCACGCCGGCATCCATGAGAGCGAGGGTCGAACCGCAGGTCGAGGCCATGGAAGTCGAGCCGTTTGACGTCACGCACTCGCTGACGAGGCGGATGACGTACGGGAACTCGTCGTGGCTCGGCAGAACCGGCACGAGGGCCCGCTCGGCCAGGTGGCCGTGGCCGATGTCGCGACGACTGGGCCCGCGCATCATCTTGTTCTCGCCGGTGCTGTAGGGCGGGAAGTTGTAGTGGTGGAGGTAGCGCTTCTCCGTCTCCGGGCTGATCGTGTCGATCCGCTGGACGTCGGAGGACGAGCCGAGCGTGGCAACCGTCAGAGCCTGGGTCTCGCCACGGGTGAAGAGACCGGAGCCGTGTGCGCGCGGAACGAGGCCGACCTCCACCGAGATCGGTCGAATGTCCGTCAGGCCGCGGCCGTCGATCCGGATCCCCTCGTCGAGGACGACCCGTCGGACCGTCTGCTTCTGGATCCGGTTGAAGAGGCTCTTGCTGACGCGTGCCTCGCGACGGGCGGCCTCGAGCAGCTTGGGCGTGTCGCCGCCGTCCTTCTGGGCGCGAACCGCGTTGGCGATCGACTCGCGCAGGGTCGAGATCCGACCCGGCAGCTCATTGGCGAACCAGAGCAGCAGGTTGGCGGTCGCCTCAGCATCTGGAAGGGCCCGGTGGCTCTGCGTCAGGTCGACCCCGAAGAAGCGGGCCAGGTCACCGAGCTTGTACGACTCGGCGCCTGGATACCCCTCGCGGGCGATGACCAGGGTGTCGACGTAGCTGCCCGGCTGGAAGCGGAAGCCGTCGCCCTTGGCCTCCTCGATGAAGCCCAGGTCGAAGCCGACGTTGTGGCCGACGAGCGTGGCGTCGCCGACGAAGTCCAGCAGCTTGTCGGCTGCCTCCTTCGGGCTGGGCGCACCCTTGACGTCCTTGTCGGTGATGCCGTGCATCTGGTTGCCGACGATCGGCCGACCCGGGTTCACGAAGGTCGACCAGCGGTCGACGATCTCGGTGCCCTTGATCTTGACCACGGCGACTTCGACGAGGTCCGACATCTTCGGGTCCGTGCCGGTCGTCTCGACGTCGACGACGACGAGCTCACGCTTGGCGTCGGTCGCGGCAGCGAATTCGAGGACGGAGCGGGTCGACGGCTCGATGTACGGGATGCGCTTCGGCTTGCCGACGGCCTTCTGGATCTCCTCCTGGAGATCGATGAGCGGCTGGAGCGCCCGATGACCGAACAGGATGGCCTCGGCCATGACGTCCTCGGGCAGGAGCTTGGCGCCCGCCTCGACCATCATGATCGCGTCGCGTGTTCCGGAGACGATCAGATCGAGCTCCGACTCGGCGAGCTGGCTGAACGTCGGGTTGACGACGAACTCGCCATCGATCCGGCCGACCCGGACCGCGCCGATGGGACCGTTGAACGGGATCTCGCTGATCGTCAGGGCCGCCGACGCGGCGACCGTGCCGACGACGTCCGGGAGGTTCTCCTGATCGGTCGAAAGGACTGTGATGACGAGCTGGACGTCGTCCTTGTAGCCCTCGGGAAAGAGCGGCCGGATCGGCCGGTCCGTCTGGCGGGCGGCCAGGATGGCGTTCTCCGATGGACGCGCCTCGCGCTTGATGAAGCCGCCCGGGATCTTGCCAGCGGCATACATCCGCTCCTCGAAATCGACCGTCAACGGGAAGAAATCGAGGCCGGGCCGCGGCTCCGACCGGTTGGCCGTCCCGAGAACCATGGTGTCGCCGTAACGGACGGTGACGGAGCCGCCGGCGAGCGTTGCGAGCTTGCCGGTTTCGATGGTCAGCGTTCGACCACCGAGTTGCGTCTCGAATGTCTGAGACACGGGAATGGGATCCTCCTTGAACGCGGAGGAGGAGACGACCTGCGGGCGCGATGGCCGGCCGTACCGAGAGGCGTCAAACGCGCGAGAACCTCGATCTGACCCGAGATCCTGAACGGCGAACCTAGCGGCGGAGCCCCAGCCGTCCGATGACGGCCCGGTAGCGCGTGTTGTCCTTCTTGATCAGATATGCAAGAAGTCGACGGCGCTGGCCAACGAGCTTGAGGAGGCCGCGGCGCGAATGATTGTCCTTGGGGAAGCCACGGAGATGGTCGGTCAGCCCCTTGATCCGCCCTGTCAGGAGCGCGATCTGGACTTCCGGCGATCCGGTGTCACCTTCCTTGGTGGCAAACCCGGACATGATCTCCTGCTTCTCTTCCCGCGCGAGCGGCACTCGGTCCTCCGACACGAACTCTGTAACTAGACCTTCTTCTTAGACCGCCGGATGTTAGCAGGCCCGCTTCCGTGCGGCAAACGCCGCAACTTCCGCCGTGACGGTCGCGCTAGTCGGAATCCCGCTCGGCGAACTCAATGCGCAGCCGCGGGATGCGTGACCGGCCGTTGGCTGGCAGAAGCCGCATCGCTCCCGAGTTGTCGACGAGCAGCGACGAGGGCTCGTCCTCCGCGGTGACCCGATATGTGCCGCCTGGCGGGCTCGCGACCGGCATCTCGAACCGGAGGCTGCCGTCCTCCGCGACGGTGCCAACCACCGCATACGGCCGACCGAGCAGCCGAGCGGCCGCCTCGAGGTCGCCGGCCGCAATGGCCGTTCGGATGTCCGAGCTGCGGACCGGGCGGCCGTCGAGCGCGAACGGAGGCACGACGATGAGATCGAAGCCATCCTTCTGGCCGAGGGCCTGGACCGCGTCCGGTGTGCCGCGTCGGTCGTGGCCGAACGCGGCATCGGGGGTCATGAGCAGGCCGGCGAGGCCGGTTCGGGCGCTGATGCGCCGGACGAACGCGTCGTATTCGGTGGATCGGAGCGCGGCGTCGAAATGCTGAACCACGACGACCTCGACGCCAGCCTCGCCGAGCATGCCGACACGCTCGGCCGGGTCCAGCAGCAGTGGCGGTGCGGCCCCGACGAGAATCTCGTCCGGATGGGAATCGAACGTGATGACCGCCGGCCGCGCGCCGCGGCTGCGAGCCTCAAGGACGAGGCAACGGAGCAGGTAGCGATGACCGAGATGGATCCCGTCGAACACGCCGATGACCGCGAACAGTGGCCCGTGCTCGCGCCGCAGCGCGTCGACTCCGCCGTGGACCTCGATCGGGAGATCAGCCATCCGCCGTCCCGGTGGCCGGGAGCGCGTCGACAAGGACCTTGTCGGGTGCGAGCCGGCCGTCACGGACGGTCGCGATCGCGACGAGGCGGCCCGCTGAATCGCGGACCCGGATCGGCACGCCGGGATCGCCCGCCGGCAGCTCGGCGCGGATGAACTGGCCCCGCGAGATGGCCGTCACCTGGCCATCGGTCAGCACGAGCTCGGGCAGCGACTCCAGGCCGGCGTCGATCGGGCGGAGGAGGTCGCTGAGCGCGTCCGGCCCATCGGCTGCGGCATCCCGGACGCGATCGAGCGGGATCGCATCATCGAGGCGGAACGGGCCGCTGGAAGTCCGGCTGAGTGCGCCGAGGTAGGCCGCGCTGCCGACCGACTCCCCGAGATCGCGCGCGAGCGCCCGGATGTAGGTGCCGGCCGAGCACTCGACCTCGACGATCGCGATCGGGCGCTCAGGGTCGGACCCATCCCAATGGAGGAGGTCGAGCCGATGAATCGTCACGTCGCGCGGAGACAGCTCGACCGACTCACCGGCCCGGGCCATCGCGTATGCCCGCCGACCGGCGACCTTGATGGCGCTGTAGGCCGGCGGCCGCTGCGAGATCTGGCCACGGAAGCCCTCAAGCGCCGCCTCTCCCGCCTCTTGCGTCGGTGCGGCGCCGGCGGCTGGCGTCAGATCGCCCTCGAGGTCGTCCGTCGTCGACGAGGCCCCGAAACAGACGGTTGCCCGGTATCCCTTCCGGTCGCCGAGGTGGTACTCGACGACGCGTGTCGCGCGGCCGAGGAAGATCGGCAGGACGCCGCTGGCGAACGGGTCGAGCGTGCCGCCATGCCCGACCCGCTTCGTCGCGGCCAGGCGCCGAACGAGGGCGACCACGTCGTGCGACGTCGGGCCAGCCGGTTTGTTCACGACGAGAATGCCGTCCACGACCGGGCGCCAGACCTAGCGAGCGACAGCGGCAACGAGCCGTTCGGCCTCGGCGAGCACGACCGGCCGCGCGCCGGCCACCGGCAGGGCGATCGTCGCCCCCGCTGCGCGAGCGTGGCCGCCGCCCCCGAAGGCGCCCGTCAGCACCGTGGCATCGACGCCGCCCGGCTTCGTCCTGACGCTGATTCGGGTCGCCGGGCCGGCCTCCTTGAAGACGATTGCGATCTCGGCTTCATCGGCCTGGGCGAGGAGATCGATGATCCCCTCCGAATGGGCAGGGATCGCACCCGTCTCGGCGAGGTCCGCGTCGAACAGGCTCGTGTGGACGATTCGCCCGCCCGCTTTCGCGGCCAACCTCGAGAGGACCACGCCGAACAGGCGGAGCTGTGCTTCGGGCTTCACGCGGTACAGCCGCCGCGAAATATCGGAAAGCGGCGCTCCGGCGTCCACGAGCGCGGCCGATATGGCCAGGGTCCGCGGCGTCGTGTTCGGGTGGGCGAACGTCGAGGTGTCCATGACGATGCCTGCCATGAGGAGCGCCGCGAGCGCTCCGGCGCCCTCGTCGAGCGGCACACCCAGCCGAACGGCCAGGAGCGTCGTCATCTCGCAGGTCGCTGCGGCCGCAGGATCGATCCAGTCCAGTTCGCCGCGCGAGTCGTTCGAGGCGTGGTGATCGAGGACGACCCGAGGCAGCCGATCGAACACGGCCGGATGCCTGGCGACGACCGCCCCGATTCGATCGAGGCTCCCGCAGTCGGAGACGACCAGAAGGTCGTAGTCAGCTTCGGGGTCGGGATCGGTCCGAGCGCGCTCCACGTCGGGGAGAAAGTCGTAGAGCGGCGGAATCGGATCGGCGAAGACCGGTGAAGCCCGGCCGCCGGCCCGCTCGATGAGGCGGCACACGGCCAAGGTTGAGCCAAGCGTGTCGGCGTCGGGGTTCTCATGGCCCACAGCCAGCACGTGTCGGGCGGACCGGATGCGCTCGACGACCGGGT
>JBBSCI010000070.1:0-14880 GCA_038250445.1 Candidatus Limnocylindrales bacterium | reverse complement strand
TCGTCGCCGAGACGCTTCGCCTCGTCTTCCGCGAGCTGCAGCACCCGCTTGGCGCGCGCGTCGAGCGACAGCGAGCCGCCCTGGACCTTCGCTCGGCGGCTGAGGATGCCGGCCAGCTCCTCGCGGAACGCTTTGAGATCGACGCCGATCCGGCGCAGCGTCTCCGCCGGCACGCCGTCGTCGGGCTCGACGAGGGCGAGGAGGATGTGCTCGGCATCGAGGACCGGGCTGGACAGCTCCTCGGCGACACGCTGGGCAGCGAGGATCGCCTCCTGAGCTTTTTCGGTATAGCGGTCGAGCTTCATCGTCTCCTCCAGACTGATGGGACTCAGCGGGGGTCGGGTTGGTTGACGCTGTCGAGCAGCAGCCGGGCCGCCTCCTCAGCCTCGGGATCGAGGCTTGGCAGGACGACCCGGACCTTGGCGAGCAGGTCGCCGACGTCCTCGCCGCGGAGAAGAGGCATGCCCTGCCCTTTGAGGCGGAACGTCCGGCCGTTCTGGGTGCCGGCGGGGATCCGCAGCAGGACCTTGCCCTTGAGTGTCGTAACCGGGACTTCGCCCCCGAGCAGCGCCTCGGCGAGCGTGACGGGCAGCTCTCGTTCGAGGTCCGCTCCACGGCGGGTAAACGCCGCATTCGGTCGGACCCGTACAACGACGACGACGTCGCTTCCGCCGGGGCCCTGTCGAGTGAGCTTGATTCGGGTCCCGGTGTCGGCGCCGCGCGGGATCGTCACCTCGAGCCGTTTGCCACCGATGTCGATGCGGACTTTCGTGCCGTGGTAGGCCTCGTCGAGGCCGATCTCGGCGATTGCCTCGGCCGCCTGGCTGGGCTGGCGGCGGGTGCCTGGTCGCGTCGATGCGCCGGCCTCGTTGAGGCTCATCTGGCCGAGAATCTCCTCGAATGTCGGTCCAGCGGTCGTCGACCTGCCGCGCGTGGATCCGGCGGATCCCCCGGGGTCATCGGCCGCGAAGAACGTCCGGAAGAAGTCTGAAAATTCGCCGCCGCCGGTCCCGCTCGTTCGGAACTCGTAGCGGACGTTGCCGGACTGGCCTCCGGCACCTCGCCCGAAACCTGCGAACGGGTTCGCGCCGCCGGCCCCGGCACCTGCGTGGCTGTACGCCTCCCAGTTCGCACCGAGGAGGTCGTACTTGCGCCGTTTCTCCGCGTCGGACAGAACAGCGTTTGCTTCGTTGATCTGCTTGAAGCGGCGCTCGGCCGCGGAATCACCCGGCTTGGCGTCCGGATGATTCTCACGGGCGAGCCTGCGGAATGCCTTCCTGATCTCGGGCTGACTCGCGTCGCGCTTCAGCCCGAGGGTCTCGTAGTAGTCCTGGTAGTCCATGAGGGTGCCGACCTCAGTGACTCGTACGGTTGGTTAACTCTGCACGACGACCGGCGGCTGGTCGGCCGGCGGGAAGGTCGTCCGACGGACGCGGTCCTCCGGCTCGGGATCGATCGGCTTGTCGCCGGTGATCACCTTGGCCGGTGCGGCGACGAGCGCCTTCGGCTTGCGCCGAAGGGCCGCCTCCAGGACTTGGTCCATCGTGTCGACGAGGATGAGCTTGATCTGCTTGCGGATCTCATCCGGCAGGTCGCGCAGGTCCTTCTCGTTCTTGCGCGGCAGGATGACGATCTTGGCGCCGGCCAAGTGGGCGGCGAGGATCTTGCTCTTCAGGCCACCGATCGGGAGGACCCGACCGCGGAGGGTGATCTCACCCGTCATCGCCACGTCCTTGCGGACGGGGATGCCGGCGAGAGCGCTCACGATCGCGGTTGCCATCGTGATCCCGGCGGACGGTCCGTCCTTCGGGATTCCGCCGGCCGGGACGTGGATGTGGAGCGTGTTCTTCTCGAAGATCTCACGCGAAATCCCGAGCTCACTGGCGTGGGCCCTGGTCCATGACAGACCCGCCCGTGCCGACTCCCGCATCACCTCGCCGAGCTGGCCGGTGAGGATGAAGTCCTCCTTGCCTTCCATCTTCGTGACTTCGATGGCGACGACGTCGCCGCCCACCTCGGTCACGACGAGGCCCGTCGCCGAGCCGGTCTGGTCCTCGGACTCCAACTCGCCGTACTCGTACCGCGAGGGCCCGAGGTACTCGGTGAGCCTCTTAACGTCGACGACGGTCTTGCGCTTGCGACCTTCGGCGACCGAGCGGGCGACCTTGCGCATGACGTTCGCGATCTCGCGCTCGAGGTTCCGGACGCCGGCCTCCTTGGTGTAGGAGCGGACCAGCTCGGTCATGGCCTCGGGCGTGATCTCGATCCGCTTCTCGCTCAGGCCGTGGTTCTTCATCTGCTTGGGGATGAGGAACCGCTTGCCGATCCCGATCTTCTCCTGCTCGGTGTAGCCGGGCAGGTGGATGATCTCCATCCGGTCGCGGAGGGCGGCCGGGATCGGGTCGAGCAGGTTGGCCGTGGCGACGAAGAGCACCTTGCTCAAGTCGAAGGGCACCTCGAGATAGTTGTCCTGGAACGAGTTGTTCTGCTCCGGGTCGAGCACCTCGAGGAGGGCGGACGACGGGTCGCCCCGGAAGTCCATCCCGATCTTGTCGACCTCGTCGAGCATGAAGACCGGGTTGTTGGAGCCGGCCGTCTTGATGCTCTGGATGATCCTGCCGGGCAGGGCGCCGATGTAGGTCCGACGATGACCGCGGATCTCCGCCTCGTCGTGGATACCGCCGAGGCTCATCCGGACGAACTTGCGACCCATCGCCCGGGCAATGCTCTTGCCGAGCGACGTCTTGCCGACGCCGGGCGGGCCGACGAAGGCGAGGATCGGGCTCCGGATCTCGTCGGCGAGGGTTCGCACGGCGAGGTATTCGAGGATCCGCTCCTTGATCTTCTCGAGGCCGTAGTGGTCCTCGTCGAGGATCTTGGCGGCCTCCTTGATGTCGAGCAGATCCTCTGTCGCGACGTTCCATGGCAGGCCGATCAGCCAGTCGACGTAGGTCCGGATGACGCCGACCTCGGGCGAGGCGGAAGGAATCCGGGCCATGCGGTCGACTTCCTTGATCGCTCGCGCCTTGATCTCGTCGGGCATCCCGGCGGCTTCGACCTTCTCGCGAAGCTCGTTGATCTCGGCCTGCTGCGGGTCGTCCTCGCCGAGCTCGCGCTGGATGGCCTTGAGCTGCTCGCGGAGGATGTACTCGCGCTGGGTCTTGTCCATCTCGGACTTGACCTCGGACTGGATCCGGCCCTTGAGCTCGAGGATCTCGATCTGGCGGGCGAGGAAGTTCGAGACCAACTTGAGGCGCTCGATGACGTCGATCGTCTCGAGCATCTCCTGGCGCTGCTCCGTGGTCATGTCAGGGCTGTACGCCACCATGTCTGCGAGCAGTCCGGGTTCGGTGATGTTGCGGGCGGCGACGGCTGCCTCCGGCGGGACCGGGGCTCCGTTGGCGACGTATTGCTCGATCTGGGCCTGGACCGTGCGCATCAGCGCCTGGACCTCTAGGCCTGCGGGCGTCTCGTCAGAGACTTCCTCGACGACGCCGCGAAGGTACGGCTCGGTCGTCGAGAAGCGGTGGAGGCGAAGCCGCGACTGGCCCTGGACGATCGCTCGGACGGTGCCGTCCTGGAGCTGGACGACCTGGGCGATCTTGGCCAGCGTGCCGATCTCGTAGAGCTCGGAGGCCTCGTTGATGTCCTCCTGCTCGGCGTGGCGCTGGGTTACGAGCGCGATCGGACCGCCTTCGGCGACCGCGGCATTGAGCGCGTTGACGCTCTTCTCGCGGCCCACCTGGAGAGGCACGATCATCTCCGGGAAGATGACGGTCTCGCGGAGGGCGACGAGCGGCAGCTCGATGGTTTTGGGACCGGCCGTCTTGGGACCGGCCGCCCTGGAAGCGGCCCGCTTGGCACGGGGCTGCTTCGCGGCTGTGCTCTCTGGGGTCTCGTCCGAGGTTTGCGGACGCTTCGGCATCAGGTTTCTCCTGTCGAGGTGGTGCTAGATGATGGCTGGCGGATGAGCTGTCGAGAAGTGGCGGATTCCAAGTGATGAGCTAGGCGGTCCCCGTGTCCTGTTCGGTCGCGGCGGACGCGTCGGCCGCTCGTCGATTGCGCATGCCTTCGTCGTAAAGGGCTTCGAGAATTCGCTTGCCGAGGCGCTCCTCGAGCTCGAACAGAATCTTGATCCCGGCGAGGTTCACCCCGCGGTCCCGGGTCAGATGCCTGATCCACTGGATCCGTCGGATGTCCTCGTCGCTGTAGAGCCGGATGTTCGTCGGCGTTCGGGCCGGACAAAGCAAACCCTCGTCCTCGTAGATCCGCAGCGTCCGCGGATGCACGGAGACAATTCCGGCGGCGACGCTGATCACATAGACCGGCCGTCGAGGGTCGCGATCCTCGTGCTCGAAGCCCATCTCGTCAGGCTCCCTTTACCAGGATCGCGGGCACTCGCATGCCGCGGACCAGACGAGCATGGGTGGGGCGAATCAGTTTCACGCCCCGAATCATAGAAGCTTGACAATGCCGTTGTCAAGATACTTGGAGGTTCAGATGTCTGAACCTCGACGGCCAAACGCCTTCGCCCGTCTCAGCGCGCGCGCGCCTCCTCGACGTCCCCGATCAGCTGATCGTGAAGAACGGCCTCGCAATCGGCCCGTCCGATCGCGATGACCTTGTCGCCCTCCTCGAGGACCGTGTCTGGCCGCAGCGGCGTGGCGATGCCGTTCCGGATGACGGCGAACAGGGCACACCCATCCGGGATGTGGAGGTCCTGGGCGGCCTTGCCGATCGCGGGCGAGCCGATTTGGAGGTGGGCCTCGATCAGCTCGAGTTCGCCCACACCGAGGGCTGCCAGGTGGAGCAGCTCATGGACCGGGATGTCCTGCTCGATTGAGCCGAGGATCATCCGCGTCGGGCTGATGATCTCGTCGACGCCGAGGTGCTTGAAGAGCGCCTCGTTCTTGGGATTGTTGACGCGAGCGATGGTTCGCGGGACGTCGAAGTGATGCTTGGCCATCTGGCAGATAACGAGGTTGTCCTCGTCGTCGCCGGTGACCGCTGCGACGATGTCCGCTCGATTGCAACCGGCCTCGCGGAGGTACTTTCCCTCGCAGCCGTCGTGAGGGATGACGACTGATCCGATCTCGTCGGAAATCTGGTCCGAGCGCGCGCGATCGCGCTCCATGAGCACGACTTCGTGGCCGGACTCGATGAGCTCCTTGGTGAGGTAGTAGCCAACCTTTCCGCCGCCGACGACGAGGACGAACATCCGTCAGGACTCCTGGCTGGCGCTGACCGGCGCGTCGGCGGCCGTGGCCTGGTTGGCCGTCGCGGCGCCGGAAACCGGTGCATCGTGTTCTTCGCCGCCCGGGTGACTCCCGGTCGGGGCAAGCACGCCGGCGGCTTCACTGACCGGGAAGCCAAGGAACTGATTGACCGCGTCCGCCATCAGGATCGTCCGACACAGCGTCGCAATCCCGAGATCGGCATAGGCCTTGGCCCGCACCGGGTCGTTGATCTTGGCGATCACGCGCTTCGCGCCGAGGGCCTCGTGGGCGACCTGGGCGGCCATGACGTTCCGATTGTCTCCCTCGGTGATGGCGATGAAGATGTCGGCGTCTTCGGCGCCCGCCCGGCGAAGGGTGTCCTCGTCGGTGCCGTCGCCGCGCAGCGCGTTGCCGCCGAACGTCGACGGCAGCCGATCGAAGGCGCGGGTCGATGGGTCGATCACGATCACCTCGTGGCCGGCCCGATCGAACGAGTCGGCGAGGGTCGCGCCAACGCGGCCACAACCGACGATCACTGTCTTCACATCGTCTCCTCGGGGATCGGCTCGCGCACGACCCAGACTGCGCAGGGAGCGTTCTTCAGCACGTACGGGATCGTCCGCCCGATGGCGAAGTCACCGCCGAATCGCTTGCGATACGGGAGCCCGGTCACGAGCAGGTCCGCGCCCCGCTCGACGGCCTCGTCGACCAGCGCGGCGCCGACGTCGCGCGCCTGGAGCAGGACGGGCTCAAGTGTCGTCTTCGCGGCTTCGGCGACCGACTCGGCCATGTCGAGGACCCGTTGGGCCTCTTCCGACTGGCCCGCGACGTCGGCGTCGAGTGGCAGCGTCCAGTCAATCTCGACGACGTGGACCGCAATCAGCTCGACACGGCCGCTCTTAGCGAGGGCGGTCACCAGGCGGACCATCTGGGCGTCGCTCGAGCCGCCGTTCAGGGCGATCACCACGCGGGTGAAGAGCGGGTGTTGGGCCTCGGGCACGGCCGGAACGATACCACCGCCGGCCTCAGGACTGAGGGCTCCCTGCCTCCGCGGCCTCCCGTTCGGCCGCCGTGTCGTCCTCGCGCCGATACGGGACGTTGACGACGACCGTGTGCGGCCGGCCGACGAGCGAGCTCCGCAGCCGTTTCACCGACTGGTTGTAGAGGATCCGCTCCCACCAGCGGCGGGCGACGTACTCCGGCAGGACGACGAACGTGACTGGTGCCTCCTTGTCCGGCGGCCAGGCTGCGTCGAGGACATCGAGGTACGCCTCGAGCGGCCCGACGAGCGCGCGGTACGGTGACTCGACGACGACGAGCGGGACGCCCGGCATCTGCCGCTCCCATTGCTTCCGAAGCGTTTCGGCATCATCGGGCTCGTCGGTGATGAAGACGGCGCGGACGTCGTCGGCGATGGATCGCGCGACGTTGATCGCCTGCACGACGGCCCGGTTCAGCCCCGGGATCGGGACGACGACGCGCTCCTCGCGGTGGGGTGCCTGGAAGACCAGGTCCTCGCGGACCCGCAGCTCGCGCCGCGAGGCGCTGTACTGGGCGTTGATGAACAGCATCATCGAGACGAGGATCGGGATGAGGATGATCACGAGGTAGGCGCCGTCGACGAACTTCACCGAGGTCACGACGATCGCCACGATCCCCGTGAGGACCGCGCCGACGGCGTTGATCACGATCCGGTAGCGCCAGCCGCGGGACCGCGCTCTCAACCAGTGGCGGACCATGCCCGACTGGCTGATCGTGAAGTCGATGAACACGCCGACGGCATAGAGCGGGATCAACGCGTGGGTGTGGCCGCCGAAGATCACGATCAGGCTCATCGCGATCACGGCGAGGATGATGATTCCGGCCGAGAAGGCCAGCCGGTCGCCGCGGTACGAGAACTGGCGCGGCATGAAGCCGTCCATCGCCAGCACCGCCGCCAGTCGCGGGAAGGCCGCGAAGCTCGTGTTCGCCGCCAGGAACAGCAGCAGTGCGGTGAACGCCTGGAACGCGTAGAAACCGACGGAGCTGCCCCCGTAGACGACGCTCGCGACCTGGGCCACCACGGTCTTCTTCACCGGCGCGTCGACCGGGAAGATGGCAAAGCTCGTCGCCAGAAAGGTGATCCCGATGAACAGGACGGCGAGGATGCCGGCCATGGCCATCAGGGTGGCGGCGGCGTTCCTGGCTTCGGGTGGCTTGAAGGCCGGAACGCCCGTCGCAATCGCCTCCGTTCCGGTGAGAGCGACGGCGCCCGACGCGAACGCTCGGAGCAGGATGAGGATGCCGACCGCCTGGGTCGTGTTGCTGACCGCATTGACCTCCGCCGAGGTGGGCGGCCCGTGCTCGCCCAGGACGACGATCTTGAACGTCCCGATCCCGATCATCAGCAGGGCGCTGCCGAGGAAGAGGTACGTCGGGATGGCGAAGATGTTCCCGGACTCGCGCAGCCCGCGCAGGTTGCCGAGCATGATCAGGAAGATCGCGCCGATTCCCACGTAGACCGAGATCGGCCCGACAGCGGGCACCGCCGACGAGATCTGCTCGACGGCCGATGATGTCGAGACCGCCACGGTCAGGCAGTAGTCGATCATCAGGGCGGACGCCGCGACGAGGGACGCGAGCTTGCCGAAGTTCGCCTTCGAGACCGAGTACGAGCCGCCGCCGGTCGGATAGGCGAGGCAGATCTGGCGGTAGCTGAAGGCAACGACGGCAAGGAGGCCGGCGATCGCGATGCTGATCGGCAATGAGAAGGTCAGGGCAGCCGTGCCGAAGCCGACGAGCATGAACGCCCGGATGATCTCCTCGGTCGCGTAGGCCGACGAGCTGATCGCGTCGGAGCTGAAGATCGCGAGGGCCTGCTTCTTCGAGAGACGTTCGCCGATCTCCTCTTCAGAGGCGAGGGGCCGGCCCAGGGCGAGCGACTTGACAGACTGTACGAACCGGCCCATCGGCGTCTTCGGCCGGCTGGCGGCCGCCTTCGCGACGAGCCGGTTGGGGCCGGTATAGCGAAAGTAGGGCGAATGCGGCCGCTCGACGCGTACCCGCCGATCGGCGAGCTTCCTGCCCTGGAGTGGTCGACGCCCGCCGATCATCGGTCAGCGCTCACAGGCCGTATGACAGGCGCTCGACGAGGCGCTCCGGCAGGCGGGCCTCGATCATCGCCGCCTGGACCGCGTCGATATCGTACGGGGCCCGATACCACGTGCATCGCCCGGCGTCCGTGTCGATGACCATGTAGCTCGACGTCACGATCCCGTCGCGCGGCTGGCCGACGCTCCCGGGGTTGATGAGGGCGCGCCGGTCGGCGAGCGTGAAGCTCGAACCCTGCGCAGGTGCGATCTGCTCGACGTTGCCATCAAGCTCGGCAAAGACCATCGGCAGATGGGTGTGGCCGTAGAGCCCGAACGGTGTCGTCAGGACGTTGATGTTGGCCCGGGCGATCGGCACGGAGACGATGTATTCCCACAGCGGCTCGCGAGGACTGCCGTGGACGAGGCCGAACTGGCCCTCGGTGCGCCGCTCGGGAAGCGCGGCGAGCCAGTCCTTCGTGCCCGTGGCGATCCGCTGGCGGGTCCACTCCATCGCCGCTCGCGCGTCCGGATTGAACCAGTCGATCTCGTCGCCGCCCGCCGCCGCCGCGTCGTGGTTGCCACGGACGCCGACCGCGCCGATCTCGGCCAGGCGGGCCACGACACCGTCGGGCTCGGGGCCGTAGCCTACGACATCGCCGAGGTGCCAGACGGCGTCGACCGTGCCAAAGGAGGCGATGACCGAGTCGAGGGCCGCCAGATTCGCATGGATGTCCGAGAGGACGGCGACGCGCACGCGTTGCAGCCTAGCAGGGGCGGGTCGGAGTGGTTGACGGGGTTCACCACGGTCGACGGCGCCGGCTGGCAGGGTCGCGCGGGAACCCGTCGGCCGTGCGGCCGCGCTTCGTCACGACGACCAGGCGGTGCTCGTCGAGGCCCGTCACCGCGACGGGCATGATCTCGATCCGGCCACCACCGACGCTCGCCAGCGCGCGGCGAGCAGCGTCGATCTCGTGCTCGATGTCGCCGCGTTTCCAGGCGACGAGCACCCCGCCCGGCACGAGCAGCGGGAACGAGAGCTCGACCAGGTCATCGAGCGCCCCGACGGCTCGGGCCATGACCGCGGGCCAGCGTTCCCGGTGGCGAGGGTCCCGGGCGAGATCCTCTGCGCGCTCGCCGGCCACGGCGACACGTTGGCCGAGGCCCGTCGCCACGACGGCGGCCGCCAGGAACGCCGCCTTCTTGCCGACCGAATCGACAAGCAGGGCTCGCTGGACGGGCAGAACGGCGACGAGGGGAATTCCCGGGTAGCCGCCGCCGCTGCCAAGGTCGATGAACCCATCGACCCGGACGCGGCCGACCGTGCGTCCCCGCAGGACACGGACGGCCGCCAGGCTGTCGACGACGTGGCGGGTCGCGATCGTCGCCGGATCGCGGATCGACGTGAGGTTGATCGCCGCGTTCCAGGCGATGAGCAGGCGAGCGTGGTCCGCGATGATCGAGCGAGCGCGCGGGGTGAGACTGAGTCCCAGTTCGAGGAGGCCGGCGTCGAGCGCGTCACCGAACGCGGGCGGGAGGAGCGGGAGGTTCTCGACGCGCGTCGGGAGCGGTTGGCGAGGACGGTCCAGGCACTCCTCCTGTCGGTCGTGCCCGTGCAGGCCGTCCGGGCTCCGCTCCCGGCGTGCTCGTATATCGCACCGCCGGTCGAGTCTCGGTCTTCCGTGACGTGTCCAGTTCGCGGCCGGGTTTCCCCGAGCCAGTCGCGCGTCCCGTTACCCGAGCGACCTCAGTGCGGATGCCGGACAGTACCGGCCTCCATGCGGCCAGTCAACGGGGTTATCCACTAATCCGCTTGGCGCCGTCAGGTTGTGGATAACGAGCGCGGAACCCCACGATTTAGGGCTCGGGCGAGGGATCGGATCTGCCCCTGGAGTGGCCCAGGCGGGATCGAAGCGAGGCGGCTAGGGGGCTGGCCGATCGGACCCACCGAGCCGGATCGATCGCCGCCGACCCTCGAGGACCTCTCCCCCTGCCGGGTTGGGTGCTCCGCGCCCGGCTACGGCCATCGCCCGAAGGACGGCTCGTTCCTCCAGGCCGATCTCTTCTGCGGCCAGCGCTCGGCCCAGGGCCGCGCTCACGACCATCGTGTGGACTGCCGCCGGGCCCGGGAGGGCGAGGACGAACGCGGAGCCCGAGCCAGGAACCGATGCAACCTCGAGATCGCCGCCCATCCGCCTGGCGAGGTCCCGGGCAATCGGCAGTCCGAGGCCGGTCCCGGTGATGCGTTCGTGGCCGGGCAGCCGGTGGAATCGCTCGAAGATCCTTGGGCGGTCGTCGCTCGCGATGCCCGTCCCGTCGTCGACGACCGTGATGATGGCGACTGGGCCGTCGAAGCGGGCACTGATCTCGACCTTGCCGCCAGGGGCCGTGAACTTCAGCGCGTTGGCAACGAGGTTCGTCAGGATCTGCTCGACGCGGCGCCGATCGCCGGTCGCCGATCGCAACCGCGGCGGCAGTGAGGTTCGGAGGCGGATGTCGCATTCGAGGGCGATCGGCATCAGCCCGGCGGCGACGTGGGCGACCGACTCGGCCATCGAGAAGGGTTCCTCCTCGAGCTCGAGGGTCCCGGACTCCAGCCGGGACAGTTCGAGGAGGTCGCCGACGAGGTCTGCCATCGAGCCGACGATGCCGAGGCTCCGCTCGAGGAAGTCGCGTTCAACGGCCGGATCGTCGACCTTGTTGCCATGGATCAGCTCGAGATAGCCACGGAGCCCGGTCAACGGCGTCCGCAGCTCGTGGGCGACGGTTGAGACGAAACGGGTGCGCTCGGCCTCCGCTGCCCGCAGTGACGCGAGCTCGCGGTCCGTCGCGAGCTGCTCCGTCACGAGGGACAGGGCAACCGCGGCGTGGCGTGCCAGTTGGGGCGGCAGGCGCTCGGCGAGCCGGTCGGCGGCTCCGGCCCGGTCGAACTCGAAGCCGAGGACAACATGACCAGCCGTCGGGATCGGCAGGAGGGCGTACCACGGGCCGTCGCCATCGGCCACGTTCGTGCCTCCGCCGCCGGTGTCCAGAGCTCTCTGGTCGGCCGATTCGTCACCCCCGCGACGGCCGGGGACGACGACCCGGCGGTCCTCCGGGGCAAGTTCGCGGGTACGACTCCCGTTTCCCCTGCCATTGGTCGGTTGGTCGTCGGAGTCGGCACCGACGATGAGCGAGATCGGGGCGAGCCCGGACGCCGCGCGATCGGCGCGCGAACGTGCCGAGCGTGCATCGAGCCATGTCGCCAGGGCCTCAGCGGCTGACGGATCCTCGCCCGGCACAACGGAGACCGCGCAGCGACGCTCGATCCCATCGGCGAGGACCGCCGCTCGGTGTGCCCCGGCCGTGCGGGCAAGCAGTCGCAGCAGGCCGGCGAGGCGGGCCTCGGCGCTCGTGTTCGCGGCCAGGACATCGAGCGCGCGCGCGAGAAGCGTCCGTTCCTGATGCGCCTGGCGATCCTCGGCGCGTCGAAACGCCGCCCGACGCTCGGCCATTGGCGGCGGGGCGGCGACGGTCGGCGGTTGGGCTGGCAGCCGCTGGCGCGGATCGAGCATCGGGCCCCTGGTGAGGCTCCGTCGGAGTCGGAGCGGTAGTGAACGATCGGTCGGCCCAATCGTCATTGTCGTGGTGCGTCCGGGAAATCCCCCGTCCGGTTGCCGGCACCGTACAGAAGTACCGGTCAGCCGGAGCGGCCACTCCCCCGAACCGGCCGCCCGAGCGTCCGGCGGACGACGTCGATGACCTCGTCGACATACTGGTCGGCCTCACCGCGCTCGGCTGCCGTCCGAACGCATCCCTGGACGTGGTCCTCGAGGACGAGCACGGAGACCGCGTCGACGGCCGCCCGCAGGGCGGCGGTCTGCTGGAGGATGTCAACGCAGTATTCCTCGCGCTCGATCATCCGCGCGATGCCGCGGACCTGGCCCTCCATCCGCGACAGGCGGCGGACGAGGCCCGCTTTGTCCTTCGAGTAGGAGTGGCGGAAGTGATCTGTGGCGGGCTCGGCCGTCGTGCGGCCGCTGGGCTGGGGCACGTGAGGCCTCCCTGAATGGTGAGCTAGGGACGGCATGATACCCCCTGGGGGTATCGACAACAATCCGGGTCGGGCAAGGCGCTTCGCCGCATGAGGCAGTAGACTGACCGCCGATGGACCCGCGCGATCGCCTTCCTCCATGTGCGAACGGCGTCGACTGCGGCGCCTGCGGCCGGCTCGTCCCGCTCGAACGGATCCGCGTCCTCGCCAGCCGTGACGACCTGACGTTCGTCGAGCTCGATTGCCCGGGTTGCCGGAGCGAGTCGCTCGGGATCGTCGTCCAGGCGAGCGACGGGCAGGCGTCCGGAGCCGGGTACGGCGAGTTCCTGCCGGCAGACGATGCGCGGTTCCGGGAGGCTTTACCGATCGGTCCGCATGACGTCCGCACGGTCCGCGAGCTGCTCGCCCGCGGCGACCTTGACGCGTTCGTCGGACGATCGCGGGACGCACGGGGCGGCGGGTCACCGGCGTGACGGCCACCTCCGCAGCCGGGTCTGGCGCGGGGCGCCGGGCTCGTCGATCGCCTGCACCTACGGCACGTCCCACAGCGGCGATCGAGGCGCCGGATCAGGAACCGCTCGACCGGATCCCTCTTGCAGCTGATGCAGCTGCGCCGCTCGACCTCGCGCCCCCCGCTCCGGGCCCAACGTTCGCCCACGCGAGCGAGGCGGAGATGGCTCGGATCCTCGACTTCTACCAGGTTCGCTGGGAATACGAGCCGCACACGTTCCCGATCCTCTGGAACCTCGATGGCGCGGTCGTCGAGAGCTTCTCGCCGGATTTCTGGTTGCCCGACCTGGATCTCTACCTCGAGATGACGACGCTCCGCCAGAAGCTCGTCCGCAAGAAGAACCGCAAGCTCCGGCGCGTCCTCGAGCTCTATCCGGACCTTCGCGTCAAGCTGTTCTACGCCCGCGACTTCCGAGCGCTCATGCTCAAGTTCGGCAAGCTCGCGCTCGTCAACGAGCTCTCGGGCACGTCCGGTCAGGTCGTCTCGCCGTCGGCGGCGGCGTCGATCGCCGGCGCGCCGGAACCCGACCAGTGACCAGGCGGATCGATTTGGTCGCCGATATCGGCGACGTCGTTGTGACCGAGGAAGCGATCCAGGCCAAGATCGCCGATCTCGGCCGCCAGATCAGCGCCGACTTCGCCGACCGCCCCATGACGCTGGTCTCGGTCCTCAAGGGCTCGCTGCCGTTCATGGCCGATCTCATGCGGGCGGTCACGATCCCGGTCCGGATCGATCTCATGGAGGTCTCCTCCTACGGCGGCAGCGGGACCGAGTCGTCCGGCCTCGTCCGGATCCTCAAGGACCTGTCGGCAAGCATCGAGGACGAGGACGTCCTGATCGTCGAGGACATCATCGACACCGGCCTCACCCTGAACTACCTGCTCCGCTACCTCCGCGGCAAGAAACCCCGGTCACTCCGGATCTGCACCCTGCTCGACAAGCCGGCGCGCCGCTTGGTCGACATCGCTGTCGACTACATCGGGTTCACGATCCCGGACCAGTTCGTCGTCGGCTACGGCCTCGATTACGGCGAGTTCTATCGGAACCTGCGCTTCGTGGGCGTGCTGCGCCCCGAGGTCTACACCGGCGGCGACTAAGGAATGCATCGGCGCCCTCTCGGTCGCGGCCGCTGGCTCGCCGCCCTCGCGGCACTGATCATCATCGTTGGCTGCCTGCTTCCGTGGGCAGCGCTCGGTGGCGGTCCGGGTGAGATGCCCACCTACTCCGAGAACGGCTTCAACGGCAGCGGGATCCTCGTGTTTTTCACGGCCCTCGCGACGATCGCCCTGTTCACACTGCCATACGCGACGGAGCGACCGGTCGCGATCGACGGGACGCTCAGTTACGTCGCGCTCGCGGTCCTGGGCTGGATCGGGCTGTCGATCCGGGCGGTCCAGCTCGCCTCCGTCAATATCGACGCGATCCTGCCGCCGCGCGCCCCGGGGCTGTGGCTCGCCGCCCTCGGCCTGGTCATCCTGAGCCGGGCCGCGTACGAGATCGCCAGGGACCCAGCCCGCCGGTAAGGCCCGTCGGCGACCTTGGTTGAGTGGCGGCTTCAACCGCCGTTTGGCAGCGGGCCGTGCCAGATCGTCGGGATGTAGTTGTCCGGCGCGCCGAAGCTACCGACGGCGATGAGCTCGGATCGCCCGATCGCGACGGCCAGCATCTCCCCTTGTTCCAAGGCCGGGTAGCCGGGCGTGCGGCGCCAGATGATCCCATCCGCCGAGATCCAGCTGGTCGCCGTCCCGTACTGGACGTCGACGTAGTTGCCGACGGCCAGGAAGCCTCCGCCCGGGAGCGTCGTGACGTCGGTCATCCGGACCTTGTCGCCGTTGTAGAGTCTGGACTCCTCGCTCGGACTGAGGTCCCAGGTCGTCCCGTCGGACGATCGCCAGACGAGGGCCTCGCGCTCGTCGAGATCGGAGCCGACGGCCACGAGGGAACCGTCGGGAGCGACGGCAACAGCAGCAACCAGGCCGGAACCGAGTGCCGGGCTGTCGATCCGCTGCCAGCGGATCGCGTCGGCCGACACCCAGGCGATCGACCCGGAAC
>JBBSCI010000069.1:0-14958 GCA_038250445.1 Candidatus Limnocylindrales bacterium | reverse complement strand
TCGGCATCACCAACCAGCGCGAGACGGCGGTCGTCTGGAATCGCAAGACGGGCAAGCCCGTCTTCAACGCCATCGTCTGGCAGGACACCCGGACCGATGAGATCGTCAACGAGTTCGCCAAGGACGGCGGCCAGGATCGACTCCGGGCCAAGGTCGGGCTGCCGCTGGCGACCTACTTCTCCGGGCCGAAGGTCAAGTGGATCCTCGACAACGTCGATGGCGCCAGGGCCAGCGCCGAGGCCGGCGACCTACTCTTCGGCAACATCGATACGTGGTGCATCTGGAACCTGACCGGCGGCATCGAAGGCGGCGTCCACGTGACCGACGTGACGAACGCCAGCCGGACGATGCTGATGAATCTCGAGACCCTCGACTGGGACGACGAGATTCTCAAGCTCATGGGCATCCCACGGGCGATGCTGCCGACGATCCGCTCGTCGAGCGATGTCTACGGCAAGGGTGTCGGCGACCTGACGGGCGTTCCGATCGCGGGCGACCTCGGCGACCAGCAGGCCGCCCTGTTCGGCCAGACGTGCTTCTCCGCCGGCGAGGCGAAGAACACCTACGGCACCGGCAACTTCATGCTCCTCAACACGGGCACGAAGATGGTGCCGTCGACCCAGGGCCTCCTCACGACGGTCGGCTACAAGATCGGCGACCAGGCCGCGGTCTATGCCCTGGAGGGCTCGATCGCGATCACCGGCGCACTCGTCCAGTGGCTCCGCGACAACCTCGGGCTGATCAGCACGTCCGCCGACGTCGAGAAGCTCGCCGCGACGGTCGAGGACAACGGCGGCGTGTATTTCGTGCCGGCGTTCTCGGGTCTGTTCGCTCCGTACTGGAAGAACGACGCGCGCGGTGTCATCGCCGGACTCACCCGCTACGTCAACAAGGGCCACATCGCCCGGGCCACGCTCGAGGCGACCGCCTGGCAGACCCGCGAGGTTCTCGACGCGATGAACGCGGACTCCGGCGTCGCGCTGACCGCTCTCAAGGTCGACGGCGGGATGGTCTACAACGAGCTGCTCATGCAGTTCCAGTCGGACGTCCTCAACGTTCCGGTCATCCGGCCGAAGGTCGCCGAGACGACGGCCCTCGGGGCGGCCTATGCGGCCGGCCTGGCGGTCGGCTTCTGGGATGCGGTCGAGGATCTCCGGGCGAACTGGGCGAAGGACAAGGAGTGGACGCCGTCGATGGACGACGCGACTCGCGAGCGTGAGTACCGATTCTGGAAGAAGGCCGTGACCCGGACCTTCGACTGGGTCGAATCTGAAGCTCGTGAGCCGGTGCACGCCTGACCGGGTAGTCGGAGCTTCAATCCAGGGAGGCGGCGGCGTGATCGATGATCGCGCCGCCGCAGCTCACGGATGACGGCCGTAGAGGCCGTCGACGTCCTCATCGTTGGGGGCGGCGCGACCGGGGCCGGGATCGTTCGCGATCTCGCCCGGCGAGGTCTGCGCTGCCTGCTCGTCGAAAAGGGCGACCTCGGAACCGGCACGAGCGGCCGGTACCACGGCCTGCTCCATTCCGGCGGGAGGTACGTCGTCGAGGATGCTCCGGCCGCCCGGGAATGCATCGCCGAGAACCACGTCCTGCGCCGGATCGCCCCCGCCTGCATCGAGGACACCGGCGGCTGGTTCGTCACGACCCCCGACGATCCCGATGACTACGCGGATCGCTTCGCCGCAGCCTGTGCCGCCTCGAACGTCCCGGGCGACGAGGTTCCGGTCGCGACGCTGCTGCGTCGCGAACCGGCCCTGAACCCGGCCATCCGGCGGGCGTTCCGGGTCCCGGACGCGTCGCTCGAGCCATGGCAGCTGATCAACGCGAACGTCGCGGACGCGCGAAGCCTTGGCTCGGAGGTTCGCGCCTACCACCGGGTCGTCGGGATGGAGCGCATCGGCGCCGAGATCGCGACCGTCGACATCGTTGACGAGCGGTCGGGGACCGTCTCGCGGATCGCGCCGCGTGTGGTCGTGTCGGCTGCGGGCGCCTGGGCTGGAATGGTTGCGGGCATGGCAGGCGTCCAGCTCGCGATGTCGCCCGGCAAGGGGACGATGCTCATCTTCAACCAGCGGATGACCGATACGATCGTGAACCGCTGCCACCCGCCCGACGATGGCGACATCATGGTCCCGGTCCACTCGGTGGCGATCCTCGGCACGACCGAGATGACAGTCGACGACCCCGACGTCTACGGGATCGGCCGCGAGGAGGTCGAGCTCCTGATGGTCGAGGGGACGAAGCTGTTCCCCGACCTCCGGCGGATGCGCCTCCTTCGCGCCTACGCCGGCGTGAGGCCGCTGTACAAGCACGAGACTCCCGAACCCTCGGCGGGCGACGAGGACGACGGCCGTGGGATCTCTCGTGCCCACGTCGTGATCGATCATGGCCGGCGCGACGGGGTGGAGAACTTCGTGTCGATCGTCGGCGGCAAGCTCACGACCTACCGCCTCATGGCCGAGCAGACCGCCGATGCCGTCTGCGCCAAGCTCGGCGTGACCACGCCGTCGTCGACCGCCGACGCCGTCCTGCCAGGCCAGGGCGACGGACGAACCTACTGGCTCGGTCACCGCCTCGCGGAGCACGAGGCGCTCGGCGGCGGCGATGCCGATCTCATCTGCGAGTGCGAGCTCGTCACGCGGGCCGGGCTCGACGCATTTCTCGACGAGCACTGGCCGTGCAGCCTCGACGACGTCCGACGCGGCACGCGGCTCGGGATGGGGCCGTGCCAGGGCGGGTTCTGCACGTTCCGCGCTGCGGGCGTCGTGGCCGACCACGTGGCCGATGAGAGGCATGGCGCTATTCCTGCCGAATCCGTCGACCGGATGCTGGTCGACTTCCTCGCCGAGCGCTATCGCGGGACGCGGCCGATCGCCTGGGGCCGCCAGCTCCAGGAGTTGTGGCTCACCGCCGGCCTCTACGGTGGGGTCCTGGGGATCGGCGGGCTCGTCGATCGGCCGCGGTCGGCGCGGCCCGCAGCGGAACGGGCAGCAACGAAGTCAGAGGTCCGCGGTGCCCACGTCTGATGTCGTCGTCGTCGGCGCCGGGCTCGCCGGCCTGACGGCCGCGATCGCCCTGGCCGATGCCGGCGCCGCGGTCACTGTCGTCGCCCGCGGCCACGCCGCGACCCACTGGACGGCCGGGGGCATCGACGTCGCGGCTCCGCCCCAGAGCTCGACAGCCGCCGAGGGCCTGGCGCGCCTGAAGGCCGTGCCTGGTCACCCATATTCGTTCCTCGAGGCGGACGTCAGGCCCGGGATCGACTGGCTCACGAGCGTCCTGGCGGCCGAGGGCCTCACCTACGCCGGCGACTTGGACGAGCCGCTGCGAACCGTCCCGACCTCGATCGGCTCGACGCGGCGCGTTGCGCTTGTGCCGGACGCCCAGTCGGCCGCCCTGACTCCGTGGTCGCCCGACGAGCGACTCGTCGTCGCCGGCCCGGTGGGGTACAAGGATTTCTGGCCGGCGACGATCGCGGCAAGCCTCGAGCGGCCGCGCGTTTGGGGCGGCTCCGATGTCGCCGGGGCCCGGCCATCGCGCGTCGACGCGGTCAGCGTCGAGCTGGCGGGGCTCGCCGGGCGCCGGAACCTCAACGCGCTGCACCTCGCTCGCATGTTCGACGACTCGGCGTGGCGCGAAGCGGCGTTCGCGGCAATCGCCGCCGCCGTCGAGCGACGCGGCAGTGGTCGAGGCAGGATCGCCCTGCCTGCCGTGCTCGGTCTTACGGACCACGCAGGCGCCCTTCGCGATGCCAGACGACTGCTCCCGCTCGCCCCTTTCGAGGTGCCGCTTGTCCCGCCGAGCCTGCCAGGGATCCGCCTCTTCCAGGCGCTCAGGGCCGCCCTTCGGCGGCGCGGCGGCAGGATCGAAGTCGGCGAGGAAGTCATCAGGGTCGACCACGACCGACGCCGCGTCACCGCCGTCGTGATCGCGGCTGCCGCCCGCGAGCGGCTGTTCCGGACCGGCGGCCTGGTTCTCGCGACGGGGGGAATCGCCGGCGGCGGGCTGCTCGGCCGGGCCGATGGGTCGCTGGTCGAGGCGCTGCTGGGGCTACCGGTCGAGGCGCCGGCGGTCGGGGAGTGGCTGGCCCCCGACCCGTTCGATCCAGCGGGTCACCCGCTCGAGTCGGCCGGCATCCGGACCGACGATGGGCTTCATCCCGTCGACGCTGGCGGAAAAGTGGTCTTCGAGAACGTCGCGATCGCCGGCAGCCTGCTGGCCGGCCAGCGGTACCTGGTGGAGCGCTGCGGCGACGGCATCGCGATCGCCAGTGGTCGCCGCGCCGCGTCGACGTTGGGTGCCTTGCCCGCGGCCGCAAATGCGTCGCGCCGCCGGGAGAAGGCCGCAGCCTCGCGATGACGATCATGGACATCGTCCAGGAGGCGTCCTTCGCCGAGGTCCCGCTGTCGGCCGACGAATGCCTGAAGTGCAACGTCTGCAACACCGTCTGCCCCGTCGCGCGGGTGACGGACCGCTTTCCGGGTCCGAAGTACGTCGGGCCGCAGGCACAGCGGTTCCGGATCGCCACGATCCTGCCTCCCCAGGCGCCATCGACTCCCGTGCTGGCCTCGCCGGACGCGACGGTTGACTACTGTTCGGGCTGCGGGATGTGCACGAGCGCGTGCCCGGCCGACGTGAAGATCGCAGAGATGAACAGCCGGGCGAGGGCCGAGATCAAGGCGGGCCACCGGCCACGGCTCCGCGACTGGCTGCTCGGCCAGACGGACCTCGTCGGCCGCCTTGGCGTGGCGTTCGCTCCGCTCGCCAACTGGACGCTCCACAACCGCCTGACCAGGACGGTGATCGAGTGGACGATCGGGATCCACCGTCGGGCGCCGCTGCCGGTCTTCGCCCGCTCGACTCTCCGTTCGCGGTTGGCCGCGCGGACCAAGGGATCGGGCCGTGAGGCGGGCGGCCCCGGCGAGCCGCCGCCGGATCGGGCCGTCGTCCTCTTTCACGGCTGCGCGGCGAACTACTACGAGCCGCACGTCGCGTTCGCCGCGATCGAGGTTCTTCGCCGAAACGGGTTCGAGACGATCGCGCCGGAGCAGGTCTGCTGCGGGCTGCCGTTCATCAGCAACGGGCTCTATGGGCGAGCTCGGAACCGCGCGGCCACCAACCTCGGCGTCTTCGCCGATTACGCCCGACGCGGCTACCGGATCGTCGGCACCTCGACGTCGTGCACCCACACGCTCAAGGCCGAGTACCGCGAGATGCTCGACGTCGACGACGACGATGCCCGGGCCGTCGCCGCCGCGACATGGGACATCTGCGAGTTCCTTCTCGACCTCCACGACCAGGGCCGGCTCGACACGACTTTCGGTCGTCTCGATGAGACCTTGCCGTACCATGCGCCGTGCCAGCTCCGCAGCCACGGCATCGGCCTGCCGGCACTCGACCTGTTCGCTCTCGTGCCGGGACTCCAGGCCATCGACATGGACCACGATTGCTGCGGGATCGCCGGCACCTACGGGCTGAAGAAGGAGAAGTACGACATCGCGATGGCGGTCGGCGACCCGCTGTTCCAGCGCCTCCGGGCCACGGCGTCGGCCCGGGTTGCCTGCGACTCGGAAACGTGTCGCTGGCAGATCGAGCAGGCGACGGACCGGCCGGCGAAGCACCCGATCGAGATCATCGCGGCCGCGTACGCAGCAGGTTACGCGGCGTCGGGCGCCGCGGCCGCCGGGCCGGGCCGATCGGAGGGGGCCGCGGCCAATCGATGACCGACCTCGTCGTCGGTGCGGGGGCGGTCGGGACGTTGCTGGCCTGGGGCCTCGCGGCGGGCGGCCGCGACGTCGCGATCGTCCGCCGGCGGTTGGCTGGGCCGCCCCGCCGGGCCACCGTGACGGTCATCGATCCCGCCGGCCGTTCGGCGAGCGCGGACGTCACCGAGATCTCGAGTCCGGATGACCTGGCGGCCGCGCCGGACGTCATTGTCTTCGCGGTCAAGGCATTCGACCTTGCGGCCGCGGCGGCCTCATGTAGCGCCTGGCCATCGGCGCCGGCCCTCACTGTCCTGAACGGCGTCGGCGCCGAGGAGATCGTCGCGGAGGCGCGACCGGGTGGCGGACTGATCGCGGGCTCTGTCACGGCGTCGGTCGAGACGGCCGGGGCGGGGACAGTAGCCAGGCTCAACCGGGGAGGCGTCGCGCTCGCGCCCGCCCTCGGAGACGTCGACGCGCTCACCGACGATCTCCTGGCGGCCCTCGCACTGGCCGGCCTCCGCACGCAACGGGTCGCCGATCCGGCGGCGATGAAGTGGTCGAAACTCGTCGCCAACCTCGTCGCCAACGCCTCCAGCGCGATCCTGGACATGTCGCCCGTGGAAATCTATGGAGACGCCGCGGGGTTCGGGATCGAGCGCCGCCAGGTGCTCGAAGCGCTCGCGGTAATGCGCCGGCAAGGGCTGAAGCCGGTCGCGCTTCCAGGCGCCAACGTTCCACTGTTGGCCTTCGGCGTGCGGTTCCCGCCGACCATCGCGCGGCCGGTGATGCGCCGGATCATCGGCGCGGCTCGCGGCGGCAAGGACCCGTCATTGCGACTTCACGCGACCTCCGGGTCCGGGCCGTCGGAGGTGCAGTGGCTGAACGGCGCGGTCGTGCGGGCGGCCGATCGGCTGGGGCTGCAGGCGCCCGTCAACCGGCGGCTGGCCGAGCTCGTGGATGAGGTGGTGGCCGATGCGCAGCGCCGCGCCTGGTTCAAAGGCCGCCCGGATCGCCTGGTCGAGGCGATCGAGGCCGACACGACGGCCGCAGCCGCCCGATCCCGCGCGTGAGGGGCGGCCCTCGCCTGCGTTCCGGAGACGGTCCGTTCCGGCCGATTTCCCGTCGCTATACTCCCGTCCGATGAGCATCCCCCAGGTCGCGCTCGACGCCCTCGTGGTCCTCGCGGCGTACGTGATCGGGGGCATCCCGTGGGGGGTCGTCATCGCCAGGGTCACGGGCGGCCCGGACCCGAGGACGATCGGGAGCGGCCGGACCGGCGGAGCAAACGTCATGCGGGCGCTCGGACCGCGCGCGGCGGCCGCGTCCGGGCTGCTCGACGTCCTGAAGGGGATCGTCGCGGTCCTGCTGGCGATCGCCGCGGGTGGGGGGCTCGAACTGCAGTCGATCGCGGCGTTGGCGGCGATCCTCGGCCACAGCAGGTCGCCGTTCATCGGCTTCTCCGGGGGTCGCGGCATCGCGCCGGGCTTCGGTGGCCTGATCGTCATCCACCCGATGGCGGCCCTCCTGACGATCCCGGTCTTCATGATCGTCCTGCTGCTGACGCGCTATTCGTCGGTCGCGTCACTGACCGCGACAGCGTTTGCCGCGGCGGTGATCGCTGTCACGGTGGTGTTCTTTCAGCTGCCCGTCCTGTACGCCGCCTACGCGATCGCGGCGGCGGCGCTGATCTGGCTCTTCCACCTCGACAACATCCAGCGCCTGCTGGCCGGGACGGAGCGGCGGATCGAGTTCGGGCGACGGTAGCGGGTCGCCTGGGCCGCCGGGCGGCCCGGCGGCGGGCCAGCGGTGACCTCCAGTCAACAGGAGGCCACCGAGGCCGGTCATCCGAAGTACGGATCGCGGCCTCGACCACAAAGCGCGACCCTGAGTCACGCGAAGGGCGGGAATTCGCCGTTCGCGCTCGAGCTCTGGTCCTTCAGGCGCGTCTTGTTGACCCAGAGTCCCGCGGCGGCTGGCTGTCGGCCTGGTGCTAGACTGGCCGCCTGTCGGGGCGTGGCGCAGTCTGGTAGCGCACTAGTCTGGGGGACTAGTGGTCGTCGGTTCAAATCCGGCCGCCCCGACCAATTCCCCCGCGAAGGCGGCTTCGAACGAGCATCGGTCGTATCCAGACGCCCGTCCACGCATTTCGGTGCGGAACAATAGGCGACACTCGAACAACTCACGATAGACTTCCGGCGTGGACGATCGCGCCGCGCTCGACGAGCCGAATGAACGGACTGAACGCCGGCGGCGGGAACGCAGGGAGATCGACGCTCACCGCGCGGAGCTCGTCGAGGCCGTCGACAGGCTGAACGCTCGATCCTGGCGACGCGACGTCCTGTTCGCGGCGATCGGCGCCCTCCTTGGCGGTCTGCTCACGATCGGGGTGATGGCCGCGACCTAGCGCAACGAGGCTGAGGGTCCACTTCTGAGTAGGCCCCGAATGCGGTCAAGCACTTCGGGCGGATAGTCGCGTGCGGGTAGCGCTCCAGGTGCGACTTCCAGCGTCCGGTCGCGCCGCATAGCGGAATGTGATGCCCGATGTGCCAGGTCTGGACGCCGCGACTTCTAAGTTCGCTGAGGAAGCGGCTCAAGTCGTTGGCAGACACCGAAGTCATCAGCACGACCTGGCGGCTGGCCTCCTGCGCGATCACGCGTCCGTTGAACCGTTGACGAGGTTTCGCGATCGGTACGAATACTGGACTTGGCAGTACTGCATCCGCCCCGAGAGTGCGTAGCCGACATGGTGGTTCTCGCATCGGTCGGTCCCGACGATCGGCTTGACCGACGTCGACCAGCGCCAGCCCGGCTCGAAGGTGAACCGACCGACGGTCGAACCACCGACGGTGACCAGCTGCGCCTGACCGTTCGGGAATTCGCGCGTCTCCTGAGGGGATGGTTCGTGGCCCGTGTCTCGCGACGGCGTGTCCTGGGAGCCGGCGCCGGAGCTTCAGAGCGTGATCACGAAGACCGAGCCGGATGGGCCGGGCGGGAACTCTGTGAGCACCGTCGCCGACGCCCTGTTGTTCTCGGTCGAAGAGGTCGAGGGCTCGTTGCGGCGCGACCCCTGGATCGTCGAGTTCGGAAGTGGGTCGCACTGAGCCAGCCAGCGTGTATGCGACGAGTCGTTGGTCACAAAGGCCCGGAACAGGGACACAATTAGGAACCGAGCATGACGAAATCGGCCGGATGCCTCCATCGATCGACACCCCTCTAAGCGTGCCCGACTCCCGATGATCGATCGGCTCACATTGGTCGACCGACAAGCGAACTGCAATGGAGTTCGGCGTCGATCGAGAATCGCCTGTTGGGAGCGCGACGCTACCGCGGCTTTGCCAAGCCGGTCTCGGCGAAGGGTCAGCGATGTGGCGCGGTCAGGTCCCGATGGTCGGAGGCGTTTGGTCGCCGCGCCAGGCGGTGATGGCCCAGTAGGAACCGGCGTTCCAGAACTCGAGGCTGTTGCGCACTGCATCCATGTTCGACGAGTCCGCCCAGGCGACGAGCCATCGCTCAGCCAGTTCTGCGGCCATCCCAGCCGCCGTCATGCGATCGATGGCGGCCGCTCGCAGTGCTGTGAACAGGCCCCGCTGCTGGATGTCGATCATGTTCGAACCGTATGCGGCAGCCGGGAACGAACCGGCGCGCCGCCACGCTAGCACCGGCGCCCCCGCGATGAAAGTAGGGTCTTTGCCCTATTACGCGACAGGCGCTGCCCCGGCGCTCGCGTTCCGGCGTTGTGGCGCAATCCAAGAGGCGAACTCATGCGTATCTGTAGCTGAGAACGAACCCTCACCCAGAACACTACGGGGCTCGAGGCCCCGCGACTCCCTCAGTCGCGGGGCCTCGTTCTGTCCGGAGGTCGGTCCACGCTCCCCGCTACACTCGGGGCGTGACGACGACGGACCGCCCCGCACTCGACATCGAGCAGACCGACGGCCTCCTCGACATGGACCCGGAGGCCTTCCGGGCGGCCGCTCACGAGGTGGTCGACCTGATGGCAGACTATCTCGCGTCGGTCGAGCAGTTCGCGGTCTTTCCACCGGTTGAGCCCGGGTCGATCGCGCCATCGTTCCCAGCGGCCGCGCCCGAGGCGCCTGAGCCGATGGCGGCGATCCTCGATGACTACCAGCGGCTGGTCGAGCCGAACGCGACCCACTGGCAGCACCCGGGCTTCCTCGCGTACTTCGGGACGACAGCGTCCGGCCCAGGAATCCTCGGCGAGATGCTGACCGCGGCGCTCGGCCAGAACGCGATGCTGTGGCGGACGTCGCCGATTGCGACCGAGCTGGAGGGAGTCGTCGTCGGTTGGTTGCGACAGGCGGTCGGCCTGCCGGAGACCTTCGACGGACTCATCACCGACACTGCCTCGACGTCGTCGCTCATCGCCCTGGCCGGCGCACGCGAGGCCGCCGCGGGCGTCGTGTCGACGATGCGCGTGTACGCATCAATGGAGGCGCACTCCTCGATCGAGAAGGCCTGTAAGACGCTGGGACTCGGTCGCGAGGCGCTCGTCCGCATCCCGACGAACGAGCGATTCGAGATGCGCATCGACGAGCTCGATGCTGCGATCGCCCGAGACCGAGCGGTGGGCCGGCTCCCAATCGCAATCGTCGCGACCGTCGGGACCACATCGTCGACATCGGCTGACTCGGTTGCGGCGTCCGCCGCCATCGCCGATGCGGAGGAGCTCTGGCTCCACGTCGACGCCGCCTATGCCGGGGCGGTCGCCATTGCACCTGAGCTCCGCGAACCCTTCCGCGGCTGGGAGCGCGCCGATTCCATCGTCATCAACCCGCACAAGTGGCTCTTCACCCCGCTCGATGCGTCGCTCCTGCTGACCCGGCGGATGGAGACACTCCGCGCCGCGTTCAGCCTCGTGCCCGAATACCTTCGAACGCTGGACCGGGAGACCCCGGTTCGGGACTACAACGAATACACCCCGCAACTCGGCCGCAGGTTCCGCGCGCTGAAGCTTTGGATTCTGCTCCGCTGGTTCGGGCTCGAGGGGCTGCGGCGTCGGATCCGCCACCACCTGGAGCTTGCTGCGGCGTTTGCGGAATGGGTCGATGTCGACCCCGCCTGGGAGCGGCTGGCGCCTGTTCCGTTCTCGACCGTCTGCTTCCGCTACCGGCCGGCGGCGTACGCCGGCGACGACGAGGCCCTCGACGATCTCAATGCCCGGATCATGGACGCGGTCAACCGAAGCGGCGAGGTGTTCCTCTCGCACACCCGGCTCGACGGCCGGTTCACGATCAGGCTCGCCGTGGGCAACCTGAGGACGGAAGCGCGCCACGTCGGACGCGCATGGGAGCTGCTTCGGGCGGCGGCACGCGAGGAGGCGGCATGACCGGGTCAATCGGACCGATCGAGGTCCTCTACTTCTACCGGACGAAATGGGGCGCCCACGACGAGTTCGTGCGGCTCTTCCAGAAGAACCATTGGCCGATCCTTCGGGAGGACGTGGCGAGCGGCCGGTTCGTGGAGGTGCAGATGGCCACCCCGCGGTTCCACGGCGACGGTCGGGCCGATTGGGACGTCCTCGTCTCGATCACCTACCGCGACTGGGCGGCGATGGAGGCGCACACGGAGGCCGAGATCGCCCGCCGCCTCTTCTCCGACCAGGACACGTACAAGGCCGAGGAGCAGCGCCGCTTCGAGCTCCTCGAGGCGCATTGGGACGTCCCGCTCGAGACCAGGCCGCTGGAGTAGTCGGCGCGCGTGGGCGGATCAGTCTCTCAAGATTCGCGGCCGGTGCGCCACGCCACGAGGCCACCCACGACCAGGACGATCATCGCGAAGGTGACCACCGCCGACAGCATGTCCGACCCGGGCGTCGGGGCGGCCGCGCTCGGAAGCGGCGGAACGATCGTCAGGACCTCAGCGAGCGTCAGCTGCTCGACACCCTCCAGCAGTGGCTTGGCGCCGTCGATGATGGCGAACGTGTTGACCTTAAGAGGCGGGTCGAACGCAACGGCGTCCATCGCGAGCGCGATCCGAGACCCTGCTTGCGCCGTGATCCAGCCCGCGCATGACTGGCTTGGCATGTCACGGATCTCCATGCCGAAGCCTGCCGTCCCGCGAAGGACCTGCTCGATCTGCAGGGTGAATCGGCTCGACCAGCCTTGACCTTGACCTTGTGGATCGACGTCGACTCGAACTACTTGACCGACGACGACGATATCGGCCGACGGCGCAACCTCGGTGAAGGACGGGTACGGACCGCCGCAGTCGGCACTCGCTGCCTCGGGCCGAACGAACGCTGCGACTAGTGCCGTCGCCGCCGCGAGCCGGAGCAGGCGTTTAGGCATGGCCCTAGAACGCTTGGGCACCTGGGTCCGTGACGACGGCCCCGGACTGCAACCACAGGGCGACCCGCCGAGCAACGCGGCTAGACTCGTGCAACGAACGCAGAGCAGGGGAGACCCACCATGGCCGTCGAGGTCGCGACCGATTACCTGATGTTCATCGACGGGGCCCTGGTGCCCTCGACCTCCGGCAACGACGAGTGGCTGGAAGTGCGGAACCCGGCAACCGGGGATCTCGTTGGACGCGTGCCGGCCGGTACCGAGGGAGACGTCTATCGGGCCGTGACATCCGCGCGAGTGGCGTTCGAGAGCGGTCGCTGGCACCGCAAGCTCATGCCGGAGCGGGTCGCGATCATGAACCGACTCGCCGACCTGATCGACGAACACGCCGACGAGCTCGCCCGCCTCGAGACGCTCCAGACCGGGACCTCGTACAAGCTCCGACGCGACTCCGACTTCGCTTTCGCGTCCGACAACCTGCGCTTCTTCGCGACCGCCATCCGCCACCTCGAGGGCAAGGCGGCCGCCGAGTACACCGGCAGCCATACGTCGATGGTTCGTCGCGAGCCGATCGGCGTCTGCGGCCAGATCGCGCCGTGGAACTATCCGCTTTGGATGGCGATCTGGAAGATCGCCCCGGCCCTCGCAGCCGGAAACTCGGTCGTCCTGAAGCCGGCATCGGCCACGCCGTTGACGACCGTTCGGCTCGCCGAGCTGGCGTTCGAGGCTGGCATCCCCGCTGGCGTTCTGAATGTCGTGACGGGCCGCGGGGACGTCGTCGGGTCGGCGCTCGCCGCGAACCCCGACGTCGATCTGATCTCGTTGACCGGCGACTCCGCCACGGGCCGCCGGATCCAGGAACTCGCGGCGGGCAACCTCAAGCGCGTCCATCTGGAGCTCGGGGGCAAGGCGCCGTTCATCGTCCTCGCCGACGCCGATATCGAGGCTGCTGCGCGTGGCGCAACCGCCGGGGCGCTCATCAACGGCGGGCAGGACTGCACCGCGGCCACCCGTGCCTACGTCGCCCGGCCTGTCTACGACGCCTTCCTAGCCCGAACGAAGGAGCTGTTCGAGAGCGTCCGTGTCGGCGACCCGTTCGACCCGACCACGGATCTCGGAACGCTGATCAGCTCGGCGCATGTCGAGCGTGTCGACGGCTTCGTGCAGCGCGCTCGGGCCGGTGGCGCAACGATCGTGACCGGCGGCTTCCGGCCCGACGTACCCGGGCTGCCGAACGGCGCCTTCTACGCTCCGACCCTGATCGCCGACTGCAGCCAGGAATCCGAGATCGTCCAGAAGGAGGTCTTCGGGCCCGTGCTCGCGGTCTTGCCGGTCGACTCCCCGGAGGAAGCGCTCGAGAAGGCGAACGACACGAAATACGGTCTCGCGGCGAGCATCTGGACGCGCGACGTGTTCCGCGCGATGGAGGCGGCTCGAACGCTCCATTTCGGCCACGTCCAGGTCAACGACCACCTGATGGTGACGTCCGAGATGCCCCACGGCGGCTTCAAGGAGTCCGGCTTCGGCAAGGACATGTCGTCGTACTCGTTCGAGGAATACACCCAGGTCAAGCACGTGATGATCGAGCTGACCGGCGAGCCCGAGAAGGGCTGGCACTACACGATATTCGGCGAAAAGCCTGCGGAATAGCGCGAATGCAACGAGAAAGGGTCCCGCAGGCGGACATCCGCGTTGCCGGAGCGCGTACCATCGCAAAGTCGATCTCGGCGTCGTGTGGACGACAAGGGAACTCCCCGGCGCGACGCCCGATCGTTCATTGGAGGTAGATGTGGGCATCATTGCGTGGATCGTCCTGGGAGCCATCGCGGGCTGGATCACGAACCTGCTCATGGGCGGCGGCGAGGGCGTCATCGCGACGATCATCCTGGGCATCATCGGTGCGGTCGTGGGTGGCTTTCTGGCCGGCACTGTTCTGAAGGTTGCCGACGTAACGGGCATCAACGTCGAGAGCATCGTGGTCTCGGTGATTGGTGCAGTGATCGTGGTTGCCGTGTATCGGATGGTCGCGGGTCGTCGCGGTACGACCGCCTGACGCGTGGGCGGCGGCCCGGGGTTCGGTAGCGCTCGATCTTGCGCGACCGGACCCCTGAGGCTTCGCCCTGGATGACTTCCTTTCGACGAAGCAGGTCGGCTGGCTTCTTGGCCGATCTCGAATGCTGTGCGGGAAATGATCCGCGAGGGCGAGATATCGGCCATCCGGATCGCGAGCGGCTTTCGCGTGCCCCGCGACGAAGTCCTGAGAGTCGGCGGAGAAACCATCCAACAGAAAGCCGGGCGCGAGCTATCGGGCACTGAACTCGAGCAGCTGATCGACGAGGTCCTTGCCACGAACGACGAGCAGCCGACCCCAGCCGTGCGCCTCGTCAAGCAAGTGATCGAGTTGGTCGACGCCAGCGGCGCCGTCCTCGCAACGGGAATTCAGACCGTCACCTGACCGATCCCGCTTCCCGTTGAACGCGGGATCGTTGACACAACGCGGTTCGTTCGTTGCCACTCAATCGCCTCTGACGCGTGCCGGCTGGAGCGGCCTGTTACCGTGGAACCGTGCCCACCAGCCACCGCAGATTTGCTCTCCTCGATGTGACTTTCGCCGGCGCCCCGCTGCCCAGCGCCACGATGGACGTCTGGGAAGACGATGGCGGGGTCGCGCGCTGGTCGGCGCGGGCCCTGATGCCAGCCGCCCAGGTCGCCGAGAGCGGCCGGCTGAGCGGGCGCACGAAGGACGGGCTGCACGTCTCGGGCGAGGTCGAGGTCGCCAACCGACAGATGGGCCCGGGCGGCCCGCGCGGCCAGACGCTCGTCGAGCTCCACGGCTCGGGGCCGCTCGAGGGCCTCGACGGGACCCCTGCCGATTAGGGGTCGACCCTTCGCCACGCGAAGCTCCCAACTTTCCTGCTTGAGTGAACGCTTACGGGCTCCTGAGT
>JBBSCI010000068.1:0-15400 GCA_038250445.1 Candidatus Limnocylindrales bacterium | reverse complement strand
CCCGTCTTCCGCTCCAACGCTTGTCTCCGGACCCGCTGCCCCTTCGTCTAGTGGTAGGACAGCGGATTTTGGATCCGTGAACCGAGGTTCGAATCCTCGAGGGGCAGCCAAGACATCCGCTTTGGGCCAGTGGCCTCGAACGGACCCAGGGCGACGTGGTGAAGTGGTTCAACACGGAGGTCTGCAAAACCTCTATTCACCGGTTCGAATCCGGTCGTCGCCTCCACAACCGAGCACCAGACAGCCCGCCGAGCGATCGGCGGGCTTCCGTTTGGGCTAGCGCTGCCCCCGGAGACCGAACGAGCCCACCCGCCGGCGGACGACCGGCAACCAGGCCAGCGCGCCGAGGGCCTGGGCGAGGAGCAGCAGGATGATCAGGAATCCCGAGGCGGCGGCGAGGAATCCCGGGACGACGAATGGCCCGATGAAGCTGAAGCTGTCACTGTCGAAGGTCACGGTTCCCTCGATCCCCGTCGGGATGACGAAGAGCAACGGCGGACGCTGGTCCGGAGGCGGAACGATCGGACCCACAACGATGCCGGGGCTGGCCGACGCGCCGGGGGTCGCTCCGGGAGCGACGGTTGGGGCCGGCGTCCCTGCGCGCGGCGTGGGGAGCGGCAGCGGCAGAGGCAGAGCCGCCGTCGGAGTCGGGGTCGGAGCCGTGGTTGGAACGGGCGTGGGCGCCACGGTCCGCACGGGTGTCGGCCTGGGGGTTGCGACCGGTCTCGGGGTCGGCGTCGGCGTCGGGGCCGAGGAGCACGTGCCCACTGGCGCGAAGATCTTGTTGGTGTCGAGAGTGATGGCCCCGTTCTGGGCGAAGGCTCGACCCCCGTTGCGGCCGCCGCCGACGCCGATCATCGCGCCGGTGTTCATCGTGATGCTGACCAGCGCCATCAGGTTGCCCTGGAGCGACGTGGCCGTACCGATCGTCGCCGAGCTGCCGACCGCCCAGAACACCCCGCAACCGGCGGCGCCGTTGATCAGGACGACGGCCGCCCCGGTGCCGGTCGTCAGCGTCGAGCCGATCTGGAAGATGAACGTCGGGTTCTTCAGGCCCTGCCCGTCGAGGGTGAGGATTCCATGCAGCGCAGCTGAGGAACCGAAGTGATAGATCCCGGGCGTAAGGGTCTTTCCGCCAAGGTCGACGCCCGACATTTCCGTGACTGGCCCTGCGCCCGTTGCGTCCCCATGCGCGGACAGGACGTCGGCCTCGGCCTTCGCTGCGGCCGCGTTCGCTATGTCCATCCGGCCAGTCACGACGCCGGCCATTCCGGTCGGTGCGGGCCCGACCAGGGCGAGGTTGCCCTTGATGTCGCTGAGGCCGGTGTTGGTGATCGTCGTGTTCGCCACGATCGCGTAGTTGGCGGCGGTTCCGAGGGCCGGCTTGGCTACCGCAGCCAGCCCGATAGCCGGCACGACGATCGCCGCGACGAGGAAGGCCACGGTGACGGACAGGCGGCGCGAAGCCGCCCTGCGAAGTAGCACGGTCGCGCGCATCTCAGGCCACCGCGCGGCCGGGAGTCACCAGTGCCTGATCCGGTGTCCAGAGGTGGCCTCTGCCGTCCCCGGGCATGGGTGCCGACGCGACAGTGCGGATTCCGGCCACGAAGGCGATGACAAGGCGCTCGTCGAGCTGTGAGCCGGCCGCATCTTCGAGCCGCGTAAGGGCCTCGTCGACGGACAACGCCTTGCGATAGGGCCGGGTCGTCGTCATCGCCGAGAACGCGTCGCAAACAGCGAGGATGCGAGCAACTTCAGGGATGTCGTCGCCAGCCAGGCGGCGCAGGTAGCCGGTTCCGTCCCAGCGCTCGTGGTGGTGGCGGATGCCGGCTCGGATCTCGTCGAGATCCGGCAAGTCGCGGACGATGAGATCACCGAGCGCGACGTGCTGTTTGACCGTCGCGTACTCGGACTCGGTCAGGACACCGGGCTTGCGCAGGATCTGATCGGGGATCCCGATCTTGCCGACGTCGTGGAGGCGGCCGGCGCGATAGACGATCGAGCGGGCCTGGTCGTCGAGGCCGAGTTGCTCGGCCAGGAAGCCGGCGTAGCGTGCGACGTCCTCGGAGTGACGGCGGGTGTAATGGTCCTTCGTGTCGACGGCAATGATCAGGCCCTCGAGTACGTCGAACCGCACCGCTTCCTCGAGGGGCACGATCCCGGCCTGGGCCACGCGGATGCTGTCGCCGCCGCTCGCCCGGGCTTCGTCCAGCGTCCGTGCCGCGGTCGACAGGAGCGTCGTCACGGACCCACCATTGATGGGGAAGGTGCACACCCCGGCGCTGATCGTGATCGGCAGGCGCTCGGAGGATTCGAACTGCAGGCTCATGTCGACGAGGCGGGTTCGGACGATCGCGATCATCGGTTCCAGGTCGGTGATCAGGTCGGATCGGACGATGATGAGGAACTCGTCGGGTCCGTAACGCCCCCACTCGACCGCCGCGGGGAGCACGTCGTGAAGGAGCCCAGCCACTGCAGCGAGCGCCTGGTCCCCCGCCGGATGGCCATGGGTCTCGTTGAGGTTCCGGAAGTTGTCGATGTCCACGAGTGCGATTCCGAGGACCTCATCGTCCCGCCGTGCCGATTCGATCGCGACAGCCAGCACCCCGACCAGGGCTCCGTGATTGAGCGTACCGGTCATTTGGTCGAGGCTTGTTGCCGCGAGCAGCTGGTCGGTCTGGCTCAGGATTCGTCCCTGGGCGGCCCGGAAGACGAGGTAGAGGGCGATAGCCGCCACCGCTCCCGCGAATAGCGTGATCAGGACGACCTCTCGACGAAGTCGGTCGAGGTCGCCGAGGATCGGCGCCGCGTCCCGCCAGATGCCGACGACCGCGACGACCTCGCCGTTGACCTTGACAGGGAAGTACGCCCGCAGGACATCGTTCGCTGGCAACGTCACGCCGACGGACTCGGCCTCGGCAACGGGATGGAAGCCTGCCGTGACGGTTCCGCCAGCGGCAGTGACGAAGTCGGGCGTCGGCAGGCCGCGCATCCCGGCCTGGCCAGGGATGTCGGACACGAGGACCGAACCATCCGGCAGGCGGACCTCGATTCGGAGGATCTGGCCGGCGGAGACGATCGTCCCGATCTGTGGCTGGAGGGTGGCAGCACGGGTCGCGGTGAGGCGGCCAGCTTCGAGATCGGCCGGGATGAGATAGGCATTGGCGAAGCCCCGCACAGTCGCGGCATCCGAGCCGACGACCGAACCGAGCATCGTCTGCGACGACTGCGACGACACGATGATCGCCTGGCTCAGGGCCGTCAGGCCGACGATCATCAGGAAGAAGCCGAAGACGAGGATCAGGAGCACCGGCCGCCGTAGCGACTGAAGCGGGGTTCCGAACAAGTGATGACTCCGGGATGGGCCCCGAACGTACCTGTCCATCGGTACTGCCGTCCTGTACCTAAAGGTCAGGACCGGCGGTTGCGAGGCCCGCCGCCGGTCAGGTCGCGTCGATCCAGCTGTGCTCCGGCTCGTAGCCGAGCAACGTGCGCCCCCGAGCGATCGACAGGAGCGCTTCGTGCGAGAGGGGCCGCCGGAGCTCCACCGTTGGGAAAACCTCGGCCATCAGGTCGGCACTTTCGCGGTGCATGCACGTATCGGCGGCTGCGATGATCGCAACCTGGGCCGCGTGGACATCGGCTTCCAGTGAACGGCGCACCGCCTGGGCGACGTCACGCGCGTCGACGTAGCCCCAGAGGTTCCACTTCCGAATCCGGGCATGACGAGCGCGGCATCGCCCATGGCCCGGTTGGGCGCGGCGTCGGATCAGACGCGACGGTGACGCCCTCGGCGTAGCGTTGTCGGCGGTTGATGCGCGTCTCCCGCTACGAGGCTCCGGTCATGGCCACTACGTTGTTCGGCGTCGATGTCAGTGCGCATCAGGGCAGGATCAAGTGGCCCCGGGTCGCGAGTGCCGGCATCAGCTTCTCCATCGCACGCTGTGTGGTCGAAAACCGCAAGGTGGACACCGAGTTCGCCCGAAACGTCGCCGGCGCGCGAGCGGCGGGCATCGTACCGGGCGCCTACGCCTTCCTCGCTGGCGGCGGCGTTGCGAGGGAGATGGCGAAGACGTTCATCGACACGGTCGGCGACCCGACCGGCATGCTCTGTGCCCTCGACATCGAGCGGCCGACATTCCATGCGGTCCCGACTCGCGCCGACGTGGACATGTTTGTTGATGCCTGGAAGCTCGTCCACCCGCACCATCCGCTCCTGCTCTACGGATCGGCGAAGGCGCTCATCTCGACGCTCGGGCGCCTCGCCGACCACGGGCTGTTCTGGATGGCCTGGTACCCGGGCGGCAAGGGAACGGCTCCGTCCGGTTACTACTCCAGCATCGGTGGCGATGCCGCTCGCCAGTGGAAGCACCCGGTCGGCGGCTGGACCGGTCCGACGATCTGGCAATTCACCAGCAGCGGTGTGCAGGTCGCGGGCGTCGAGGACGGCAAGGGCATCCCGAAGCGAATCGACACGAACGCGTTCCGGGGAGATCGATCGCAGCTCCTCCTGCTCACGGGAAACGCGATCCCTGTCAGCCCGGAGTCCGCCCATCCGACGTCGAGTGAAAGGGTGACCATGGGCGGGCCGACGCCGGTGACGCCGACGCTGAACCCCACCCCGACGCCTGCGCAGGCGCGATTCCACACGATCGTCGCGGGCGACACGCTGAGCGGGATCGCCGCCCGCAACGGGTTCAAGCCCTCACGCGGTCTGCCGGCCTTTCGCGTGATGATCAACGCGTTCCCCGAGAACGCGCGGTTCCGCAAGAACCCCGGGCTCATCCGGCCAGGGCAACGCGTTCGGGTGGGCTGACTCGGCGTCCGATGGGCGCCTGATTCCTCAGGCTGCGAAGGACGACTGCCCGAAGAGGAAGCCCTGGGCAAACTCGATCCCCAGCCGCTCGAGGGCGTCCGCCTCCTCGTTGATCTCGACGCCCTCCGCGATCAACTGGCAACCTGTTCGCAGCGCGAAGTACTGGAGTCCGGCGGCGAGGGATTGACGGAGGTCGTCGCGGTCGATCCCGTGGACCAGGCTGATATCCAGCTTCGCGTAGGTCGGTCGGAGCTCCAGGATGTGGCGGAGGCTGGCGTACCCGGGGCCCGCATCGTCGACGGCAAGACCGACATCCCCGAGCTTCGCCAGCGCGTTGCGAACGAGGCGGTAGTCGTCGATCGGCACGTGCTCCGTAAGTTCGAGAACGAGCGGTCGAGTCGACTGCCTGACGAGCTGCCGGAACCGGCGGTCGCCATGCAGGACGAAAGCGGGCGAGAGGTTGATCGAGAGAAAGACGCCCCGGGGCAGACGGTCGCCACCGTCGAGCGCGGCTCGAATTGTCGCAAGCTCGAAATCGGTCCCCATGCCCATCTCGACCGCCTCCGCGAGGCGGACCTCCGGCCGGGTGCCATCGGCGAAGCGAGTCAACGCCTCGAAGCCGACCGTCGCCCCCGTGGCCAGCTCGACGATCGGTTGGAAGACCGGGTGGAACTCGTGTGCCGTCAGAACCTGTCGCAGCCGAGCCCGCGTCGCGGCGACGTCACGCCGATCGGCGAACGCCGAATCCGCCCGCGAAGTGAGGACGCTGGCGAAGTCGATGGCCGCCGCCGGGAGGTTGGCGCGTCGCACGACCGGCGAACGATCGCCCTCGATCGTGATGCCAATCGTCAGGATGCCAATCGTCAGGATGCCGACGAGATCGTCGCCAGCGTAGATCGGCGCACCCGCCGATAGCGCGGGTTGTGCCGATGCAAACGCCGCAACCGCCTCGCCTGGGTCGACGCACGCGACCTCCTCGACCCATGGCCCGGCGCGGGCATGAGCAAGGACGGAACGAGCGACGACCGCAGGCAGGGCGTGGCCGCCGCGTTTGACGCCCTCCGCCCGCTCGTACGTCGCGAGCTTGTTCAGCTGCCCGCCGGCGCCGACCTGCATGACCGCGACGAACTCGCTGTCGGTCCGCCTGGCCAGCTCTCGAACGACGGCCTCCGCGGCCTCCCCCGGAACTGACGACATCGCGATCTGGCCAAGCGCGGCGACGACGCTCGCGCGCGAGCGGAGCTCGTTCTCCACCACGTGCGACCAGGCGTCCTGACGGCGCAGGTGGGCCGTGATCCGCGCGACGAGTTCGTCGAGCCGAACAGGCTTCGGCAGGAAATCGTCGGCTCCGGCATCGAGACCCTCGATGACGCTGTCGTCGTTACCGGAACCTGTGATCAGCAGGATCGGCAGTGTCGCCGTCTCGGCTCGAGCTCGGAGGGCGCGAACGACGTCGGTGCCGGAGATCTCGGGCATGACCATGTCCAGGACGACCAGCCCGACCGTCTCGGTCCTGACGGCATCCATGGCCGCCCGCCCGCTGTCCGCTTCGATCACTTCAAAGCCGGCGCGGCGCAGGGCGAATGCCACGAGGCGGCGCGTGGTGCCATCGTCGTCGACGACGAGGACAGCCGGCCCGGAGATCGCGGGGATCACTCGCCGTCCGCTGCTTCACGACGCGACACCGCCGCATGGAGCACGGTCTGGAGCAGCTGGTTCGAGCTGACCGGCTTTGGCACGAACGTCGCGCCCCGTGCCGTGACCCGATCGATATCGAGCGTCTCCGCCGTGTAGCCGGACAGAAGCACGACGCCCATCAGCGGGTAGCGGTCCATCATCTGCTCGGCCAGCTCGATCCCCGATAGGTTCGGCATCACGACGTCGGTGATCAGCACTTCGATCGGCTGCGCCATGCGGGCGATCGACAGGGCCTCGACCCCGTCGCCTACGGCGAGCACGTCGAACCCCGCCCTCTCGAGGAGTTCGGTGGTCATGTTGCGGACGGCCGGCTCGTCCTCCACGACCAGGACTCTGCCCACCCCAACGGGCCTGGGAACGGACCTGGGCCGCGGCTTCTCGACGGTGGCGTCGACCCGAGGGAAGTAGAGTTTGAAGGCTGAGCCGTAGCCCGGTTCGGAATACACCCAGATGTGGCCACCTGCCTGGTGAACGATGCCGTACGTCGTGGCGAGGCCCAGGCCGGTTCCCTTGCCCACGTCCTTCGTCGTGTAGAACGGCTCGAAGATGTGATCGAGTGTCTCGCGGTCCATCCCCACCCCGGTGTCGCTGACCGCCAGAAGGACGAACGGTCCGGGCTCCACCTTTACACGTTCGGTCGGGTAGGACTCCTCGAAGAGGACGTTGCCTGTTTCGATCGTCACCGTCCCGCCGTTGGGCATGGCGTCCCGTCCGTTGACGACGAGGTTGACGATGATCTGCCCGATCTGGCCCGCATCGGCGCGGATGTGGCCGGCCTCGGGATCGAGCTTCACGACCAGCCGCATGTTCTCGCCGGTCAGCTGAGTGAGCATCGGCTCGACAGCCGTGATCGCCGCATTGATGTCGAGCACCTTCGGGGTGACGACCTGCTGGCGACTGAACCTAAGAAGCTGCGCGGTAAGGACGGTGGCACGCTCGGCTGCCTCGCTGATCGCGTTGACGCTCGGCAGCAGGCGCTCCGGATCCCGTCGCGCGAGATCGCCCGAGACGAGATCCTGGGTCAGGAGCTCCGCATAGCCGTGGATCGCGAAGAGCATGTTGTTGAAGTCGTGGGCGATCCCGCCCGCGAGCCGCCCAATCGATTCGAGTTTCTGGCCCTGGAGGAGCTGGCTCTCCGCCACCCTGCGACCGTCGTCGAGGACCTTGCGCTCGATCGCGTGGCGTATGGCCCGAAGCAGGCCGCGCGTCTCGATCTGGCCCTTGATGAGAAAGTCCTGGGCCCCCTCTTGCATGGCCTGTGCGGCCAGCCCCTCGTCATCGAGGCCGATCAACACCACGATGGGTACGTCGGGCGCGACCACGTGGGCCCGCCGGACCGCGTCCAGTCCGTTGGAATCGGGCAACCCCAGGTCCAGCAGGATGATGTCAACGCGTCGCTGCGATAGGTGTCGTTCGGCCGCGCGGATGGACTGAACATGCGTGACTTCGGTGGCGTGCGCCGTGTCTTCCCTGAACATCTCGCGGAGGAGCCGGACGTCGCCGGGATTGTCCTCCACGACAAGGAGGCGTCGCTTGGTCAAGAGCGGCTGCAGGGCCAGGCTCACCGGTTGACCACGCTGGTCGGTACGACAAGCGGCACGCGGGGCGCAGCCTCGTGCGCCCGGCGGACGGCGCCAAGGCCGTGGGCGTCGGGCAGTCCAAGATCGAGCAGGATGATGTCGATCTGATGGCGGGCGATGTGCGCCTCGGCATCGGTCATCGTTTCGACATGCTCGACGAGGATCCGATGCGAGCCCGGCTCGTTGAACATCTTCCTGAGAAGCCTCGCGTCCCCAGGGTTGTCTTCGACCGGGAGCAGCCTCCTGACCGGGCCATTGCTCATCCGGCGTACCTGTGGGGAGGCAGCTGGGCCGTCGTGAGCCAGAATTGGGTGATGCTCGCGATCAGCTGCTCGAACGCGTCGAGCTCGACTGGCTTGCTGAAGTAGACGTTCGCGTTCAGCTGAAAACTCTTCTCGACGTCGTCATCGGCCTCTGATGCCGTGAGGATGATCGTCGGGATCGACATGAGGCCCGTGTCTCGCTTGATCGCGGCCAGGACCTCCCAACCGTTCTTCCGCGGGAGATTGAGGTCCAGCAGGACGAGATCGGGGCGCGGCACATCGGCAAATGCCCCCTCGTGGTTCAGGAACGCCATCGCCTCGACACCGTCCGCGGCCACGTGAACAGCGATGGTCTCATTGGCGACATAGAACGCCTCACGTGTCAGCCGAACATCGCCCGGACTATCTTCGACAAATAGGACATGCGGCGCCATCGATTCTCCTTCGCCCTACTGGAGCGACTTGAGGGTGGGAAGCTTCGCTTTGGTCAACCAGAAGTCGTTGATGCTCCTGACCACCGCCTCGAAGGCGTCGAGCTCGACCGGCTTGCTCAGGAACACGTTGGCCCGGAGCTGATAGCTCCTGACGATGTCGGCCTCCGCGTCGGAGGTGGTCAGGATCACCGTGGGGATCGTCTTCAGGTCTTCGTCTTCCTTGATCCGTGCCAGGACCTCACGGCCGTCCATTCTTGGGAGGTTGAGATCGAGCAGAATCAGGTCCGGCCGGGGCGCGTCGGCATACCCGTCTCTCTTCCTCAGGAAGGCCATAGCCTCCACGCCATCGGTGGCAACGTGAAGCTTGATCGACGCGTTCGCGTCACGGAACGCTTCCTGTGTCAGGCGCACGTCGCCGGGACTGTCTTCGACCAGCAGAACGTGGATAGGGACCCCAATGCCTCCGATGACGTTCATGGCCTGCGCTCCACGCCAGCAAGGGCGAAACGGAACGTGGAACCCTGCCCGGGGCTTGACTCGACCGAGATCGTGCCGCCGTGGCGCTCGACGATCCGCTTGCAGATCGCCAGGCCGATGCCGGTCCCTTCGAATTCATCTCGCTTGTGAAGGCGTTGGAACATGCCGAAGATCCTTTCGTAGTACTCGGGACTGATCCCCAATCCGTTGTCCCTGACCGAGAACTCCCATTTCCGACCGATGGCCCTGGTAGCCGAGACATGCACCGTGGGGGGATCGGCTTTTGTGTACTTGATGGCGTTGCCCACCAGGTTCTGAAAGAGCTGGATGAGCTGCATTTCGTCGGCCCGGACCATGGGCAGCGGGTCGTGGGTCACGACCGCGCCACTGTCCTCGATGGCGCCGCCGAGGTTCCGGGTCGCGTACTGAAGCGCTTCGTCGCTGGATGTGTCCGACAGCTCCGCGCCCTGCGACGAGACGCGCGAGTAGGCAAGCAGGTCCTGGATCAGGCCTTGCATCCGGGTGGCGCCGTCCACGGCGAAAGCGATGAACTCGTCGGCATCGTCGTCCAGCTTGCCCTTGTACCGCCTGCCGAGCAACTGCGTATAGCTTGCGACCATCCGGAGTGGCTCCTGGAGATCGTGCGACGCGATGTAGGCGAACTGCTCCAGTTCCTCGTTGGAGCGGGCCAGCTCGTCAACCTCTCGTGCGAGATGCGCCTCGGCCGCCTGGCGGACGCTGATGTCGCGGATGGCGGCGGTGACGAGGATGCCGCCGGCACTTTCGAGCGGGCTGAGCATGATCTCGATCGGGAACTCGCTGCCGTCCTTGCGCAGGGCGGTCAGCTCGATGCCGGTGCCGATCACCTGGGCCAGGGCGTCGGCCGCGCTGCGCAGGTCGTCGGCGATGATCCGCTCGGCGAAGCCATCCGGGATGATGTTGGTGACCGGCTGGCCGATCAGCTCGTCGCGGCTGTAGCCGAACTGCTTCTCGGCCTGGACGTTGAGCAGGACGATCGCGCCGGCCTGGTCGACGACGACCATCGCATCGGGCGCGGCCTCGAGGAGGCCGCGATACTTCGCCGCCGACTCGTCGACCGTCTCCTCCTGGGGCCGCCTTAGCGCCATGACGCATCCCAGCCCAACCGCATCCGGTTCTGATCAGGGCTCGCGTCCGTCATGGCGCGCGCCAGTACGGCCCCAGGCCAGCTGCGGCCGCTGGTTGGCCCTCGGGCTGGCTGAAGGCCGTCCGTCCCCGGCCTCAGTCCTCGGTCGACGTTGGCGATCGCGGTGGGCTGTCGGCTCGGAGACGCCGCCAGATGCCGCTCACGAGGCGTTCTTCCGTCTCTAATGCGGCGGCGTATTCGGGCGTGTCACGCCGCAGCTGATGGCGTCGAAGCCAGGCATCGGTCAGCTGCTTGATCTCGCGTCTCGTTTCGGCGAGCTGATCGAGGTCGGTCTTGGCGGCAGCCCGGTGCGTCATGCCCATATGGCTAGGGTGCCTCCAGCGGGGCACGACAGCTGAGGATGAAATCGCGCAACCGGGTGTGCCGGCGCACCGACAACGACGCTTAGACTCGTGCCCGGCCGTTACGATGCGGCGAGCCGGAGTGGCGGAACTGGCAGACGCGGCGGACTTAAAATCCGCGGCCCGCAAGGGCGTCAGGGTTCGAATCCCTGCTCCGGCACCAGTCGTCGAGGAAACGTGGACCTCTATCGATCCAAAGGCGCCATCGCGCGCGGCCTGGCGCCCGTCGTCGAGCGGCTCGAGAGGTTGGGCGTGAGCCCCGACGCGGTCACGCTCGCCGCGATCCCGGTAGGCATCTTGGCGGCCGTGCTGCTCCTGGTCTCACCGACGCTACCCGTAGCCCTCCTGGGCGTGCCGGCGCTCGCCGCCCTCCGCCTCGTGCTCAACCTCCTCGATGGGGCCCTTGCGAGGCGGACCGGACGGATACACCAGCGGGGCGAGCTCTACAACGAGCTCGGGGACCGGCTCGCCGACATGGCCTTTCTGGCGCCGGTCGCGTTCCTGCCGGGCGCCGATCGGGCGACCGTCCTGCTCGGCGTGACCGTGGCGATCTTCGCGAGCTTCGCCGGCGTCGTGCCGCGCGCCGCCGGGGGCGAGCGGATCTATCGCGGCGTCCTGTCGAAGCCCGGACGGATGGTTCTGCTGGCGGTGTTCGCGATGGCGGTGTTCGTCGTCGGACCGCAAGCCTGGGGCCTGTTCGGACCGCTGCTCCTCGCGGGAACGATCTTGACCGCCGTTGAGCGGATCGTGATCGGGATCAGGCGCTCGACCTGATGCCGCTCAACGGCGCCGCGGTCATCCTCGTGATCGGATCGGCGATCGGCCTCGCGGGAGCGGCCGCGTGGAGCGTGTTCCGGCGGCTTCGGCCGCGCCCTGGATTGACCGGAAAGATGGCGCTCCAGCGGGCGGCGAGCTATGCGGCGCTGGCGCTGACGCTCGCACTGGCCGTCCAAGTCGGCCTGCCGGGCATCGCGATCCTCATCGGCGCCCTTGGTGCGATCGCGCTGCTCGAGTGGTCGCATGTCATGGACCTGCCCCTCCACCACCGAATGGCGCTCCAGGTCGCCAACGCGGCGATCGTTGCCTCGGTCGCGACCCTCGGAACGGCGGCCGCCGAGTGGCTGATCGGCGGCATCGTGCTCGTCGGGATCGCCTGGCCTGTCGTCCGCGCCGACACCGGTAGGGCGCTGCGGGATCTCGGTTCGGCGGCGGTCGGCCTCGTGATCATCACGATCCTGCTCGTTCACGCGGTCCTGCTCGTGGTCGAGCGGGGTGAGTTCGGGATCAACCTGTTCGCCGCCCTGGCCGTCGCCTGCGCCGGCTCCGACATCGGGGCGTTCATGGTCGGCCGGCGGTTCGGCCGCCACCCGCTCGCCCCGCGGCTGTCGCCGAACAAGACGCGCGAGGGCGTCGTCGGCAACGTCCTGGGCGCGGCGGTGGGTCTCGCACCGTTCCTGGGACTACTTGGGCCGTATTTCACGGTGACCGCCTGGTTGGTCGTCGTCTGCCTGGTGGCGCTCGGTTCGCTCTGGGGCGACCTCCTCGAATCGGCCGTCAAGCGCGAAGCCGGGGTCAAGGACGCCGCGCAATGGCTGCCGGGATTCGGCGGCATTCTCGATCGGATCGACTCCCTCCTCCTCGTCGTTCCACTCGTCTACTGGGCGCTGCGCGTGGCGGACGTCGCCCGGTGACGGGGGAGCTTTCCGCGAGTGCCGTCGACCGGATCGGCCGGTTCGCCGGGAGTGCGTCGGCTGTCGCGCTGCTGACCGGATGGGCGCTGGCCGAGGCGATCTTCCTGCCGGTGGTGCCCGACGTTGGTCTGGGCCTGCTGGTACTGGCCGCGCCGTCGCGCGCCGTCCGCCTGTTCGGCGCCGTCGCCATCGGGGCGATCGCCGGCACGCTCGTCCTGGCCGCCATCGCGCTCCAGTCACCGGACGCCGCCCGCGCGATGCTGCTCGGCATTCCGGGGATCCATCCCGGCGTCCTGGCCGGCGTTGACCTCGTGCTGGCTCGTGATGGAGTCCTCGGATTCGCCCAGTTCGGGCCCGGCGCGCCGCTCAAGGTCTACAGAGTCGAATGGCTGGCCCACGGCGGCGATATGGCCGGCCTGCTCGCGGGAGCGGTCCTCAACCGGGTCACCCGGATCGGGCCGCCGCTGATCGCCGCCGTGGCGATCGGGCATTTCGCCGGCCCGAGGCTGCGCCGCCACTCGGGCGCGACGAACGCCGCCTATGCGGCGTTCTGGCTCCTCGTCTACGCCGCCTATTTCGGCGGACTTTTCTCGGTCGACGCGCCCTGGGCTGCGTAGCCCGCGACCCGGTTCCCGCGGACCGAGGTGTGATCAGCGGCGGATCAGCCCTCCGAACCGGCTCGTCCGTTTCGCGGGCGTCTCGCCCGGCACGGCGACGCCGTCCATCCCGAACGCGGTCGCGGCCAGCTTCTCGAATCGCTCGGCCGGAAGGGAGCGCGGTGCCCCGAGGACGACCGGGACGCCCTCGTTGACGGCCTTGAGATAGAGGAACGGGTCGTACGGCAACTCGGATGCGATCTTCGTGCCGAGAGCGGTCTCGACGTCCTTCAGCTTGAGGACCTCGCGGGCGAACTGGTTGTTCAGGACGAACGTCGACTTCTCGGCGACGGAGCCTGCCTCGTTGAGGTAGTCGAGCAAACCGTGGAGTGCCTTGAGGGCGCTGATCTCGGGGCAGACGACGAGGATGACGGTCTCGCTGTGCTCGAAGACGGTCATCGTCCGCTCGTCCAGCCACGAGCCGGCGTCGATGATGACCGACTCGTACGACTCCAGGAGCGTGGTGAGGATCCGGTCGACGTGTTCGGCGGTGACGAGCTCGGCGAGCTCTGGGGAGGTCGGGGCCGCAAGCACATGCAGGCCGCTGTCGTGGCGGGTCGCATAGGTTCGCAGCAGCTCGGGCTCGCGGGTTGCCGCATCGTCACGGGCGACGTCCGCGAGCGACTGCTTGACCTCGAGATTGAGAAGGGTGGCGACCTGGCCGAACTGGAGATGGAGGTCCACGAGGACGACCCGATCGGGCCGCTGGCGCGCCATCACCATCGCGACGTTCGTTGCGATCGTGGTCGTCCCGACTCCACCCCGCGGGCTGTGGACGGAGATGGTCCGGCGCTGGCGGCTGACCGTGAGCCCGTCGGGCGACAGGACGGTCATGTCCTTCGATCGCTGGAACCGCAGGAGCAGCGCCTCGACCCGCGCCTCCAGTTCGCGCGCATCGAAGGGCTTGGCCATGACGTCGTCCGCGCCGGCCTCCAGGAACCGGATCCGGTCCTCGACGTCGTCGGACTGGCCAACGCACAGGATCGGGATCCGGGCAAGCGCGGGCGTTGATCGCATCTCGCGACAGATGTCGACGACCGACCTCGAGCCCGAGACGACGTCAAGGATCGCGAGCTGATGCTCGACGACGGTCGGGATGGCCTTGTCGCCGTCGGCGACCGTCGTGACCGTGTGGCCGACTTTCGTCAGGACGGTCGTGATGACCTCTCCGGCCACCGGGTCGGCTTCGATCAGAAGGATGGTGCTGGCGGCCAAGAAGCCTCCGCGGTCTGGGAGCCTGACGTGTTGGGCTGAGAATACCGGCCGAGAGGATACCTTGGACGCGGGTGCCGGTCTTAGGGGAGGTTACCGGCTCTCCGGACCGTGAGGTGCTAAACTCCGGGCCGTTTCCTTTCGGCTCCGCGCCGGCAATCGCCGTCAGCGGGGCAGATCCCATTGGAAGGAGTGTCCTGGCGCATGCGCCGATACGAACTCATGCTGATCCTGCGGCCCGATGTCGCGGACGATAAGGCCCAGGGGCTGATCGACCGCACCACCCGGCAGGTCACCACCGGGGGCGGCCAGATCGTCAAGGTCGCCCCATGGGGCCGCCGCCGCCTCGCCTACCAGATCGATCGGTACCGCGAGGGCTCGTACCACATCATCCTCTTCGAGGCGCCCGCCGAGGTGATCGCCGAGCTCGAGCGCGGGCTCCAGATCACCGAAGAGGTCATCCGCCACCTCGTGACCCGCGTGGAGCGCCCGACGAAGGCCGGCCGGCCCGACGGTTCCGAGGACGACATCGTCGACGACACCGACCTCCCGCCGGTCGACGACGAGATCGAGGACTACGACGAAACCGAGCGGATCGACGAATCCGAGACCGAGGCGGCCCCGGCCGCCATCGACTGAGGCGACGACGATGGCACTTTGCAAGGCGATGATCATCGGCAACCTGGGCGCAGATCCCGAGATGCGCTACACGCCGAGCAACCGCGCGGTGACGCAGTTCAACGTCGCGGTCAACCAGAGCACCAAGAACCAGCAGACCGGCGAGTGGGTCGAGGAGACCGACTGGTTCCGCGTCAGCGTCTGGGGTGACCGCGCCGAGCGCATGGCCGAAAGCCTGCGCAAGGGCAACAAGGTCTTCGTGGAGGGTCGCTTCAAGACCCGCCAGTTCGAGGGCCGCGACGGTCAGACAAGAACGTCCCTCGAGATCACCGCGGACTCGATCGTCAACCTCGAGCGCCGCAACCGCGACGAGGAGGGCTCGTTCGGCGGTCCCTCCGGTGGCGGCCCGGCCGGCGGCTCGTTCTCTG
>JBBSCI010000067.1:0-15437 GCA_038250445.1 Candidatus Limnocylindrales bacterium | reverse complement strand
TCGCCCATCGCGTGGCCGATCCAGCTCGGCATGTGGACGCCGTTCGTGATGCCGATGATCTCGCGCGGGGCGACGCCGCGCCAGGTCGTGTCGGCGGTTCGGGCATGGAGCTGGCTCACGGCGTTGGCCCGGGCCGTGAGCCGCAGACAGAATGCAGTCATGTCGAACTCGTTGGTGTCGCCCTCGACGCCGACGCCGAGCTCGAGAACCTTCTCGATCGGGACGCCCCCGGTCGAGGGCCGGCCGTCGCCGTCAAGGAGAGGGCCGGCGACGCGGCGCACGAGGTCAGCGGCAAACCGTTCGTTGCCCGCCGCGACGGGCGTGTGGATCGTGAAGACACTGCTTGCTCGGACGCGTTCCCAGGCCTGGTCGAGCGAATCGCCGGAAGCGACGAACTCGCGGGCACGTTCCGCCAGCAGCAGCGCTGAATGGCCCTCGTTGAGATGCCACACCGAGGGCTCGATCCCGAGCGCCCGGATGGCCCGGACGCCGCCGACGCCGAGGACCAGCTCCTGGTGGAGCCGCATCTCACGGCCGCGGACGTAGAGGATGTGGGTGATCGGCCGGTCCGCATCGCCGTTCTCAGGGATGTCCGTGTCGAGGAAGAGGACCGGTGTCCGGCCGACCTGGGCGGACCAGACGGCCACGTGGAGGTCGCGCCCCGGAAGCTCGACCTGGACCTGCAGCGGCTCCCCGTCGACGCCCTGGACCCGGCTGATCGGCAACCGCGTCAGGTCGAAGTCGGGATAGGCGTGTTCCTGGTGACCGTCGGCGTCAATCGTCTGATGGAAGTAGCCGTTCCGATACATCAGCCCGACCCCGATGAACGGCAGCGCCATATCGGATGTCGTCTTGGTGTGATCGCCGGCGAGCACGCCGAGGCCCCCGGAGTAGATCCCGAGCGATTCGTAGAACCCGTACTCGGCGCAGAAGTAGGCGATCGGACCGGCCGGCGCGTCGGGGTATGTCCGCTGGAACCAGTTGTCCGCGCCGTTGGCCATGTAGTCGCCGAAGTCGCGCAGGACGTCCTTGACCTCGGCCATGAACGACGTGTCGTCGAGCAGGCGCGTCCAGTCAACGGGACCGCTGAGCACGGGAATGGGATTCCGGTGCCGGGTCCATGTCTCGCGGTCGATCTGGCTCCAGATCATTCGAGCCCGCGGATGCCAGCACCAGTAGAGGTTGTAAGCGAGTCGGCGGAGCCCCTCGAGTTGTGGTGGAAGGCGGAATGTCGCCGCCGGAATCGACGGAATCTGCGGGGCAGGAAGCATGACCGGGGGATGATAACGGGTTTGCGTTGCCATCTGAACCGGTTCAACCCGCAGACCGGAACGGGCGTTGCGACCGTGCGACACTCGCTGGCCGGGGGCCGTCGCTACCATGACCCGGTGCCGATACGTATCGCGTTCATTGCGTCAGAGTGCGAGCCATGGGCAAAGACCGGCGGTCTTGCCGACGTGGCCGATGCCCTCGCCCGGGCCCTGGCCAGGGTTCCTGGAGCCACCGACGGCCTCGTCGACGTCTTCATGCCCCGCTATCGCTCCGTCCGCGTGCCTGCGGGAGCTGGCCCGGGGCAGCTCATCCGGGTGCCGGATCCGCAGTCACTCGGCGGGGCGGTCGATCTGACGGTCATCGATGTCGAGGCGAACGGGTACCGCCTACGTCTCATCGACCATCCGGGCGCCTTCGATCGCGACGGCCTCTACGGAGCGCCCGGTGGCGAGGACTACGCCGACAACCCGTGGCGCTTCGGGCTCTTCTGCCGAGCGGCGCTAGAGGTCCTGCGAACGGAGGCGGAGCGGCCGATCGACCTGATCCACCTCCACGATTGGCACGCCTGCCCCGCGGCGATCTTCCGCGACCGCTGGTATTCCGACGATCCCGTCCTGGGCAAGGCGGCCACGGTCCTGACGATCCACAACCTCGCCTACCACGGCTGGACGCCGCGAGCGGCGCTGGGCCAGCTTGGCCTGTCGCTCGGCGACGGCGTCGTGACAGATCCGTACGGGATCGATCTCCTCGGCGCGGGAATCGAGCGCGTCGAGATGGCGAACACGGTCAGCCCCGGGTACGCGCGCGAGTCGTTGATGCCGGCGCTCGGGTTCGGGCTGGACGGCGCGCTCCGGGCAAAGGGCGATCGCTACGTCGGCATCCTCAACGGGCTCGATACCGCGGTCTGGGACCCAGCAACCGATTCCGATCTTGCGGCGACCTATTCGGCCACTGACCTCGCCGGCAAGGCTCATAGCCGGGCCGACCTGCTCGAGCGGGTCGGGTGCGACCCGAAGGACGACGGCCCGGTCGTCGGGATGATCGGCCGCCTTGATCCGCAGAAGGGCTTCGATCTCCTCGCCGACGCTGCTCCTCGCCTGATGTCAATGGGAGCCCGTGTCGTCGTGCTCGGCAGCGGGGATCCGAAGATCGCCGCCACCCTCCGAGCCCTCGCGGAGCGGCGGCCAGACAGGATCGCCCTGCTGGAGCGGTTCGACCGGGCGATGGCTCGCCGGATCTACGCCGGCGTCGACTTGTTCCTCATGCCATCGCGGTTCGAGCCGTGCGGGCAGGGCCAGATGATCGCGCTCCGCTACGGCACGCCGCCAATCGTTCGCCGGACGGGCGGCCTGGCCGACTCCGTGAGCGACGAGCTGCAGTTCCCCGGCGAGGGCACGGGGTTCTCCTTCGACGAGGCGACGCCGGACGCCCTGGTCGACGCAACGGAACGCGCGATCGAGATGCGCGCCACGGGCGGCCCGAAGTGGGACGGGCTGGTAGCCCGGGGGATGGCTGTCGACTTCGACTGGACGACCGGGTCCGCGCCGCAGTACGTCGATCTCTACCGGCGCGCCATCGCGATCCGGCGCCGCGGCTGACGGCACAAGGAGCCGAGAGGGTCAGCCCTCGAGCGAGCGAAGGATCGCCAGGACGGTCGCCTCAGGGTGGGTCCGGTGCGGCGAATGCGGCGCACCGGCAATGGTCGTGATTCGGTTCGCCCCGAATCGCGCGACAAAGGCGGGCATGACGACGTCCGGGAGATAGCCGCCCGCCGCCGGATCGCCGCGAATGAGCCACACGGGGACGCCCGCGACCGACGGATCCGCCAGGTCGGCGAGGCCGCCGTCCCAGTCGCCGTTCTGGGTCAGAACAGCCCTCACCGCCGGCTCATCGAGGGCGGTCAGCCCCTCAGCCTTGGCGACGACGTCGCCGTACGGCCAGGTCGGGCGGGTTCGGCCGATCGCCGTCATCGCCTCGTTGATGTCGTCGTACTTGCGTTCGACCGGGTCCGCGAGCATTGCGGAGATCATCGCGAGCGGTACGGCCGGCGGCTCGATGAGGACGAGGCGGGCAGGGACAAGGCCCGCGACCGGCATGGCGGCCGCCGTCATCGCGCCCCAGCTATGCCCAACGATTCGCAGATCGGGCCCATCCACGCCGGCCGCTCGGGAGAACGCGACGAGGTCGACGGCGTTCTCACGAAACCGATGGTGGCCCTTCCAGTGCTTCGTCCGGCCGTGACCCGGCAGGTCCGGCGCGATCACCCGGAACCCGGCCGCGGCGATCGTCGGCCCAATGCGCCACCAGGTCTGGGCCAGAGACGTGATCCCGTGGAGCAGGAGGAGTGGTGTCGCGTCGGGCGCTCCCCAGGCGAGGGTATGGAATGGGATCCCGGCCGCCTCCACCGTCGACTCCGCCGCGGGAGGCGGATCGGCGAGGGCTGCGGCAACGTCCGGCGGGAGATCGGCCTCCGGGGCAGCGATCGGTGGAGCGAGCGAGCCCGTCGCCGTTCGTTCGTGGGTCGCCGCCTCGGCCATCTGCCCTCCTGGGGTCATTCCTGAGTCTGGCCGGAACGTACCATAGCCAGCCCCGCCGGCCGGGTCGTAGCGTCTCGTAATGGCCGTGACGAGAAACGACAACGGTACGGATCGGCAGGTCGAGCGGCCGCGATCTGCACAGGCCCATGAGATGATCGAGGGCCTGGTCATCCTCGCAATCCTCACCGCGCTGGCCGCCATCGCGCGCCTGCCTGCCGGCTAAGCAGACGCGGCGAGCGTCACGGTGCGGACTGCTGGTCGTCGACCAGCAATGACTTCGCGCTGGATTTCGCGCTGGCGCTGGCGGCGAACGTGATCCGCGCCACGCAGGGCCTGGCGGAATCGAGTTGTTCGGGCGCAATGAGCAGGTCATCGGCCTTCTCGTCGAGGCCGTCAATTTGAAACGTCGTCGGTCCATCGGGAGCAAGCTCGAATCGGGTTGTCGTACCGGCGGAGAGCGTTCCGTCGATGCTGCTCAACGTGACGACGACCCCGGCGCAGGAGCGATCCAGGAACTCGGCCGTTCCGTCGATCTCCGTCGAGGTGCCGGCATCGACATAGATCAGGTCGTTAGCCACCCATCGCCCATCGCTGTCGCGGCCCGTGTCGATGATCGAGGGTCGATCGCCTGACGCCGATTGGACCGGGCTCTCCAGCCCACCGACGCTGATCCATGGCTCCTGTCCACCGGGAACCTGCGGCGTGTAGGTACGTATCGTGGCCAGGGCCGCCGTGGCCTCCGCCAGCGTCGTCGGCCGGGTGCGCTCGAACAGCCGGACTCGCGTGCCGTCTTCGAGTAGGTACGCCGCGGGCAGTGGTCGGAAGGCGTCTGCGATCGGCGACGAGCTCGCGAAGAAGTCATGCATCACCCGTTGCACACCCTGGCGATCCGGGGCAAGCGGCAATGGGAGGGGGTCGGGGAGGACGACGACGCTGGCAGCCAGCAGGACCGTGAGCGGATACCTGTCCCGCGAATCGACGTGCGGGCTCGTGAGCACGAACAAGGGCTGGGCGTCGCCCCGGCTGACCTCGTCGGCGATGACGATCGTGTCGTCGCTGAAGCCGTCGGTCGAACCGATGACAAGGACCGGTGCGTCGCTGCCGGCAACTCGTCGCAGGTCGCCGGCGAGGCGGATCATCTCGTCGTAGTCAGTGCGGATCAGCGGCGGGTTCGGGGCGGCCAGGAGCGTGCGGGCGATGGATCCGTTGCCGGGAACGAGCGTCGACAGCCCAGCGACGAGATTGACGACCAAAACCAGGCTTAGTGCCGCCGTCGCAGGGACGGCCACGCGAGACAGAGCGGCACGCCAGATCGCCCAAGCGAGAGCCGTCAGCCCGATCGCGACGGGCGCAACGAAGTGGGCCGCGTAGTGGACGTCTTCCTGTCCGACCACGGACGCCCAGAGAGCCACGAGGATGGCGCCGTAGAGCGCGACGAAATGGAGCCCCTCGTTGCCCTTCGTGATCCTCCAGGACACGACGAAACCCACGACCGCGAGAACGACGCTCAGCCAGCCGTAGCCGGACCCCAGCCACCCGATCACGTTGGCCGCGTCACGGACGTACCCCTGATAGAGCGTCCCGTAGTCCTCGAGCAGAAGCCTGCCGAGCAACCGATGACCGATCGCGACGAAGGTGACCAGGCCGCCAACTGCGATGAGCCCGACTCGCAGCAGGTCGCCACCCAGCGCACGCACTGCCACCCGGGGATCAGTCCTGGCGGCGACACCCGCCCGGACCAGGACCATCAGCCCGATCGCCGCGCAGAGCGCAATACCGTCGTAGGCAAAGGGTCGTCGAAAGAGGACTGCCGCGGCCAGCAGGACGCCGATCGCGAGGGGTCGCCAGAGTCGCGTGAGGCGCGGATCGCCAACGTACAGGCCGATCGCCATCGCGATGAGGGCGGCGGCCCCGAGGTCCACGAAGCCGCGCAGGATCGCGACCCATGTATAGGGAGTCGCGAGCGCGACCAAGACGGCGGTCCAGAAGACGGCCGGCCGCGGACCGGAGATCGTCCGGCTGGCGATCCAGCCAACGGACAGGCCGAACGGGACGACGAAGACAAGCCCAGTATTGATCTCGAAGGCAAGCCGGCTGCCGCCGAGGATCAGCCGGAGCGGCAGCATCGGGACCGCCGGGAGGAGGTTGTATTCCTGCGACGTCGACAGGTAGATCTTCACGAACGCCGTGAGTGGCGATCGGGTCAGATCGGTATAGGTCGTCTGGAGGCGCGTCGTGTACTCGTGGAAGTCCCACGTGTACAGCGTGTGTTCGGCCGACACGTAGACGTACGTGAGTGCGATGACGCCGATGATCAGGATGGCGACGCCCAGAACGTGGATCGCCCAGGCCCATCGAGGTCCGGCAGCACGGATTCCTCGCACGGGAACGCCCGCCGTCGCTACCTCGCCCCCCATTTCGCTCTCAGCCCTCCTGGCTGCTGGAATCCGTCTCCACCGAACCTGAGATCGGCGGGGTTACGGCGCGCACCGGCGAAAGATAGCACCGGGAATCGCGCGCTCGGGGCACGCGCGCACCGCCAAACGACCGCGATGACGGCTCGCCTGCCGCCGCCCGCTCGAAGCGTTCCCACCGGCGCTAGAATCGCCCTTCACCCAACAACGCTCGGAGGGCTCGATGGCCAACCAGTTCGTCGTCCAGCTGAAGAACGAGCCTGGCGCCATGGCCAACCTGGCGGAGGCCCTCGCCGCTCGTGGTGTTGACCTGCGGGCGATCGGGGGCGGCGGCATCGGCGATGCGGGCCACGTCATCATGACGACCGCCGACGACGACACGACCAAGGCCGTCCTTGAGGAGGGCGGCTATACGTTCATCGAGGGCGAGTCAATCCTCACCGAAGTCGACGACCGGCCCGGGGGGATGGCACTCCTGTCGCGACAGCTCGCCGACGCCGGGGTCAACATCTACGGCCATCTATTCCTCGGTCGGTGGGGAGATCGGGCGATGTTCGCCTTCGTCGTCGACAATCCCGAGCTCGCCCGACCGATCCTCGAACGCAAGCGATGATGGTCCGCGCCGTGAAGCGTCGGCGCTAGGGGGCCCGCCGGGCGACGGCCTCGAGGTACGCGTCGATTTCCGGCACAGACCGCAGCGCCCGCTCGAAGTACGAGTTCACCGCCCCGAGCGCGGCGTCCTGGATGCCGCTCATCTCGTCCGACCGCTGCTCGTGCGACTCGCGGGCCTGAAGCGAGTTCCGCAGCTGCAGCAGGTAACCGACCATCTTGGATTCGTCCGGACCGTCGAGCGCCTGAATGGCCGACATGATCAGGCCGTCGACCTGCGTCACCATCGTGCCGGTGTCGAAGGCGTCGCCCGATGAGGCAGCATCGTCGAGCGTCCGGATGAGTGCCGAGACCTGGTAGAGCGCGGTCACCGGCTCGTCGAACAGTTCCCGGATGAAGGCCGCCTCGCCGTACATGCCGTTCATCCGGAAGACGTTGTACATCCGCCTCGCGGCCTTGCCGAAATTCGGCTCCTTGACCGTGTACTTCCAGACCTCGTGCTCCAGTGTGTCGACGTATTCGTCGACCGAGTCCGCCGACAGCTCCCTCACCAGCTTGGCGAACAGTGGGATCGACTCGGACTCGAGATAGACCTCCTGGTAGTACGGATCGAGGAACCCATCGAGCGGCACGATCGCGCCGTCGGGCGCCTCCCACGTCGGATCGAGGACGTTGCTCGCGTTGGCCAGCCGGCCACGGGTCTTGTCGGCGATGACCCAGTCGAGCTTGCACCAGCCGGGGTCGAGCGACACCCCATCCCACGTGTAGATGCGGGGCGAGCCGTCCGCCAGCATGACCTCCATCCGCCCGGCTCTGACCTCGTCGGGGGTCCACGACATCGGCGAGCCGGCGCCGACCGGGCTGCCGCCCTTCGTCGCCGCGACCGCGTGCGACCCGAACTTGACCTCGTACAGCCGATGGGCCGGCCCGACCGCCGTTGCGAGCGCCTTCTCGCGCATGAGGTCGGCGAGGATTGCGCAGGCCTCCTCTCGCGTGTCGGCCCGGATGTGGACTCGCTCGAAGAAGTCGCAGTCGGCCGGGTAGGCGTTGATCTTGCTCTGGGCGGCCGAGCCCGAGATCGATAGGCCCGTCGTGACCTGCGGCGGGCGATCCTCGAAGCCGACGACGGTGGACATCTCGCGGAATCGGGCGAGATCCTCGGGCTGGAAGTCAAGCATCGTCACCCGGTGGCCGTAGACGCCGGTGTCGACGTCGACCACGAGGTCACCGCCGCTCGCCTCGATCTCCATCGCCGCGACCCAATCGGCCGCCTCGCGCTCGTCGAGCTCGACGCCGAGCCGCTTGGCCGACGCGACGACACGGGCGATTGCCTCGTCGCGGCTGGTCTCCGCTGTCATCCGATCGTGTTCCCCTCGAGGTCGGATCAGTGTAGGACGCGCGGAGCCCTTCGGATCGTCCACGGGGTTCATGCGACCATTTCGGCATGGATTGGCGGAAGGGCGAGTACACGATCACGACCGACCCGAGCCGGATCGATCGCGCCGCCGTCCGACGTTTCCTGGCCGACGCCTGCTGGGCGGCCGATCGCCAGCCGGAGGTCATCGAGCGATCACTCGACAACTCGATGACGTTCGGACTCTTCCACGGGGATCGCCAGGTCGGGATGGCCCGGGTCGTGTCGGACTATGCGACGTTCGCGTGGCTCTGTGACGTATTCATCGAACCCGCTCATCGCTGCGCCGGCCTTGGGAAGTGGCTGGTGTCGGTGGTCGTCGACCACCCCGAACTCGTGGGACTCCGGCGATGGCTCCTCGCCACGCGCGACGCGCACCCGCTGTACGCAGAGTTCGGGTTCACCGAACTGCCCGATCCGAAGCGGTTCATGGTCCGTCAGGGGACTCCCTCGACCTCCTGACGCCGCCGCTAGAGACCGGAAAACGAAAAGATCGCGGGCTGCGTGCCCGCGATCCCTGGTGCTTGCCCGACGAGATGGCGCCCGATTGGCCCGCGGCCCGCGGGTCGTTTTACGTGGATTCGAGCGCGGGCTACACAGCCGTTCTCGGGACGCCGGGCGTCTTCACCTTCCATTGCGAAACCCACCCGACGATGGTCGGAGCGGTCCGCGTCCACCCGCCTCAACCAACAAGTCGCCCAGTCGTCAAGTAACCGACTTGTAAACTTCCTTGACCCGGGCGGGAGTAGCTCAGTTGGCAGAGCGTCAGCCTTCCAAGTCTCCCTTTGTCGAGCGCTGTGCTCTGAACTCAGGATCCCCGCATGAATCCGCCGATTCGAATCAATTTGCCTATGCCGTCCGCCGCGATGACGCTCCAGCCATTCCGACCGCACCTATGCCCCATCCGGCGGCGCGAGCACGGCGGCGAGCGCGGCGCGGCCCTCCGTCGCGATCGCCTCGGGCGGTGCGGCCCAGGAGTCGGGATTGAAGGTCTCGAGGCTCCACGGTCCTTCGTAGCCGGCCGCGCGTAGCCTCGCGACGAGCTCGGTCAGGCGAATGATGCCGCGACCGGGCATCACGCGGTCGGAATCCTCGATCTCGCGGGGCGCCTTTGCGGGCGCGTCATTCAGATGGACCATCGCCAGGCGCTCGACCGGGAACGCGTTCAGCGAGCCGGCGCCGCTGGCATGCCAGTGACACGAATCCAGCACGAGGTCGACGCCTGGCAAAGCGGCGACTACTCGGCCGGCAAGCTCGGGCGTGTTGATCGGGCAGTCGCCGAAGCCGAGGAACTCGAACGCGATGCCGATCCCACCGGGGGCGGCCGTATCGCGGAGGATCGCCAGCCCTTCGCGCATCGCCCCGATCGCGCGCTCGCGGTTGGCGCCTGCCGCCCGGGGTGGCACGACGAGCAGATAGGCCGCCGCCATGCGCCGGCAGATGTCCAGCCGTGGTGTCATCTCGGCGGCCAGCCGCCCGCGATCGAGGCCTCCCTCGGGAGTCAGCTGGAGCTGGATGCCGTTGAGGCTCCAGACCTCCGTCGGTCGGACGAGATCGGCGGAGGTCGCAAGCTCCTCCGGAGCTGACAGGAGCCGCTCGGCCCGGACCTCGACGCCGTCGTACCCGGTCTCGCGTGCGATCCGCAGATGGCGGTCGGTCGGCGTCGTCATGATCGTGGCTCCATTGAGATGGACCCCGGTCATCGGCCGCTGACGAGTGCCCCCTGTCATATCGTTCTCATTTCTCGCGGATGACGCCGAACGTCAGTCCGGTCATCACGTGGCGCCGGGCGATGATCATCAGGCTGAGCGGGAGGAGAATCGCGATAACCCCGCCGGCCGCCATGTCGTTCCAGATGATCTCGAATTGGGTGACCAGCCCCTGGACGCCGACCGGGAAGGTCATCGCCTGCGGGGTCGCGGTCAGAACGAAGGCGAACATGAATTCGGCCCAGTCGAACGCGAACACGATGATCACGACCGCCAGGATCCCCGTCCGCGACAGCGGCAGGAGGATCGTCCGGAACGCATACCAGCGGCTCGCCCCGTCGACCAGGGCAGCTTCCTCGATCTCGATCGGAATCTCATCAAGGAACCCGCGCAGCATCCAGATCGCAAGAGGCAGGTTGAAGATCGTGTATACGAGGATGAGCGCGGGCAGCTGGTTGTACAGCCCGATCGTGCGGACGATGGCGAAGTACGGGATGACGACGGCGACGGGCGGCAGGAACCGGAGCGACAGCGCCCAGTTGAGGACAAACGCTCGAAGCCGAGGCGTTGCGGGAAGTCGAGTGATCGGGTAACAGATCGCGAACGCGACGCAGATCGCCAGGACCGTCGCGCTCAGGCCCACGATCGTGCTGTTCACCAGCAGTCCGGCGAAGCCGCGCGTGAACAAGACGCTCAAATACGGCTCGATCGTGGGGGCGGGCGGGAAGAGCGATGGCACGGGCGCGAACAGGTCGGCCTTCGTCTTGAGCGACGTCGCGATCAGATAAAAGAGAGGAAACGCAAAGACGAACGCGATCACGGCCAGCAGTGCCGACGTCGCGACCCTCGTGAACCCGCGGCTGCGGTGGGTCATCCCCGATCCGCCGGCAGGAACCGCGAGACGACCGTATAGAACAGGATCATCGCCACCATGACGATGACCGCCAGCGCGGACGCCTGGCCGAGATCGGAGAACTTGAACCCGATCCGGTAGATGTACAGGCTCAGGAACTGGGTCGTGGTGCCCGGGCCGCCGCCGGTTAGCACGTACACGTGGTCGAACACGCGGATCACGTCGGCGATCCGGAAGAACAGGACGAGCAGGAGCAGCGGCCGGAGGTATGGCAGCTCGATGTGCCGGAACTGCGTCCAGTTCGTCGCGCCATCCACCTGGGCCGCCTCGACCGATTCGCTCGGCACGGTCTGGAAGCCGGCGAACATGACGAGATAGACGAATGGCGTCCATTGCCAGATGTCGACGCTTGCGGTCGCGATCATTGCCAGCGGCGGCGACGAGAGCCACAACGGCTGGTTTGGCCCAGTCTGGCCGAGCAGGACGTTGAGGATCCCGTAGTCGGGGGCGTACACCAGCCGGAAGATGACGCCGACGGCGATCTGGGGAATGACGATGGGGATCATTGCCGCGATGTAGATGGCCGCCCGTACGGCGTTCGAGCGGACGGTTCGATGGACAAGCAGAGCGATGCCCAACCCGCCCAGGATCTCGATCGGCAGCGCGATGGCCGCATAGATCGCGGTCTGCTTGATTGCCTCGTACAGCAGGGGGTTGCCCAGAGCGCGAGCGAAGTTCGCGAGCCCAATGAACCTCCCGCTGTCCGAGGTGACGGCCTGGATGACCGCCAGGATGAACGGGATCGTCGCAAGGACGAAGACCGTGCCGAATACCGGCAGGAGCAGCTGGTACACCAGCCGCTCCTGCCTGCTTCGGACCATCCATGCCGTCCGGATGCGGGCGCCGATCGCGAACGGGTGTGCCGGGGCGACGCTCACACCGGTCCCCGACACGGAACACTCACGGGAAGGTCCCGTCGCTCGTTCGATCGATCACCGCTCGCACCAGGTCACTGGGTCGGGTAGCCGGCCCCCTTCATGAGGGTCCGGATCTCGGTCGCCGCACCCGTCGCGGCCTGGTCGGCCGTTTCACCTCCGGTCAGGGCCTTGTTCAAGTGGGTTCCGATAATCGTTTCGACGGCGTTCCACTGATCGGTCCGGGGTCGCCAGTTGGGCGGCGCCTGGAGCGCGTCGGCGAGCACCGAGAAGTACGGGTTGGCTGCCGTCAGGCTGGCATCCTTGAGGACGCTCGTTCGCGACGGAATCCCCTTGTTCTGGGCGTACGTCATCTGGGTGTCCTTCTGGAGCATCCACTTGACGAAGTCGGCCGCGGCCTGCTGGTTCTTGGACGCCTTCGGGACGCCGAGGAGCCAGTTGCCCATCATGCCGACGCCCTTGCCGCTCTTACCTGCCGGAATCGGGATGAACGTGACCTTGCCGGCGACCTTCGTAACCGTGGGGTCGAGCACGGCAGAGTTGATCTCACCGGGCCAGACCGACGATTGATAACCCTGGCCGTTGGCCATGATCTTGTCGCGGTCTGAGGCATCAGTGCTGCCGGGATCCGTCTGGGCAACGCCCTTGAGATCGTTGACGAGGAAGCTGATTGCTGCCTTTGAGGCCGCGTTGTCGAGGACGACGTTCCAGTTCTCGTCGAAGACGTCGCCGCCCTGCGACCAGAGGATGGGCAGGAAGTCGGCGACGACCGGGTTGGTGGCCTTGCCCCGAATGATGTACCCGGCGACCGAGCCCGACTTGTTCTGTGCCTTGGCGTTCTTCAGTACGTCGTCATAGGTTGCCGGCGCCGTCGATGTCAGGTCGTTGCGATACATGAACATCTCGACGTTGCCGACGATCGTCACGCCGAGCAGCTGCTTTGGCTTGCTCTTCTCGGAGGGCGGCACCGGGCCGCGCGGCGGCGGCCACGTTCCCACGTCCCACACGACCTGGGCCACGTCGGGATCCTGCGTGATGCCCAGCGGCCCGAGGTCGGACAGCGAGCCGTCAGTGCCGAACTTCGGCATCCACGGGTCGTCCATCATGACCAGGTCGTAGGTCGAGTCGTTCGCCTTGAAGGCGGTGACAAGCTTCGAGTACAGGTCGTCGTAGGGTGCCTCGACGATCTGGATATCGACGCCCTTCTGCTGCTTGTACATCGGCGCAAGCGCCTTGAGGCCCGCGTCCTCGACACCTTGGACCGCCGCAATCGTGAGCTTGCTCGCGGTCCCTGCGCTCGGCGTCGACGAGCACGCCGAAGCGACGAGTGCGATCGGGACGAGCATCGCGAGCCACTTGCTGAGCTTCATGCCTCCTCCTCAGTCGATCCATCGATGGTCGGACAGCGGCCTCGCCGCCGCCCGAGGAGTTTCGATCCACGTTGGCTTCGGTCACCTCCTAGCGATCCGGCGCGGTGCGCCGTCTGCGTGTCCATGAGCCGAGGCGGTCTGACTTCGCGGTGCACCGGGACGTGACCCGCGAGTGCCGGGAATTCACCCAGGCAGCATCATGCGGCGTTCCCGGTTATCCATGGGACTCGCCAACCCGGGCGGGCGACATCGGCTGCAATCGATTACAGCCGATCGTGAAACGGACCCCTCCTGGTGTCAAGACCCATCCGAGACCGATGACATCACGATATCGGCGGGGTCAATGAGCGGCCCCAATCGTGGCGTCGGCGATGTCGATCACCTCGCGACCCCGATCGACCCGGACCTCCTGCCGTGGCAGCCGCCCGGGTGAAGGGACGGTCTCGGCTACGATGCCATTGGCAAGCGGGAGTAGCTCAGTTGGCAGAGCGTCAGCCTTCCAAGCTGAATGTCGCGAGTTCGAACCTCGTCTCCCGCTCCAACCTCCTCAGCCGCGGCCGTCGAGGGGGATGCGCGCGCCATTGATCGCGCTGGCGTCGTCCGAGCAGAGCTGGCGCACCACCGCCGCAATCTCCTCCGGCGTTGTCCAGCCGGCGTTCTTCGGAGAGGGCGCGGTCTCGCGTTCGTGGTCCGAATCGATCTTCTTGACGAGCACGAGGTTCGCCGTGACGCCGGTGCCGGCGATCTCCTTCGCGACGGCGCGGACGAGCGTCTCCTCGGCCGCCTTGGCGACGGCGTATGGCGACATCTTCGCGGCAGGGTTGGCGGCGACCGGGGTCGAGACCGCGACGATCCGGCCCCAGCCGCGCTCCACCATGCCGGGCAGGACCGCCTGGATGGCGTTGAGCGTCGTCCAGAGATGCTGATCGAGCATCGACGCCATGTCCGCCGGGTCGAGCTCGGCGACCGGCGTCCCAGCAGCAAAGCCGCCGACAGCGTGGATCAGCGCGTCGACCCGTTCGAAGCGGGCTGCCACGGCGGCGACTGCCGCCGTCGCCTCGTCCGCTCGACGGAGATCGCCGACCCCGGCGACCCAGCGATCCGCGTCGAGGCCCAGTGCCGTGGCGAGGGCGGTCAGCCGCTCCTCGTCCGTCCCGACGAGGCCCAGCCGGCAACCTTCCGCGGCGAACGCCGACACCAGGGCCCGCCCCAGAGGTCCCGTGGCACCGGTGACGACGACGACCCGGTCACTGAGCTGCATCGTCCCGTCCTCTCGTCGCCCTGCGATTTCGCGATTGCCGCTGTATTCTCCGCCAATCGTCGATCTCGGCCCGTGGCCGGAGGTGGGCGCTCGCAAGGCCCGCGCTATCCGTCAATTGACGCAGGCCAGTCACTCTTTCGGGTGATGTCGAGCAGATCTGGCATCGGCCACGATTCAGAACGTTTCACGCCGTTACAACCTGTCGATGCCGTTTCCTGATGCCTGATCCCGCACGCCGCTTCCTTCAGCTCCGCCGTCGAGTCCGACGTGCTGCCGGCCAGCTCCGGCGCCGTTCTCGAAGCGCGATCGCCATCACCCTCCTCGCGGCCATCGCCATTGCCGCCGTCACCTCATTGGTCGTCATCCGCAGCGGCGCGCCAGCAGCCAACCCGGCGACGGCCGCCGCCACCGCTCCGACGTTCACGTTCGGCAGCGGCTGGACGTTCCCAGAGCTCCAGCGACACGTCGAAGCCGGCGAGGTCTCGGCGATCTCCGCGGGCCAGGCGCCGGGGGCTTCGGGCCAGCCGGCCGACGTCCTCCTTGTCCGCACCACGGACGGTCAGGTCATCCCGGTCGACCTGTCGATCACGCCGGGCGAGGCGGTCTCCGCGCTCACAGCCCTCGGCTACGGCAACCTCCTGACGACCGAGGCGCTCCAGGTCAGCCGTCCGGCGAAACCCGATTCCGCGTTGAGCCTTTTCGGGGTCGTTCTGCCACTGGTGCTCCTCGGTGTCGCCCTGTTCTTCATCCTTCGCCTGTCGCGGAGGAACAGCGCGGCGCCACGCGACAGCTCGAGCTTCCGCACGATCATGCCGCCCCCGCGGGTTGTCGAAGGGACCCTGCCGGCGCCGACCGAGGACCCGATCGCCCCGAGCGTCCGCCTCGATGACGTCGCCGGCTGCGACGAGGCGAAGCTCGAGCTGACCGAGACGATCGAGTTCCTCCGGACGCCCGAACGGTTCCACAAGCTCGGCGCGCGCATCCCCCGCGGGATCATGCTCTACGGGCCCCCTGGCACCGGTAAGACAATGCTCGCTCGGGCCGTCGCTGCAGAGGCCGGCGT
>JBBSCI010000066.1:0-15507 GCA_038250445.1 Candidatus Limnocylindrales bacterium | reverse complement strand
CCGAGCTCGACGCCCTCGAGCGCGACCACGAGCTGGAGATCGCCCGCGGCGAGCAGGAGCGACTCGACGATCTCCAGCAGCGCCAGCTGCGATATGCGGAGTACGCGTGGCAGCCGCCAACCCAGGGCGGCGAGCGCCGAGCGGAGGACACGGACAAGCCAGCGGACACCTGACGCGGGACCTACGGGAGCCGGTCCACGGCCATCCCGTGATCGATGAGCCTGCCACGTGCGACGCCGCGCTCCTCGAACGAGAAGAGCGAGGTGAAGTCGCGCTGAAGAACCAGGTATTCCATGGTGAGCTCGAGCCTGCGGGCATCGTGCAGCTTCGTGAACCCCGACGAGACGTCCGGCTTGCCGAGGAGTCGGCGAGCGGTTTCCACGCCACCGCGCCGGACGACCATCTGGCGAAACCGATTGGCCGAGTACCGGATCTCGCGCTTCCACGTCTCGTACAGCTCGAGCATCGCCGCGTCGAACCTGCGCGCACTCTGGGATTGGTCGTCCATGCGAGCCTCGATGCCTGTTGTGCCGACCCATCGTAGTCCGCGCCAACCACGATGGCCGCGTACGATCAGCGGCGATGCCCAAGCAGGACGATGTGCGCCGGATCGCACTCTCGCTTCCCGCCACAACCGAGGACCCGGACGGGTTCCGTTTCTTCGTCGACGGCAGGGCCTTCCTCTGGTCTTGGCAGGAGCGGATCGACCCGAAGCGAGCGCGTGTTCCGAACCCTGACGTCGTCGCGGTACGGGTCGGAAACGAGTTCGAGAAGGAGAGCCTCCTCGAGGTGGACCCGGAGGTCTTCTTCACGGAGCCTCACTACAACGGTTACCCCGCCGTCCTCGGCCGCCTGGCGGCCATCGATCCCGGTCTCCTCAAGGTCGTCATCACCGATGCCTCGCGTTGCAGGGCGCCAGAGCGCCTGCTCTCAGATCCTGTGCGATGACCTCGAACGACGGCGCGCGCGCCGTCGACGCATTCCTTGCCGCGCTCCCCGACGACCAGCGGACGGCGCTGCAGGGACTTCGCAGCCTGATCGCGGCCGCGGCCCCGGACGCCGTCGAGGCCATCAGCTACGGCGTGCCGGCGTTCAAGTACCGCGGCCGGCCCCTTGTCTCGTTCGGCGCCGCGACCAGCCACTGCGCGATCTACGTCCAGAGCCCGGCAGTCATGGAGGCTCACCGCGACGACCTCGCCGGCTACAGCACCTCCAAGGGGACTGTCCGGTTTGCCGCCGGCGCGCCACTGCCCGAGGACCTGGTCACGAAGCTCGTCCGGGCGCGCATCGCCGAAACCGACGCGGCCGCGAAGAAGTAAACCGCGGGCGTCGGAGAAGCGCGTCGATCAAAGCGATCGCGGCTCCAAGGAATAGGGCCCCGATGAGCACTACGGCGGCCCGCTCCACAACGACCGGGAACAGATGGAGTCTCCACGGTCAGATCGTCTGCCTCGATCGCGCACCGGTTAATGGGACCGATGGCGACGGTGGCTGCCGCCGCGCTACCCTCCATTCATGGATAGCCACGGCGAACCGGTGGTTGGGCTGACGAACTGGGCGGGGAACCACATCTTCAGCGCCTTGAGGATCCACGAACCCGAGTCGATCGAAGAACTTCAGGAGATTGTCAGGGACACGCGCCCCCTGCGGGTGCTCGGGTCCCGCCATTCATTCAACGACATCGCCGACACGGACGGCCACCTCATCTCATGGGCGCGGATGCCTCGCGTCTTCGACCTGGACCCGGTGGCCGGTACGGTCACTGTGGACGGTGGCGTCCGCTATGGCGAGATCTGCGTCCCCCTCGACGCCGCCGGATTCGCCCTCCACAATCTGGCCTCCCTTCCCCACATCTCGGTGGCGGGTGCCTGCGCTACCGCGATCCATGGCTCCGGCGATCGCAGCGGAAACCTGGCGACGGCTGTGACGGGCATGGAGGTCGTCACCGCGGACGGCGAAGTTCGGACTTTCTCGCGCGATCGCGATCCCGACCTCTTCAATGGCGCGGTTGTCGCGCTTGGGGGCATCGGTGTGGTCACCGCCCTCACCCTCCAGCTCCAGCCGACGTACCGGATGCGCCAGGATGTCTACGAGGATCTGCCCCTGGCCCAGGTCGTCGATCATTTCGACGAGATCACCGGGAGCGCCGACAGCGTCAGCCTGTTCATCGAGTGGCAGGGGCCTGTGTTCGAGCAGGTCTGGCTGAAGCGCCGCGTTCCCGATGACGACACGTTCGACCCGCCGCCCGACCTGTTCGGCGCAACGCGCGCAACGGTCCCGATCCACCCGATCCGACGGATGTCGGCGGAAGCCTGCACCGAACAGTTGGGCGTCCCCGGTCCATGGCACGAGCGGCTGCCTCACTTCCGGATGGACCACATGCCCAGCAGCGGTGCCGAGCTCCAGAGCGAGTACCTCATCCCGCGGGAGCATGCCGCGGAGGCGCTCCTGGCGATCGCGGCAATCCGCGAGCAGTTCGCCGCGTTGCTCCAGGTCAGCGAGGTCCGGACCGTCGCGGCCGATGGCTCTGGATGAGCACGGCTTATGGCCGGTCGTCGGTGGCGATCCACTTCACCTGGCAGCGCGACTGGAACGCCGTTACGCGGATGCTCCCGATCCTCGAGGCGGCCCTGGCGCCGTTCGAGCATCGCCCGCACTGGGGCAAGGTGTTCACGATGTCGCCGGCAGAGGTGCGATCGGCATATCCGGCGTTGCCGCAGTTCACGGCGTTGCTCGATCGATCTGACCCGGCGGGATCGTTCCGCAACGCGTTCCTGAGCCGCTATCTCTTCGATTGATGCGGCGACCGCCCGAACCGCGCCTGCGCAGGCTCGCGACGTCGGATCTGACCCAGACGGAAGTCGCGAGCATTCGCTCATTGCTGGAGGCGGCATTCGGACCGGGGGAAGAGGAGCGGTTCACCCAGGACGACTGGGACCACGCCGTAGGTGGCGTTCACTTCGTGCTCGACGTCGGCGGCGAGATCGTCACCCACGCCTCCGTCGTCGAGCGCGCTATTCACCTCGACGAGCGGCCGCTCAGGACCGGCTATGTGGAGGCAGTCGGCACCGCTCCGGGCCGCGAGGGAGCCGGCTTCGGCTCCCTGGTCGTCGCCGATGTCAACGCCTACATCCGCGACGGTTTCGAGCTCGGCGCCCTCGGTACGGGCCGTCATCACTTCTACGAACGGCTCGGCTGGCTGACGTGGGCCGGGCCGGCGTTCGTCCGGACCCCCGACGGCCGGCGCCGGACGCCAGATGAGGAAGGCTACATCCTCGTGCTCCCGACTCCGTCCTCCCCGCCGCTCGACCTGAGCGCGTCTATCAGCTGCGAGTGGCGTCCCGGCGACGTCTGGTAGGGTCCGGCATTCCTGACGACCACATACAAAGGAGCAGCAAACCTCCATGGACTTCACGTTGGAACTCATCGTCGTCCCCGTGAGTGATATCGATCGGGCCAAGGCGTTCTACAGCGAGAAGGTTGGGTTCAACGTCGACGTTGACCAGAGCGTCGGCGACTCGTTCCGGGTCGTCCAGCTGACGCCACCCGGCTCCGCCTGCTCGATCTCCATCGGCAAGGGTCTCGGCACAGCGGAGCCCGGCTCGGTCCAGGGCCTCCAGATGTGCGTCACGGACATCGACGCGGCGCGCGACCTGCTCGTGGGACGAGGACTGGACATCACCCCCGTCCGGCACATCGAGAACGGTGACTGGATCGACGGCCATGGCGGGCCCTGGAACTCGTTCATGTTCTTCAGCGATCCCGACGGCAACAGCTGGGCCATCCAGGAGAAGCCCAAGCCCGACGCCTGAAGTTCAGGCGGGGCGCATCCGTATGAACTCGGAGACGTTGTTCAGGCGGAGGATCAGCCGGACGGGCAAGGGCATCAGATGCCTCGTCGGGTCGACGAAGATCTCGGGCTCGACGAGGCGGATATCGCGGCCACGGGTGCGGATGACGCAGCCGCCCGCAGCCACGACGTTTTTCACCCACTGGACGTCGGAGCCGTACGTGAGCGCGAATACATAGGCATCCCCGCGCTTGAAGACGTTCATCGGTGTCTTGAATCGGCGGCCGGATTTCCGGCCCGTGTAGCTGAGGATGGCGAACCCGGGCAGCCATCCGGCGAACAGCCGCGTCACCGGGTTGATCACTCGCGTCGTGAACGGCCGAATGAAGGTCATCCTCGTCCGGGCCATCGGCGTCAGGCCACCCAGAAGTCAAATGTGAAGAGCGTTGCCAGGAATCCCATCACCAGGGTGCTGGCGATGAGCCAGCCTCGGTCGAACGCCTCATGTTCGCCGATGCGCGCGAGGCGCAAGAAGATCGCCGGAACAGCAAGCACGTAGCGAATGATCGACTGCGGCGCGCCGGCGTGCGACGGTCCACGCGAGCCAGATCCCCGACGATCGTGATCACCGTCGAGCGCCGCCACGACGTGTCGTCGGTCATCGAAGGCGTGCCGACTGCGCCCAGGGCATCAACGGCGGCGGCACGAACGTCGACGAGATCTCCACCCGTCGACCGCCGTCGGCCATCGATCCGAAGGCCGCCTCCATGATGTCGACGACGTGGGCGGCCTGCTCGGCGCTTGCCCGGTGCGGTCGCCCCTCGGCGATTGCCGCTGCCATCTCCGCGACGCCACGCGCCCAGGCCGTCCCGCGGAACGGCGGCCGGACCAGCGCGACGCCTTCGTAATCCTTGTTGTACTCGCCGACCTCGACCGTGGCGTCGAAGTCCTGGAAGCTGCCGAGTGCCAAGGACGCGTCGTCGCCGTGGAACTCGAGGCTGCCGGTCAGTTTCGCCGGGCGGCCGACATAGAAGCTGGCGGTGAGACGGACGACGGGCCCGGCCTCGAGCTCGACGGCCGCCACGATCAGGTCGGGGCTGCCGATCCGGAACGAAGTCCCGTCGAGCGTCACGCGGTGCGGCTTCAGCTCCCAGCCCCAGGCTCGAACCGAACGCGCCGGCCCGAGCATCGTCGTAACCAGAGTGAGCGGATACACCCCGACGTCGACAAGGGCACCGACCTCGTAGAACGGCGCCGGCGCCGGATGCCATGACTCGATTCGGCCCCAATTGACCTCGGCATAGATCGCTCGCACCGTCCCAAGCCGGCCGCTCCGGATCCAGGCCGCTGCGGTCTGTTGGGCCTCACCCAGGAAGGTGGATGGAGAACAGCCAAGCCGACGTTCGCGGGCTACGGCGAGCTCGACGAGCTCGCGGGCTTCGGTCGAACGGAGGGCAAGCGGCTTTTCGCTGTAGACGTGGCGACCAGCCTCGAGGGCGCGTCTCGTGACGTCGTAGTGGGCGTGATGAATGGTGAGGTTGACGACGATGTCGACTTCGTCGTCGGCGAGGAAGTCGTCGAGCGAGGCGTGGACGCGACAACCCTGGGCGTCGCCGAAGGCGGCCGCGCGGGCGGGATCGAGGTCAGTCGCCGCGACGAGCCTGATCTCGGGGTGGGTGAGGGCGTCCCGCGCGTAGCCACCAGCGATGTTGCCGGTTCCGACGATGCCGATGCCGAGGGGCGTCATGGCCCGACAGGCTACGGCATGGGGCTTGTGTACGAGAGGCGATGCCGCGCGGGCGCTGGTGCCCTATCGTCAGCGGATGCGACTCGACCAGATTGCACTCCAGCTGTACACGGTTCGCCGGCCGATGGGGAAGGACCTCCCCGGAACGCTGCGAGCCGTCGCCGCAGCCGGCTACAAGGCGGTAGAGCTGGCAGGATTGCCCCCGACTCAGCCCGGTGAGCTCGCGAACCTGCTGAAGGACGCCGGTATGACCGTGATTGCCTCGCACGAGAGCATCGAAAGCCTGCGCGACGACGCGAATGCGGTCGCCGATCGGCTGGCAGAGGTGGATTGTCCACGGGTGATCGTCCCCTGGCTCCCTGAGAACGAGCGCCGGACCGTCGACGAAGTCCGGTTGTTCGCGGAGAGCCTTGGGGGGTTCGCCCGGCGGTTTGGCCAGCGGGGGATCCGTCTCGGTTACCACAACCACGCGTTCGAGTTCGCGCCGCTCGCGGACACCACGGTGTGGGACGTGCTGATCGCCGAACTTCCCGCCGAGGTGGAGCTCGAATTGGACGTGTACTGGGCGTCGGTCGCCGGTCGCGATCCGGTGGCCGAGATTCGTGCCGTTGCCAAGCGCCTCTGGCTCCTCCACATGAAGGACCGTGCGCCTGGTCAGGAGCAGCGTGATGCGCCGGCGGGGGAGGGCATCCTGCCGTTTCCGGAGATCATCGAGGAGGCTCGAGCGGCGGCCGTCGAGTGGTACGTCGTCGAGCAGGACGAGTCGCGCGACCCCCTCGACGATGTCGCCCGATCACTGCGCTACCTCGAGTCGCTTGCGTGACCCATTGGCGAAACTGGCCAGGCGGAGGTGAACTCTAGATGCAGCTTCGGCCCAATCCGCCGCGTTTGATCACGGTCGGCATTGCCCTCGTGCTTGGGATCGTCGGCTTCGCGGTGGTATGGCCCGTGGATCAGCTGGCCCCGCTCCTTGATCCCGTGAACTCGGCCCTCGCCACGGTCGGGCTGTCTCTGGATCGCGTGATGGGCTGTCTGTTCCTCCTGGCCTGCCCGTCGCTGCTCGTGGTCGGCTCGCTGCTGCCGGGGATCTGATGCGATGAACCGGACGAACTTCGCCCCGACCGCGAGGACCGTCATCGTCGCCCTGGTGCTCATCCTCATTGGCCTGCTGGGCACCTACGGATCGGTCGTGTCCGACACGATCGGGATCCTCGCGTTCGTGGCCGCCACCGTCCTGCTTCTCCTGGGGATGGTCTTCCGCGGCATCTGACCCGGCATTGCGGAGGCGCTCATCGCTTCGCCAACGGTTGGCTAGTCCGTTGGACCGAGGGGCGTTTGGCCAGAAGGTCCGGGTGGTCAACGGGACCCGCTGCGAGCGACGATATGCGCCGGTGGTCGCGACCGACCGCCTCGCATGCCGGAGGGCCCAGATGATCGGACGAATTGGAATCCCGCGCGACCCGTTCGAGGGAAAAGCGGCCCGCCGAACCCACCTCCGCCTTCGCGTCGAGGGCTTCATCGCGCTCGCCCTGGCCATCGCCGCGTGCGGTCTCACGGCGGCCCTGTGGCTTCGGACCCTGGCCCCGGTCGCCTCTGTTTTCGGATTGGGCTGAGCGCGGCGCCTCCGGCCTCCGGTCGCGGCGCCGCAACGTCCTTCAGCCGTAGTTATCCGGAACGAAGGTCTGGTCAGAGATCGGCGGCCGCATTCCCGACGTCCGACTGCCGCGGCGGCCCTTGATCTCCGGCTGGGCGACCTCCTCGTAGGGGATCAGTTCCAACAGGTGGCGGATCGTGTTGAGTCGGGCGCGCCGCTTGTCGTCGGCGTTGACGACGTATCACGGCGCCTGCTTCGTGTCGGTGTGGGCGAACATCTCGTCCTTCGCCTTCGAGTATTCGACCCAGCGGGTCCGTGATTCGAGGTCCATCGGACTGAGCTTCCAGCGTTTCCTAGGATCATCGAGCCTCGCTTGGATCGCCGCCCCTGCTCGTCGTCGCTGAACGAGAGCCAGCTCCTCCTCGTACGCCCGCCGCCTCATCCGCTCAAGAGGAGGATCAGCCGCCGCGGTGCTGGACTCGCGAGTCTCGGGCGTCTTGCTTCCAGCGCGCTTCGCCATTGCACACCTCGCCTGCTTCCCACGACGACTGCCGGCGGGCCGCCATCATCGTCGGCTTCCCATTTGCTACATCAACGGCATGCCGAGACGCCACCTTCGCGCCAAACCGTCGGTACTTCTGCGTCGCGGCGCGCAAGAATGGCGGGGTGCTGATCCCATCGTCGCGCCTGATCACTGCATTCCTCGTCCTCGGGAGCCTGTTCTTCGGGTTCGCCGTCGTCGACCGACTCGTGGCGATCGCGGCCGGCTTCAGTACGATCCTGCTGGTCATCTTCCTCGCGTGGCTACTTGCTTTTCTCGTTGCCCAGGCCGTCGACGTCATCCACCGTCGGACGGGGATCCGGCGTGGCGTGACGATCGCCCTTGTCTACGCGATCGTGGTGGCCGGTGTCGGGTTCCTCGTCTATGCGATCGTCCAGGTCGGCGCCCGCGACGCGGCGGATATCCTCAGACGGAGCGATGAGGTCACCACCAGGATCAATGGGCTCCTGGTCGGGGCGCAGACATCATTGGGCCTGAACAAGGACGTCATCGACCTTGCGGGCACGTTCGATCAGGCTCAGCGTCAGTTGTTCGGCAGGATCAGTGGCTCGCTCAACGACGAGATCCAGGTCATTGCCGGAGCGTCGCTGCGCGTTCTTGGCAATCTCTTCGTGATCATCGTGCTGTCGCTCTACGCGGTCGCCGACGTTGACGTGATCCTGGGAGCGCTCGGCAGAGTCGTCCCGAATCGCTACGCGGAAGAGCTCGAGCTGGTCGAGGACACGGTCGGCCGGGCGTTCGGTGGCTTCCTCAGGACGCAGGCGATCCTTGTCGTGGTCCAGGTTGGCTTGATGATCTTCGTCGGGCTCATCTTCGGCTTGCCGTACCTGTTCCTGACGACGACCGCCGTTGCCCTGGCGATGGTCATCCCGTTCTTCGGGCCACCGCTCGCCCTGCTGCCGCCACTCCTCGTGGCGGTTGCGTTCAAGCCCGAGGTCGCGGCACCGATCGTGATCATCCTGTTCGTCGTCCAGACCGTGCTCGTCAACGTCCTCCAACCGCGGCTCATGAAAGAACACGCGAGTCTTCATCCGATCCTCGTCCTGATCGCCCTGCTCATCGGTGCCCAGATCGCGGGACTGTGGGGCGCCCTGTTCGGCATCCCGTTCGTGGCGGTGCTCAACCTGCTCGTCCGCTACGTGGTCAACCGCCGCGCGGTCAACGAGGTCGAGGGCATCGACCTCGAGGACGCCGTGGCTGAAGTTCGAGCGGTGGATCCCGACATCCCACTCGACGAGGCGGTGGCGATCGCCGCCGACCAGGCGGACCAGATCGCGGCCGAGCGCGGCGACACACCCCCGCCCGCGTCCCCCGCCTGACCCCGCCAGGAGGACTTCTTGGCACGATTCGCGAGATCGTGAGATCGTTGCGTTAGCAACGTTACGATCCGTCGCGATCGCGCGATCATAGGAGACTGGACCATTGGCTGACTACTCGGATTTCGAAGACAACCTGATCGCCGACATGCGAGCCCACGACGGCGCCGTCACGTCCGGACCCCTGGAAGGGCACCCGCTGCTGGTGATGATGTCGGAAGGCGCCAAGAGCGGGCAGCCGCGGCGAGCGATCCTGACCTGGTCTCGGGACGGCGACGCGTACGTGGTCGCCGGCACGGCGGGCGGCTCACCGAAGGAGCCAAGTTGGCTTCGCAATGTCCAGACGAACCCCGACGTCACGGTCGAAATCGGCAAGAAGGCTGTCGATGCCACTGCATCGCTCGCTCAGGGCGAGGACCGCGATCGGCTGTGGGAGCAGCACGTCGCAGCGCTCCCATCGTTCGCGGCATACCCGGAGCAGACCGGGCGCGTCATCCCGATGGTGCGCCTCACGCCAAAGGGCTGACTCTCGCCGGACCGGCAGGCTGTTGCTGCGGGGCCGATTGACAGGCAAGTAACGACTTGCCTATTATCGCGGCCGTGGGCGACGTGTTCAAGGCCCTGGCTGACCCGACTCGGCGGGCCATCCTCGATGAGCTGCAGGAGCGGAGCGGTCAGACGCTGTTCGAGTTATGCCTCCGCCTGACGACCAAGCATGACCTCGGGTCGACTCGCCAGGCGATCTCGCAGCATCTCGACGTCCTTGAGGCCGCCGGCTTGGTCATCACACGTCGGGAAGGCCGCTACAAGTTCCACGACCTCGACAGGGCGCCTCTCGGCGCAATCACGGAACGCTGGACGAAGACCAGGGAGAGGAGAGCGGAATGAAGATCATTGTCACGAGCGTGCTGGTCGACGACCAGGAGAAGGCGCTCCAGTTCTACACGGGCGTCCTCGGCTTCGTGAAGAAGACCGACATCCCGATGGGCGAAGCACGCTGGTTGACGGTCGTGTCGCCGCAGGATCCCGGCGGGACGGAACTGCTCCTGGAACCGGACGGACATCCCGCGGCCGGTCCGTTCAAGGTAGCCCTCGTGGCCGACGGAATTCCGTTCACGTCGTTCGGTGTGGACGATGTCAAGGCAGAATTCAGTAGGCTTCGCGGCCTGGGCGTCCGGTTCGCCCAGGACCCGCTCGAGATTGGACCCGTGACGACGGCGGTGTTCGACGACACGTGCGGCAACCTGATCCAGATCGCACAGCACGGCTAGCGTGGCTCGCCGATGACCCATGGACCCTCGCTCCCGAGCGAGATCGCCGGCATCGCCGTGCCGCCGGACCACATCTCGGCGGTGACCTGGCAATGGGCCAATCGGGCACTCCCTGTCTATCTGCTGGCGCACTCGGTCCGTTCGTATTGCTGGGGCGCGGCGATCGGGGCAGGGGAGGGCTGGACGTTTGACCGGCAGATCCTGTGGACCGCGTCGCTCATGCACGATCTCGGACTGACCCGAATCCCGAACAACACGATGTCCTTCGAAGTCGAAGGCGCCGAGTTCGCCCGTCGGTTCCTCGAACGACGCGGGCTTTCCGCCGAGGCGGCCGAGCGGGTCGCCATGGCGATCATCCTCCACATGCAGCCGTCGGTGACGCTCGACGACGGGGTGGAGGCTGTCCTGCTGGATCGCGCGACAGGCCTCGACGTTCGCGGCGCCGGTTACGAGCTCGTCGACGATGTCAGACCACGGGTCATGCGCGACTTCCCGCGGCGCGCCTTCGATCGGTACTTCCTCGACGCCATCGGTCGCGAGGCCGCCATCCGACCGGACTGCCAGAGCGCCCGATTGCTCCACCGGACCGGGCTCGCCGACTGGATGGCCCGATCGCCGTGGGCAACCGACGCCCGCGAGTCTGCCAAGCAGAAGTAGCCGCGGCATCTAACGGGCCCGCCGGCAAAAATGACGGCGTGATCGGTCGTCAGTTCACTGACCCTCCCGATGGTTTCCAGCCCGACAAACGACAGGCTTGGCTCCGACAGCTCGAATGATCGAGCGACTGCGAAAGGAGCCATTCGATGAACGCAATCCTCAACACCGCCGGCGTTCACGTGTCGAACATCCTGGGCAAGCTCGGGGCCTCGACGCGCACCGAAGCCGCCGGGATCTCAGCCAAGCTCGGCATCGACAGTGAACCGGCAGGTACCTGACACAATCTGTCGGGATTCGATGCCATCCTGCCGGTCATGAGGAGGCATCGAACATGATCACCGAGCTTCGGCGCTACCGGATCATCCCCGAGCGCATGGAGTCCTGGCTCGCGTTCTTCGAGGAGGCTGCCCGTGAGCATGTCGCGCGAGGTATGCGGGTCGAATACGCGGGCCTCGATCGCGAGACGTCAACGTTCATCTGGCTGCGCAGCTTCGAGGACGAGGCCGACCGGAAGGCCAGCAAGGACAACTTCTACGGGTCGGACTGGTGGCTCGAGCGCGAAGCGTTCGCGATGGACCACGTCCTGGAGTACGACTTCACGTTTCTCGATGCCTCGATCATCCGGGAGGGCGGCGAGGTCCTGCAAATCCCGTTGTCGGACGGAGCGGAACGACCGGGCTCGCGTCCGGACTCGGGGCCGGACGGCTGGGAGGCGTCGACCCGACGGACCTTCGTCCCTGCCCGCCGCGCCTGATCCGGGCACCCTCAGTCGGGCGCGGCGCTGGCCCGGAAGGCCTCTTCGAACGGGGTCGGTGACTCGTACTTGTCGGGCGCCTGCGCGTGCGGCCGGCCGATCATGGCATCGGCAAGCTCACTAGCCGCCCGGTCGATCCGCTCGACGAGGCTGCCGGCGGCCGTGACGCCCCCACCGCCCCAGTCCTCGGCCGCGGCGTAGACACCGGTCGCCACGACGGCGGCGTTCAGGTACGCGAACAGCGGCCGGATGGCATGTTCGACCGCGAGCGAGTGCCTGGTGGACCCGCCGGTGGCCGCGATGAGCGTCGGCTTGCCGGCAAGGCCGTCGCGATCGATGACGTCGAAGAACATCTTGAAGAGGCCGCTGTAGGAGGCGCTGAAGATCGGGCTGACCGCGACGAGCCCATCCGCGACCAGGACAGTGTCGATGGCCGCCTGCAATCGCGGGCTCGGAAAGCCCGAAAGGAGGTTGTTCGTCAGGTCGTGGGCGTGCTCTCGGAGTTCGATCACCTCGACGTGGGCGTCGACGTCAGCGTCGCGAAGGTGCCGTTCGACAGCGGCCGACAGGCGATCGGCCAGGAGCCGGCTCGATGACGGCTGGCCGAGGCCGGCGCTGACGATCACGAGTGACCGAGTAGCGGCGGCTGTCATGCCGTCGCCAGCTCAGCCGACCTGGCGGCCTCAGCTTCGACGACCCGCGGATGGAGCGGCGGGCCATCGGGCACACCGGCCGGCCGGAGGGCGGCGAACTCCTTGCGGAGAACCGGCACGACCTCCTCACCGAGGATGTCCATCTGCTCCAGCACGGTCTTGAGGGGAAGCCCCGCGTGATCGGCCAGGAAGAGCTGGCGCTGGTAATCGCCGACGATCTCCCGGAAGGACATCGTCCGATCGATGACCTCCTGCGGGCTCCCGATCGTCATCGGCGTCTGGGCCATGTAGTCCTCGAGCGACATGCTGCCGCCGTACACCGGGGCATGGTCGAAGTAGGGACGGAACTCGCGGATCGCGTCCTGGCTGTTCCTCCGCATGAAGACGTGGCCGCCGAGGCCGACGATTGCCTTGTCGGCCGGGCCGTGCCCGTAGTGCTCGAAGCGCCGGCGGTAGAGATCGACCATCCGCTGGACGTGCTCCTTCGGCCAGAAGATGTTGTTGTGGAAGAAGCCGTCCCCGTAGTAAGCCGCCTGCTCGGCGATCTCCGGGCTGCGGATCGAGCCGTGCCAGACGAAGGGCGGCACGTCGTCGAGCGGCCGCGGCGTCGACGTGAAGCCGGTCAGCGGCGTCCGGAACTTGCCCTCCCAATCGACGACATCTTCGCGCCACAGGCGGTGGAGCAGGGCGTAGTTCTCGTAGGCGAGCGGGATCCCGTTCCGGATGTCCTGGCCGAACCACGGGTAGACGGGCCCCATGTTGCCGCGGCCCATCATCAGGTCGACTCGACCGTCGGCCAGATGCTGAAGCATCGCGTAGTCCTCGGCGATCTTCACCGGGTCGTTCGTCGTGATCAGCGTCGTGGCGGTTGACAGGATGAGCCGCTCTGTCCTGGCGGCGATGTAGCCGAGCATCGTGGTGGGGGAGGAGGGGACGAAGGGCAGGTTGTGATGCTCGCCCGTGGCGAACACATCGAGCCCGACTTCCTCGGCCTTGAGGGCGACCGTCACCATCTCCTGGATCCGCTCGTACTCGCTGATGGTCCGACCAGTGGTGGGATCGGCGGTGAGGTCACCAACCGTGAAAGCCCCGAGTTGCATGTCGACTCCTGATCTCGGACTCGGACTCCTGCCGAGCCTTGCACGCCCGCGGCGCGCTGTCTGAAGCGAATTCTACACCAAGATGATTGCGCCAGCAACTATCTGAGCACGTTTCTGGCCGGACGCCCGAAATGACCAGCGAGACTCACACGTCAGGACGGGGACCAGTGTTGGCGTACATCCAGGCGATCTGCGTCGGGTCCATGGCAAACGTGGCCTCTGGACCGGATGGATTCACGACGACGCCGCCCGGATAGGCCGGAAGGAGCCCCATCTTGATGACAGACTCACCCGTCTCGACGAGACTATTCCACGTCGGGTCGCCTCCGACGGCGGCGCGAAGCGACGGCCAGTCGGTGTAGAGAGCCAGCGCTGCACGGTCATCCCGCAGGCGCACGATGTGAAGGTTGATCTGCGCACCTGCTCGCATCGTCCCGTCGACGATGGCCGGCTCACCGTCGGGGTGACTGAACTGCGTCGCCATCAGGAACACGGCGTCGCGCAGCATCTGCAGCAGCCGATGCAGATCCTCCTGGGTCCGGGTCTGAGTGCCGCGCACCATCTGGGCGACCAATTCCGGATTCTCGACCGGCTTGTCGAGATCCACCGGAAGCGTCACCTTCGGCTGCCCTGGCGGCTCTGACATCTCCCAGAGTCTATCCAGCGCTCGGCTACGGTCAGAGGTCCTCGGGCAGTGTTGCGGCGCCTGCGTCCGTGATCCGCCCCTGGTCGCGCAATCGCCGGGCCATGTCGCGGTTCTTGCCCGACCACTTGGAGCGCGGACGCCTCGGAACGAAGCGGATCGCGTAGTGCGCCTCGTCGATCCGCTTCGTCTGAGTGTCGACCCAGCCGTGGCACAGGGCGACCTCTTGCAGGGCGACGAGACCGACGATCTGCTTGCCGGACGCCTTGTTGAAGATCGCCACGACGACTTCGCGTTCGGAGCCCGCGTGTGATGCCAGCCAAGCGTCGAAGTCGTTCTCCGTTTCGACCGAAATCACACGCGAAAGGTCGAGTGGGCTCATTGTCGCCGCGCGTCAGCCGCCCGCGGGCTCCCCGGCGGGCTCGAGGACGAAGACCGGGATCTGGCGTGTCGTTCGTGTCTGGTACTTGGCGTAGTCCGGCCACGTTGCGACAGCGCGCTCCCACCATGCGGCCTTCTCGGCACCGGTCACCTCGCGCGCGACATAGTCGCGTTTCATCTCGCCATCCTGGAGCTCGACGCGCGGGTTGGCCTTCAGGTTGTAGTACCAGACCGGGTGCTTCGGCGCTCCGCCCAGGGACCCGACGACCGCGTACCGACCGTCGTGCTCGACGCGCATGAGGGCCGTCTTTCGAAGCTTGCCCGTCTTCGCCCCGATCGAGGTCAGGACGATGATCGGTCGACCGCGGAGGTCGGCGGCTTCATTGCCGTTCGATGCCTCGTAGCGCTCGGCCTGCTTGCGGGCCCAGCCCGCCGTGCTGGGTGCGTACTCTCCGTCCAGTGGCATAGCGGAATTGTCACCCGCCGAGGCTGGAAGCGCCTGGGCCGAACGTGCATGCCGGTTAGACTCCGATCCATGTCCACGATCCGCATCGCGGTGGCCTCGACGCTGCTCACCGCGACCCTCGAGGAGGCCGTTCCGGCTGCTGTTGCGGCCGTCGAGGAGGCTGGCCGGCTGGCAGCGCGGATTCTCTGCCTGCCAGAGACAGGTATTCCAGGGCACCGCGTTCAGGCTCGGCCCGTACCCGACGTCTCGCAGGAGGCGCTTGACGACGCGCTCCTCGTGGTCGCCGAGGCGGCGCGGAGGACCGGGGTCGTGACAATCGTCGGAACGGAGCGCCTTGCGGCCGCCGGCCGTGAAATCGTCTCGGTCGTTATCGGCGCGGACGGATCGAGGCTCGGCGAGCAGGCCAAGACGCAGATCGATGCGACCGAGGAGCCCCACTACATCGCGGGCACGGGCCGCCGCGTCTTCAGCGCCGGGGGCGTCACGTTCGGGATCGCGATCTGCCACGAGGCGTTCCGCTACCCGGAGATCGCGCGCTTCGTCGCGCTCGGCGGCGCGCAGGTCATCTTCGTG
>JBBSCI010000065.1:0-15738 GCA_038250445.1 Candidatus Limnocylindrales bacterium | reverse complement strand
GAGGCCTGGGGGGCGGACGTCGATCCGGACCGTCGTCTCGAGCTCGCGACGCGGCTCGGAAGCGACGTTCCGTTCTTCCTCGGCACCGGCGCCGCGCTCGTCGAGGGCCGCGGCGAGCGGGTCACGCCGCTCCATGGAATCAAGGCCGGCCACGACGAACCAGCAGATCCCCCGGGCGTGCTGCTCGTCACGCCCGCCGTTGCTGCCCACACCGGCGGTGTCTTTGCCGCGTGGGCGGGCGGGGCGATGGGTCAACCGGGCGTCGCCCGCCGGACCTCGGAGCACTTCGCGAGCGAGTTCGGCTCGGGCCTGAGCGTCCGCGCGCTGCTGGAGCGAGCCGCGGTCCTCGCATCGGCGAATGACCTCTTGCCCGCGGCGGCCGCGGTCGTCCCGGGCCTCGTGCCGTTGCGTCGCGGGCTGACACGGCTGCTCGGCCGGCCGATCGGACTGTCGGGCTCCGGCGCGTCGCTCTGGGCGCTCTATCCTTCGCTCGAGGCTGCCGACGCGGCGGCAGCGACCGTTCGGAAGGCGCTCGAGGGCGGGACACTCACGAGTCCGGGGGACGATCCACCGTTCGTCGCGGCAACGACGATCCAGACCAGGAGGGAAGAATGACCCGTCACGCAATCTCGACCGGCGGCGCGCCGGCCGCGATCGGTCCATATAGCCAGGGGATCCGGAGCGGCGACATGCTGTTCTGTTCGGGTCAGCTGGGGCTAGATCCCGTGAGCGGGGAGCTCGCCGACGGCGTCGAGGCCCAGGCGGAGCGCGCGCTTCGCAACCTGGCCTCCGTCCTCGACGCCGGCGGTCTCAGCTTCGACGACGTCGTGAAGACCACGATTTTCCTCGCCGACATCGGCGACTTCGCAACCGTGAATGAGGTCTATCACCGGCACATGCCAGATCCGCCGCCCGCCCGATCGACCGTCCAGGTCGCGGCGTTGCCGAAAGGCGGGCTGGTCGAGATCGAGGCGATCGCGCGTCGCGTTGAGATCGATGCCGCCTCTCGCCAGCCGGCCTGATGGACGCAGGGGAACGAGCCGCGCTCGTCGCGGCCTATGTCGCCGGTCCGGCTGTCATCCGCGCCTCGGTCGAGGGCCTCTTGGACGAGCAGCTCGACAAACGCCCGTCCGATGGCGGCTGGACGCCGCGCGAGATAGTCCACCACACGGCCGACAGCGAGATGACCTCGGGAATCCGGCTCCGTCGCCTCATCGCCGAGGACGAACCGTTGATCGTCGGCTATGACGGCGACGAGTTCGCTCGCCGGCTGCATTATGCGGACCGCCCGATCGGCCCCGCCCTCGACGCGATCGACGGGTCCCGCGGGACCACGGCACAGATCCTCGCTGGCCTGACGGAGGCGGAGTGGGAGAGGAGCGGTACCCACTCCGAGAGCGGCCCGTACGGCGTCGAGCGCTGGCTCGAGATCTACGCCGCCCACTGCCACGACCACGCCGACCAGATCCGCCGGGCACTGGCCGAGGCCAAGTGACCGTCGCACGCAGTCTGCGTCGGTTGACACTCCGAATGAGGCGCCCCTACGATCACTGGACCCTGACAATGTATCGACGACCCCACACGCCGGCTCAGCACCGGGCCCGGGCAACACGCCCGCTCGCTGCACCCGCCCACCGGCGTCGCCCCGCGTGACACCCCCAAGTACCGGCTCGCGCCCGGGCGTAGCCGCGGTCGTCCTGGCGGCCGGGCTCGGCACCCGCATGAAGTCGCGGACGCCGAAGCTCCTCCACGAGCTGTGCGGCCGGCCGATGGTCGGCTACGTCGTCGAGGCCGCCCGTGAGGCGGTCGGCACACGCCCGATCGTCGTCACCTCGCCGGCCACGGCCGCCGTGCGGGATGCCCTCGGCAGCGACGTCGACTTCGCCCTTCAGGCCGAGCCACGCGGCACCGGCGATGCCGTCCGGGCCGCCCTCGAGGTCCTGCCGGCGGGCGTCGACGAGGTCCTCGTCCTGATCGGCGACCTGCCGCTCCTCGAGGCGGGCCTGTTGACCGAGTTGCTCGAGGAACGACGGCTCGACGAGGCGGCCATCGCCCTCGTCGCGGTCGATGCGATCGAGCCGGGCACCCTCGGGCGGGTCATTCGCGACGAGGCCGGGACTGTCGAGCGCATCGTTGAGCGGAAGGACGCGACCGACGAAGAGGCCGCCGTCAACGAGATCAACTCGGGGCTCTACGCATTCGACGCGGCCTGGCTCCGCGAGCGGATCGGCTCGCTCAAACCATCGCCGAAGACCGGCGAGCTCTACCTGACGGAACTGGTCGAGCTCGCCCGGGAGGACGGCCGGCTCGTCGTCGGGATGACCGTCGAGGACGACGGGCGACTGCTCGGGATCAACGACCGGGCCGAGCTTGCCCAGGCCGAGTGGGATCTCCGGACGCGGATCAACGCCGAGCACATGCGGGCCGGCGTCTCGATGCGCGACCCGTCGACCGCCTACATCGATGCCTCGGTCAGGCTCGCCGAGGATGTGACGCTCGAACCAAACGTGATCCTCCGCGGCCGAACGTCGGTCGGCCGGGGGAGCGTCATCGGGGCGGGTAGCCAGATCGTCGACGGCACGATCGGCGAGGACTGCATCGTCTGGGCCAGCGTCGTCGAGAAGTCGATCATCGAGGACCGGGCATCGGTCGGGCCTTTTGCCCATCTCCGACCCGGCGCGATCGTCGGGCCGGGCGCCGAAGTCGGCAACTTCGCGGAGCTCAAGAACACCCGGCTGGGCCCCGGCGTGAAGCAGCACCACGTCAGCTATCTCGGCGATGCGGAGGTCGGCGCGGGCACGAACGTCGGCGCAGGCACGATCACCGCGAACTACGACGGGTCCGCCAAGCATCGAACGACGATCGGTGAGCGCGTCTTCCTCGGCGTCGACACGATGCTCCGAGCCCCGGTGACCCTCGGCGACGACAGCCGGACCGGGGCGGGCGCGGTCGTCACGAAAGACGTCCCGGCAGGCAAGCTGGCGGTCGGGGTTCCGGCCAGGATTCGCGAGCCGCGCCAGAAACCCGGCGGCAGCGGCGATGCGCCGGAGTCCGAGCACGCCGAACCGGACCCGGCCTCGCAAAAGCCGTCGGAGTCGGACGGCCGATGAACCTCCCGATCGGCGAGCTGCTGTTCATCGCCTTTCTGACCGTCCTCGAAGGCGTGTTCGTTGCCGGCGAGATCGCCCTCGTCTCGATCCGACGGAGCCGTGTCGAACAACTCATCGACGAGGGGAGGCCCGGTGCGCGGCGCGTCCGCCGCCTCCTCGACGACCCGGGCCGCTTCCTCGCCGTGTCACAGCTCGGATTGACGGTCATCGGGTTCTTCGCCTCGGCGTTCGCGGCCGTCAGCCTGGTCGAAAGCCTGGCGGGCGTCCTTCGCGGCTTCGGGATGGAGCCGGGCGCGGCAGACGGCGTGAGCCTGATCGTCGTCACGATCGTCCTGGCCATGTTTACGATCGTCTTCGCCGAGCTCGTCCCGAAGACCCTCGCGCTCGCCAACCCGGAGCGTTTTGCCATCGCGCTCTCGGTCCCGATCGACTTGATCGCGCGGGCGCTCGGACCGGTCATCGCCCTGCTGACCGGCATCACCGCGGCGATCACCAAGATGTTCGGCGCGACGATCTCCAACGAGGCGTCGATCACGGCCGAAGAGCTCCGCCTGATCGTCGAGCGCGGCGGCGAGCAGGGGATCCTCGAAGCCGAGGAGGAGCAGATGATCAACGCAGTCATCGAGCTCGGTAACCGCCGGGTCCACGAGGTGATGGTCCCCCGCATCGCGATCGCCGCGATCCAGGCGTCCGCATCGTTCGACGAGGCGATCGAGACGATCATCGAGCACGGCCACAGTCGGATCCCGGTCTACGAGGAGTCGGTCGACGAGATCCTCGGGATCCTGTATGCCAAGGACCTCCTGCCGATCCTGCGCGATTCCGCCGGGCCACGACCGGATCTCCGCTCGCTGCTCCGGACGCCGGTCTACGTCCCTGAGTCGATGACGGTCGACGATCTCCTCCACGAGTTCCAGCGGCGCAAAGTCCATATCGCGATCGTCCTCGACGAGTACGGCGGGACGGCCGGCCTCGTGACGATCGAGGATCTGCTCGAGGAGATCGTCGGCGAGATCCAAGACGAATACGACACCGAGGAGCCGATGGTCGTGCGGCTTTCAGAGGACGAGGCGCGGGTCGACGGCCGCGCTTCGGTCGACGACCTCGTCGAGCTCTTCGACACGGACCTCGGCCTGGAGGACGAGGACGAGTACGACACGGTCGGCGGCCTCATCTACCACCGGATCGGCGGTGTTCCCTCACCGGGCGACCGGGTCGAGGTCGATGGCCTGATCCTGACCGTCGAATCGACCGACGGCCGGCGGGTGAGCAAGGTCCTCGTCGTCCGCCGCCGCGACGAGAACGGCCAGCTCATCGCCGACGAGGACGGCGACCGCTAGCGCTGTGCTTCGCCCTAGGCGCTGATCACCGACAGGATGATCTGCTCCAGCTTCTGGCGCGCCCGCGGGTCGACCACGCCGGCCGCATCGAGCTCGGCGAGGGCTGCGTCGCGGTGGCGGAGGGCCTCCGTTCGGGTGAAGTCGTGGGCGCCGCTCCGCTCGAGGATCGCGATGATCTCCGCGACGTCGTCGGTCGTGGGCTCGGCCTGTCGGTACAGCTGCTCGAGGCGATCGCGATCCTCCGGTCCGGCGTGCTCGAAGGCGTAGATCACCGGCAGCGTCTTCTTGTGGCGGGCGATGTCGGTCGGCTCCTTGCCGGTCGCCTGCTCAGCGCCCCAGATCCCCAGCAGGTCGTCGTTCAGCTGGAAGGCGAGTCCAAGCTCCCAGCCGAAGGCCCGGTATCGGGCGATGACCTCGTCGTCATCAGACGCCAGCAGGGCGCCCGCCTCGACCGATGCGGCGATGAGCGCCGCCGTCTTGCGGCCGATCATGTCGAAGTACAGCTCGACCGACATGAGGGCGTCCGACTCGCTGGTGGCGATATCGATGTACTGGCCTTCACAGAGCGCGACGCACGTCTCGTCGTAGAGGCGCATGAGACGCAGCACCTTGGCGTCGCTGAAGCCGAGATCGGAGAGCCGATGGAGGGCGATCCGGCTCAGGCTGAAGAGCATGTCACCGGTGTTGATCGCCTGGGCGACGCCGTGGAGCGCCCAGAGGGTCGGGCGGTGGCGACGTTCGCGGTCGCCATCCTCGATGTCGTCGTGGACGAGGCTGAAGTTGTGACCGAGCTCGACTGCCGCGGCGCCGGGCAGGGCCGCGGCGTGGTCGCCGGCGATGGACGCGTACGCCAAGAGCCCGAGAAGGGGCCGAATCCGCTTGCCGGCCGGTGCGCCGTCATGGTCGAGCCCGAGGTGGTAGCGGATCATCTGATAGGCGCCGGCCGTCGACGCGTCGTGATCACCGACGAGCCGGAGAATCTCCGTCTCGGTGTCCGCGATCAGGGTGTCGAGGTCGAACTCGCGCGACACGGTAGCCATCCGGGCCAGTGTAGCCGCATTTCGACAAACATGCGAGCCGCCGGTAGCCTGTTCGCGGGAGTAGTGCCGGCGAGCGTGAGATGTGGGTTCGGCGCCGGTCCGGGGGACGCGACCGCACCGGCGCCTATGCGACTATTCGCCGGGGTCGGCCCATTGGATCACCTCTGCGGCGACGCGATTTCGGGATCGGCGGACGGATGTCGTGAGTGCTACCGTGCGATTGTGCCGATCCCCCGCCGCTACACGACCGAGGCGATCGTCCTCTCCCGATTCGACTTTGGCGAGGCCGATCGGATCCTGACCCTGATCACGCCCGGATGGGGCAAGATCAAGGTGGTCGCCAAGGGGATCCGGCGACCGACGTCGCGCATCGGTGGCAGCCTGGAGCCCTTCGCCGAACTCCAGGTCGCGCTGGCGCGCGGCCGGACGTTCGAGGTCGTCACCCAGGTCATCGTCGACCACGCCTGGCTCAACCTTCGCGATTCGCTCGAGAGCGCGGCCACCGCCTGGTATCTCGCCGAGCTGGCCGATCGTTCGCTCGAGGAGCGCACCGCCGCAGAGCCGCTGTACACGCTCCTCAAGCGGGCATACGGCCTGCTCGACGCCGGGATGGCGCCGGGCAGGGTCGCCCGCTGGTACGAGATGCATCTCGCCGACGAGCTCGGCGTCCGGCCCGAGGTCGATCGATGCGCGGAATGCGACCGGGTGCTCGAGGCGGACGAGCGCCATCGCTGGGTTCCGCACCTCGGCGGGGTCATCTGCGACCGATGCCCCGGCCCGTCCCACGACCGAACCGCTCTGTCGCTCGACGGCCTGAAGCTGCTGAAGGCCTATCAGCGGCTCGACATCGAGGCGATCGCCGCCCTCCGCCTGCCCGAGGCGTCGGAGCGCGAGGTCGAGGCGGCGATGCGCGAGTTCATCAGCAATGCGCTCGAGCGCCAGGCACGGTCGCTCGCGTTCCTCGACGAGGTCAGGGCGACCGTCTGAGGTCTGCTAGCATCGCCCGGCGCCAAGGTCACCGCAGGGTGGTCGAGGCGAAGGCGGCCGGGAGCACCGGAGCGAGCGGGCTCAGACGCCCGTGAGCGAGGAGCGCAGCGGCCAACGCACGCATCGGCCGCCCCGGCGACCGTTCAGCCTCGCGACCGTCCCTGCCACGGCCGGCCGCCCCATTGGAGCCCTTCGTGACCGACACCCCCGTCAGCGACCCGAATGCCGTCGCGCCCGCCGTCGACAACCTCGAGACGATCGTCTCGCTCTCGAAGCGCCGCGGCTTCGTCTTCCCGTCAAGCGAGATCTACGGCGGCATCAACGCCGTCTGGGATTACGGGCCGCTCGGCGTCGAGCTGAAGAACAACGTCAAGCGGGCATGGTGGCGGGCGATGGTCCAGGAACGGGAGGACATCGTCGGCCTCGATGCCGGGATCCTGATGCACCCCCAGGTCTGGGTCACCTCAGGGCATGTCGGCTCGTTCAGCGACCCGCTCGTCGAGTGCGCGACCTGCCACCGTCGCTATCGCCTCGACGAGCTGCCCGGTGCGGAGGATCTGACTGCCGCCGACCTGACGGACCCGACCGTGATCGAGCGCTACAAGCTCATCTGCCCGAACGACGCCGGTCCGCTGTCCGCGCCACGGCGGTTCAACCTGATGTTCCAGACGTACATGGGCCCGGTCCAGGACGAGGCGTCGATCGTCTACTTCCGGCCCGAGACGGCCCAGGGCTCGTACGTCAATTTCAAGAACGTCCAGCAGGCCTCGCGCAAGAAGATCCCGTTCGGGATCGCCCAGATCGGCAAGTCGTTCCGAAACGAGATCAGTCCCGGCAATTTCGTCTTCCGGATGCGCGAGTTCGAACAGATGGAGATGCAGTATTTCGTTCGTCCGGACGCCGCAGCGGCAGCGTTCGACGAGTGGCTCCCCCGCCGGAAATCGTGGTACGAGCAATACGGCGTCACACCCGAGCGCCTCCGCTTCCGCGAGCACGCTCCGGACGAGCTGGCCCATTATGCGAAGAAAGCGATCGACGTGGAATATCGGTTCCCATTCGGCTGGAAGGAGCTCGAGGGCGTCCACAATCGGGGCGACTTCGACCTGCGATCGCATGCGAAGGCGTCCGGCGAGAACCTCGAGTACTTCGACCCCGCGACCGAAGAGCACTTCATCCCGTGGGTCGTCGAGACGGCCGCCGGCGCCGACCGCGCTGCCTTCACGTTCCTCATCGACGCCTACCGCGAGGAGGAGGTTCGCGGCGAGAAACGGGTCGTTCTCGGCTTCCACCCCGAAATCGCGCCGTACAAGGTCGCGGTCCTGCCGCTCCTCAAGAAGCGGCCCGAGATCGTCGAGATCTGCCGGCGCCTCCGGGCGGACCTGGCCAAGGACGTGATCGCGGTCTATGACGACACCGCGGCGATCGGCAAGCTCTACCGGCGCCAGGACGAGATCGGGACGCCGTGGTGCGTGACCGTCGACGTCGAATCCCTCGAGGACGGCGCGGTGACGATCCGCGAGCGCGACTCGATGACCCAGGAGCGGGTCCCGCTCGAGGGCGTCAAGCGGCTGATCCTCGACCGGCTCGCGGCCTCGCGACCCTGACGGCACGACGGGCGCCGATGGAACGCACGGACGCGATCGTCATCGGGCTCGGCGCGCACGGCAGCGGCGCGGCCTTGGCACTCGCCCGCCGCGGGCTGCGGGTCGTAGGCATCGAGGCCGGCGAACGCGGCCACGGACTCGGCTCGTCCGGTGGCCGGTCGCGGATGATCCGCCGGGCGTACTTCGAGGATCCGGCCGCCTACCTGCCTCTCCTGAGCGCCGCGTGGGAGGCATGGGCCGCGCTGAGTTCTGAGGCGGGTGAGCCGCTCGTCGAGGTGACGGGCGGCCTCTACGCGGGGCGGGCAGACAGCAAGGTGTTCCGCGGCTCCGTGGCGAGCGCCCGCGAGAAGGCGCTGCCTCACGACGTGCTCGATGCGGCGGAGATCCGTCACCGCTGGCCGATCTTCGCCGTGGGCGACGAGATGGGCGGCCTGTACGACCCGGGCGCTGGAACCATCCGGCCCGAGCGTGCGATCGCGGCCATGCTCAGGCTCGCCCGGCGGGCCGGCGCCGACCTCCATTTCCTCGAGCGCGCGATCGACTGGCGACCGGCGTCGGGCGGCGGGTTGGAGGTCGAGACCGACGCGGCCGTCTACGGGGCCACCTACCTTGTGATCGCCGCCGGCGCCTGGACCGGCTATTTCGTCCCCGACCTTGACCTGCCGCTCGAGGTCGAGCGGATGCCGGTGTTCTGGTTCGAGCCCCTGGTTCCGACGGCGGAGGTGGCGGTCGGCCGGCTGCCGATGTGGCTCATCGACACGGCCGATGACGGCATGTTCTACGGCTTTCCGTACGACGCCGCGGCCGGACTGAAGGTCTCGCGACACCACTCGGGCGACGTCGTCGATCCCGACCGGGTCGACCGGTCGGAGCACGTCGCGGATGTCGAGCGTGTCAGGGCGTTCATGCGGCAGAACATGCCCATGGCCGACGGCCGGCTGCGCGACGCGACTGTCTGCCTCTACACGAACACGCCGGATCTCAACTTCGTGATCGACGTCCATCCGGCGATTCCCGGTGTCGCGTTCGCGTCGGCCTGCTCCGGGCACGGCTTCAAGTTCGCCCCGTTGATCGGCGAAGTTCTGGGGGACTTGGCGACAAGCGGGACGGCGGCGATGCCGATCGGACCATTCCGCGCCGATCGCTTCGGTCGGGGACGGCCCGGCTTGGCCTGAGCTGGCGCCCGGCTACTCGTCGGCGTTCGCCTCGGCGGCGTCGATGGCGGCGGCCAGGTCGCCGGCGGCCACGCCGCGCGGTTCCTTGCCCTTCGGCCAGTAGAGCTCCTTGTGGACCTGCTCCTCGGGGAAGCCGCGGGCGAGCATCGTCTCCTCGGCGGCCAGGATCATGTCGGGATTGCCGCAGATGTAGGCGATCGAATTCGCCGGCGTCAGGCTCAGCTCGTCCAGGACGGGCCCCAGGATCGTCTCGACCCGACCCGTCCGACCCGTCCATTCGGCGTTCAACGGGTCGTTGGGGCGGGAGACCGTCGGAATGTAGGTCACCGGGTATTCGCCGGTCCGCTCCCAGGCCTCGACGAGGTCGCGGTAGCCGAGCTCATGGGCATGTGAAACGCCGTTGAGGAAGATTGCCCGACGCGGAGCGGCATCGTTCAGCATCTGCCGCATCATCGAGACGAACGGTGCGTTGCCGGTGCCGGACGAGATGAAGATGTGCGTCCGATCGTCATCGGGCTCCAGCATGAACTTGCCCTTCGGCCCAATCATCCGCATGCCCTGGCCGAGCGGCATCCGCCACAGCAGGGTAGTGAACATCCCGCCCTGGACCAGCCGGACGTAGAACTCGTAGCCGTCCGTTCCGGCCACGACCGGCGGCGAAGCGACGGAGTAAGGCCGCTGGACGATCTTGCCGTCGACCATCACCCCGATTGTCATGTACTGACCCGGCTCGAACGGCGTTGGCTCGCCATCGAATCGGAGCCAGAAATAGGAGAGTGAGTCGGTCTCGTCCACGCGCCGGACGAGTCGGGCGTTGTAGACGGGAGCTTCCGCGTCGATGACGCGCGGATCGGCGGCGAGGTCGGTCATCTAGCCGATACTAAACCGGCCCGCAGTCCCGCGCGCTCTCGATTGGGGCTCCGTGACCGTTCGCAACGGAAGGACACGCGAAACCTCGGGCCGATGGCCTCGCGGAGCTCGGCCTCGGAGACCTCGGGCCGATGGCCTCTTCGACAGGGAGGGTGCCTGTTCGGGAGGTCCGACGGTACAATCGAGCGACCGAACGAGAACCACCGCCGCCCACGGGCGGCGTCAGCCCCCAAGGAGCCCCACCGATGGCCACGACGTCCCCATCGACCCCCGATCGCGCCCACAAAGCGGCGAAACGGTACATCTACGCGTGGGGCGAGGGCACCGCCGAGGGCGACGGCGGGATGAAGGACCTCCTCGGCGGCAAGGGCGCGGGTCTGGCCGAGATGACGAAGGCCGGCCTGCCGACGCCGGCGGGCTTCACGATCACCACCGCTGCCTGCAACGACTACTTCGCAGCCGGTGAGACGCTGCCGGAGGGACTCTGGGACGACGTCCTCGAGGCCATGGCAGAGGTCGAGCGGCGGTCCGGCAAGGGCTTCGTCGACGCGTCAAATCCGCTTCTAGTGAGCGTCCGCTCGGGCGCCAAGTTCTCGATGCCGGGAATGATGGACACGGTCCTGAACCTCGGGCTGAACGAGCAGACGCTCCACGGGCTCATCGCTCTGACCGGCAACGAGCGGTTCGGCTGGGACGCCTATCGCCGGTTCATCGCGATGTTCGGCCGAATCGTCATGGGAGTGGAGGGCAAGCGCTTCGACGGGCCGCTCGACTCGAAGAAGACGGCCCGCGGCGCCGCCGCCGACACCGACCTGACCGCCGACGACCTGCGCGACCTGGTCCAGGAATACGAGGGTATCGTCCGCGCCGACACGGGTCGCGACTTCCCGGCGGACCCATACGAGCAGTTGGACCTCGCGATCAAGGCCGTGTTCGCCTCCTGGTTCGGCAGGCGCGCTCGCGACTATCGTGAGAGCCAGAAGATCCCCCACGACCTCGGTACCGCGGTCAACGTCGTGACGATGGTCTTCGGGAATATGGGCGACGACTCCGGGACGGGCGTCGCGTTCACACGCGACCCGAACACCGGCGAGCCGACGCTCTTCGGCGAGTACCTTACGAATGCCCAGGGCGAGGATGTCGTGGCCGGTGTCCGAACGGCGCCGAAGATCGCGCAGATGGAAACCGAGATGCCGGAGGTCTACGCGGAGTTCAAGCGCATCGGCCAGCAGCTCGAGCACCATTACCGCGACGTCCAGGACCTCGAGTTCACGATCGAGCGCGGCAAGCTGTACATGCTCCAGACCCGATCGGCGAAGCGGACGGCCGCGGCCGCCGTGAAGATTGCGATCGACATGGTCAACGAGGGCGTCATCACGAAGGAAGAGGCGGTCGGGCGGATCGAGCCCGCCCAGGTCGACCAGCTCCTGCGGGCCCAGTTCGAGCCAACGGCCCGCCAGGCGGCCACGCGGATCGCCAAGGGCCTCAACGCGTCGCCAGGAGCGGCCGTCGGTCGGGCGGTCTTTACCGCCGACGATGCCGTCGAGTGGGTCGGTCGAGGCGAGAAGGTCGTCTTGATCCGGGAAGAGACGGCTCCGGACGATTTCCACGGGATGGCCGTCGCCCAGGGCATCCTGACCGCCCGCGGCGGGGCAACATCCCATGCCGCGGTCGTCGCGCGCCAGATCGGCAAGCCGTGCGTCGCAGGTTCGGCAGAGCTCCACGTCGACGCCGAGGCGAAGGTCGCCAAATCCAGCGTGACCGGGCTCGAGATGCACGAGGGCGACTGGGTGAGCCTCGACGGCTCCACCGGCGAGATCTTCGTGGGCGCGCTGCCGACCGTGGAGGCCCGCTTCGAGGATCAGCCCGAGCTCCAGACGATCCTGTCCTGGGCCGACGAGTTCCGCCGGATGGGCGTCTGGACCAACGCCGACAAGCCCGAGGAGGCCGCCCAGGCCCGGAGCTACGGTGCCCAGGGCATCGGCCTCTGCCGGACCGAGCACATGTTCCGCGAGGGCGAGCGGCTCGAGATCGTTCGCGGCGCGATCCTCGTCGCCAACCAGGCGACGCGGCTCAAGGTCCGCCGAGCCGCCGGCGAGACCCTGACCGACGACGAGGGGGCGACGATCGCAACGTTCGACGCCGCGATGGGTCAGCTCGAGAAGCTCCAGCAGGGCGACTTCGAGGGAATCTTCAAGGCGATGGACAGCCTGCCGGTCGTGATCCGCCTGATCGATCCGCCACTCCACGAATTCCTGCCGAACCTCGAGGAGCAGCTCGTCAAGGTCACCCGGGCCGGCGACGCTGCGACGGCGGAGGACCTCCTGCTGCTCGCCACGATCCAATCGATGCACGAGCAGAACCCGATGCTGGGGCTGCGCGGTTGCCGGCTGGGCCTGATGATCCCGGACTTCGTGAAGGTCCAGACACGGGCGATCCTCAACGCCCTGATCGCGGTCAAGAAGGCCGGCGGCAACCCCAAGGCCAAGATCATGATCCCGCTCGTTGGCCACGTGAACGAGCTCAAGGCGACGAAGGACCTGCTCGAGGCCGAAGCGAAGGCCGTCGAGGAGGCGGCCGGTGTCGAGGTCGAGTACGTGTTCGGGACGATGATCGAGGTCCCGCGTGGCGCGCTGACCGCCGACGAGATCGCCAAGCACGCCGCCTTCTTCAGCTTCGGCACGAACGATCTGACCCAGATGACGTTCGGCTACAGCCGTGACGACGCCGAGGGCGGCTTCCTCCTGAAGTACGTCGAGGACGGCATCCTCCCCGTCAACCCGTTCCAGACGCTCGACGACGCCGTCGCCGGGTTGATGAAGACCGCGGTGGACAAGGGCCGGGCGACCCGACCGGACATCGAGCTCGGGATCTGCGGCGAGCACGGCGGCGACCCGGAATCGATCTGGAAGTGTGAGGCGATCGGGCTCGACTACGTCTCGTGCTCGCCCTACCGCGTCCCCGTCGCCCGACTCGCGGCGGCCCAGGCGGCGCTCGCATCGGCTCAGCAGGACAAGTAGTCGCGGGGACGTTCCCGGCCGACAGACCCCCACGACCGCCCGGCATCGCCGATCGGCCGCGCCCGGGATGAACGCGCCCGGGATGAACGCGCCCGGGATGGACGCGCCCGAACGAGGACGGAGGCGGCGATTCCGGGCGCTCCTCGTTGACACCGCTCCGCTCCGGCTCGACCGGCGCTACCGCTACCTCTGGGCTGGCCAGGTCGTGGGCGGCATCGGCACCCAGATCACCCGCATCGCCCTGCCGTTCCAGGTCTACGTGCTCACCGGCTCGACGCTCGCCGTCGCCGCCCTGACCGCGGTCCAGCTGGTGCCGATCCTCGCCTTCGCCCTGGGGGCGGGCTCGCTCGCCGATGCGGTCGATCGGCGCCGCCTGCTGGTGGTGACACAGACGGGTCAGGCCGCCGCGACCACGGCGCTCCTGGTCCTGGCACTCCAGCCGGCCCCGAGCCTCGTCGCGATCCTGTGCGTCGCGTTCGTCGGCGCATCGCTCAGCGCGATCGATCAGCCCGCACGATCCTCGGCTGTGCCGCGCCTCGTCCCCCCGGAGCGCCTGCCCGCCGCGATCGCCCTCAACCAGCTCAACTTCCAGGCGGCGTCCGTGATCGGACCCGCGATCGGAGGTGTGCTGCTGGCGACCGTCGGGGTTGCCGGCGCCTATGCCGCCGATGCCGTGAGTTTCATTGCCGCGCTCCTCGCGTTGATCGCGGTCGGGCCGATCGCGCCGCTCGCCGGCGCCGCACCTCCGAGCCTGTCCGGGATCCGCGAAGGCCTCCGATTTGCGTCGCGCCGGCCGATCATCCTCTCGACGTTCGCCATCGATTTCAACGCGATGGTCTTCGGGATGCCGACCGCGCTCTTCCCGGCGCTCGCCCTCGATGTCTTCCGCGTCGGCCCGGCCGGGGTGGGTGCGCTGGCCGCGGCGCCGGCTGTCGGTGCGTTCTTCGGCGCGCTCCTGTCGGGCTGGGTCTCGCGGATTCAGCGGACGGGTCGGGCCGTCATCGCCGCTGTCGTCGTGTGGGGGCTCGCGATCACCGCGTTCGGCCTCGCCACGTTCTCCTTCCCGCTTGCCCTCGTCTTTCTCGCGATCGCCGGCGCGGCGGACGTCCTGTCGGCCGTCTTTCGCAGCGTCATCGTCCAGCTGGAGACCCCGGACGAGCTCCGCGGCCGGGTCACCTCGATCCACATCATGGTCGTGACGAGCGGTCCGCGCCTCGGCGACATCGAGGCGGCCACTGTCGCAAGCGTCATCGGCTCGCAGCTCTCGGTCGTTTCGGGCGGGCTGCTGTGCGTCGCGGGCGTGGTTGCGGTCGTTCGCCTCTTTCCGGAGCTGGCGACCCACGTCACGAGGTTTCCGCTGGCCGATTCGAGCGGTTCGAATACGGGTGGCTAGGGGCTCATGGGGACGGCTGGGGGCGGATAGGTGCGGTGCCCAAATGCCTTCGCCGCCCATGACTATTGCCTGTTACCATCCGACCGGTGAGGCTCCGGCGCGGGGACCGGGGTTGGTTGAAAAACGAGCGACGATGCCCTTCGATCTGAACGGATTGTTCGACACGGTTACGCACGGGATCCAGAAGATTCCGTCAGCGGTGATGGCGGCCGTGATCCTCGGAGGACCCACCGCGATCTGGATCATCACCCGATTCGTCCACCCGCCGGAAGTCATCAAGTCGGCCGAGGTGACGACCGAGGACAGGCTCTGGCTGTGCGGGGCGTGTCTGTCGATCAACGAGGATCGGCATCTCCAGTGCTACCGCTGCGAGCGGCCACGAGCGGCCGAGAGCCAGCCTGTTGTCATCCACGGCGCGCCGGCCGCGCCACGTATCGGGATCGCGGTCGGACCCGGTCTGGGCGAAGGCCTTCCAGCGGGTTGGCTTGGCGGCGAGTTCCACCCGACCTCGGTCCCGGCAGAGCTCCGACTCCGCACCGGAGAGGCGACGATGTCCGATCCGGCGAGATCACCGGCGCCGGCACCGATCCGCGAGTCACTGATGGTCCCCGAACCCCCCTCCGTCGCCGACGAATCGCCATCGCACCTCGAGCCGCAGATCCTCGAGCCTCGGGTCAAGGTTTCGACCCGCGCCACGACCTCGAAATCAGCCGGGCGTCGCGGCCGCCAGCGTCAGGGAGCCGGCGAGACGAACTGAAAGTTGAACTGAAGCTCGCCCGGGTCGAACGGGGTGAAGAACGGCGGAAATGACCGCAGCGGCGGCTGGTCGACCATCTGCGGGTTGAGGACATACAGCGTCTCAAGCAGCTGTCGCGCGAGCTCGTCCGGCAGGACGAAGCGGCGCGGGCCCTGTACTGAGTCGACCACCGCGTAGGCGAAGCCGGGCGTCGTCGCGATGAGCGGCGCGAGATCGATCGCGACCTTGCTCGTCTGGTCTGTGGAGGCGCCGGCCTCCGCCAGCCAGACGAACGGCACGTCACGCTGCATCACGATCGGGAGAGTGTTCTGGATCGCGACGTCGTTCGGGTTAACGATTCCCCGGCCGGCGAATGGTCCACCGAGGCTCAGGACGAGCGCCTGGATCGCATCGCGGGCCCGGCGGAGGCATTCCGAGTCGGCGGGTTCCGGCGGGCATTTGG
>JBBSCI010000064.1:0-15841 GCA_038250445.1 Candidatus Limnocylindrales bacterium | reverse complement strand
TCGTCGACGTCGACGACTGCGTCAACGGGGCGGCCTCGCTCGTTGAGCGCGGCCTCGTCGATGGCTCGCTGCTGGCAGTCCGCGGCGGCAGCTCGAGCGGCTACACGGTTCTCTGCGCGGTCACGTTCCACGATACGTTCAACGCCGGGACGAGCTACTTCGGGATCGGCGACCTCGAGACGTTCGACACCCAGACCCACAAGTTCGAGTCGCGCTACACGGCGAGCCTCGTCGGGCCGTATCCGGAGCGGAAAGATCTCTACTTTGCCCGATCGCCGCTGAACTTCACCGAACGGATCTCGTGCCCGCTGCTGATCCTCCAGGGCGCCGAGGACCGGATCGTTCCGCCGGCCCAGGCAGAGCAGATCGTCGACGCCCTCTGGGAGAAGCGCTTGCCGCACGCGTACCTCCTCTTCCAAGGTGAGGACCACGGGTTCCGAGCGGCCGAGAACATCATCCGCTCGTTCGAGGCCGAGCTGTCCTTCTACGGCCAGGTCTTCGGTTTCACGCCGGCCGACCCCATCGAACCGATCGTCGTTCAATTCCTCGAACCCGCCCGCGGAGGCGTGGCCGGCGCGTGACCCGCGCCGCCCCGACCGACCCGCGATGAGCGTCGGGTAGTGGACGTCGGCGCGGCCGTCGCTGCGACCGTCGTCGCCGACGCCCCGATCGGCGCGATCGAGGCGGTCCTCCTCCTGTTCCTCGCGGCGACAGCGCTCGCGATCGCCGCCCGCCGGATCGGTATCCCGTACCCGATCCTCCTCGTCCTCGGTGGGCTCGCCCTCGGCTTCGTGCCACGCCTGCCGCGAATCGAGCTCGAGCCGGACATCGTGTTCCTGCTGTTCCTGCCGCCGATCCTCTTCGGGGCCGGCTACTTCACCTCGATCCGCGATTTCAAGGCGAATCTACGCGCGATCGGCCTGCTTTCGGTCGGGCTCGTCCTCGCGTCGACGATCGCCGTCGCGGTCGTCGCCCAGGCGCTCATCCCGGAGCTCGGCTGGGCGGCAGCGTTCGCGCTCGGGGCAATCGTCGCGCCACCCGACGCGGTCGCGGCGACGGCGATCTTCCAGCGGCTCGGCGTTCCTCGCCGGGTCGTCACGATCCTCGAGGGCGAGAGCCTCGTCAATGACGCGACGGCACTCGTCGCCTACCGATTCGCGATCGCCGCAGCGATGACCGGCACGTTCTCCCTCGCCCAGGCGAGCCTGTCGTTCGTGCTCGTCGCGGTCGGTGGCGTGGCGCTCGGACTGCTCATCGGGATGGTCTCCGCCGCGATCCTCCGGCGGATCGACGACCCGGTGTTCTCGGTTGTCCTGACGTTCCTCTTCCCGATCGCGGCCTACCTGCCGGCCGAGCGGTTCGGGCTATCTGGCGTCCTTGCCACGGTCGCCGCGGGAATCTACGTCGGCCGGCACGCACCTCGGTCGATGAGCTCGTCCGTCCGAGTCGCTGGCACGTCAGCCTGGCAGGTGCTGCTCTTCCTCATCAACGGGACCGTGTTCATCCTCATCGGCGTCCAGCTGCCTTCGGTGCTGGCGGGCCTCAGCGGACGTTCGCCGCTCGAGCTCATCGGGCTTGCCGCCGCGATCTCGCTGACCGCCATCTTGGTTCGGATCCTGTGGGTGTTCCCCGGGACCTACCTCCCGCGCCGCCTGAGCGCCAAGATCCGGACCCGCGAGCCGCGGCCCCCGCCCCGGAACGTGTTCCTTGTCTCGTGGGCTGGCATGCGCGGGGTCGTGTCGCTGGCGGCGGCCCTCGCCCTGCCGCGCACGCTGCCGAACGGGCAGCCGTTCCCCGAGCGCGACCTCCTGATCTTCCTGACATTTGCCGTGATTCTCGCCACGCTCGTCGGCCAGGGGCTGACGCTGCCACTGATCATGCGGGTGCTTGGGATCGCCGCCGACACCGGCGACCGCAACGAAGAGCTGCATGCTCGCCAGGCGGCCGCAGAAGCAGCCGTCAACCGGATCGAGGAGCTTGCGTCGGAGTGGCCCGGCCACATGGAGCTGATCGACGCGCTGCGGGCCCAGTACAACCACCGGGCGAGCGACATCGAGCAGCATCACGGTAACGGCGCCGCCGACGAGTCCGAGGAGGAGCTCCTCGAGCACCGCCAGATCCGGTCGGCTGTGATCGACTCCGAACGGGAAGCCATCCTCCGCATGCACGAGACGGGCGGCCTCGGCGACGACGTCTTCCGCCGCATCGAGCGCGACCTCGACCTCGAGGAACTCCGGATGGAGGCCTAGCCGGCAAGCTCGCTCGCGCTCGCGCTGCGAGCGCAGGGTGCAAGCCGCACCGCCGATTGCGCGTACCCGCTCGAAGGGCGAGCGGCTTGGCACGTGGCGCTCGGCGCACGAGCACGCCCGACCAAGCCGGCCCAGCCGAGGTCGCCTCCGCTCCAACGACGAGAACGTGACCAGAGCCCTCGACACTGACCACTGCCCGTGACTTGACCATCGCCGCATTGCTGCTATGCTGCAACGCATGAAAACGTACCTTCTCGCGGTTCAGGCTCGCGGGACTCTCGCGCTCCCAGCCGATCTTCGACGTCGTCTCCATCTCGATCAGCCCGATTCGCAGGTCAAGCTCGTGGAGCACGAAAACGGCCGGATCGAGCTGTACCCGGTGGTTGTCGTGCCGGCCGACCAGGCGTGGTTCTGGACGGACCGATGGCAGGCGATGGAGCGCGAGGCGGACGCGGACGTTACGGCCGGTCACGTGACGACCGTCGCTGGGGTCGATGAGCTGATCAGTCACCTCGATTCCGACACATCGGACCGTTGAAGTACGAGGTCCTCGACTCCTTCAAGAACGATTGGAAGCGACTTTCTGCCAAGGAGCAGGCCCTCTTCCGCCGTGTCCTGCCGATAGTTCATGACGCGTGTGAGCGCTTCGCGACCGACCCATCCACCGCGTGGCCGGCGTCGCTGCGCGTGAAGGACGTCGAAGGAGCCCCGGGCATCTGGGAGATGACGTGGAGCTTCAGCGGCCCCGACGGGCGGGCCACCTTCGAATGGATCAGGATCGAGGGGAGTGTCGCGGTTCGGTGGCGACGGGTCGGCGGTCACGCCGTATTCAAGTCGCCCTAGGGACCTAGCCGGCAAGCTCCGCCAGGCGCTCGATCCCGATCGACACATCGCGGAATCTCGTCGTCAGGGGCGACAGGCCCAGCCGCACCGAATCAGGGGCACGGAAGTCGGGGATGACCCCGCCGCGGATCAGCTCCGCGGTCATGCGGCGGGCGTCCGGGTGGCGGATCGCGACATGGGCTCCCCGCCGAGCCGAGTCCCGCGGGCTGCCGAGCGCGAAGCCCAGGCCGGCCAGGCGCGCGTCGAAGAGCGCGATCGCGTACTCGGTCAGGGCGACGCCCTTGGCCCGGATCCGGTCCATGCCGGCCTCGGCGGCGAGGCGGACGCCCTCCTCGACGGCCGCCAGCGCGATGATCCCGGGCGTCCCGACGAGCCAGGCGCGGATCCCCGGCTCGGGATCGTATCCCTGGCCCATCGCGAACTGGTCGCGCTGGCCGAACCAGCCCTGGATCGGGTTTCGCAGCTCATCCTGGAGCGAGCGCCGGACGTACAACCAGGCCGGTGCGCCGGGTCCGCCGTTGAGGTACTTGTACGTGCAGCCGACCGCGAGATCGGCGCCGGCCGCCTCGAGGTCGACCTCGATCGAGCCGGCCGAGTGGCTGAGATCCCAGAGGCTGAGCGCGCCGGCGTCGTGGGCGAGCGCCGTGATCGCGGCCATGTCGGCGATCGCAGCAGAGCGGTAGTTGACGTGGCTGAGCGTCACGAGCGCGACATCGTCCTGATGGGCGGCGAGGGCAGCGGCGACGTCCGCCGATTGCGGACCGTCGACCGGGTCGGGGTCGAGCCAGACGATCTCGAGATCGCGCTGCCGGGCGAGTCCCTCGAGCACGTAGCGGTCGGTCGGGAAGTTCGGCCGGTCCGTCACGACGACGCGACGTCCCGGCCTGGCTTCGAGCGCGGCGAGCGCCAGCTTGTAGAAGTTGACCGACGTCGAGTCGCTGACGACGACCTCTCCCGGCCCGGCGCCGAGGACCGCCTCCGCCAGCAGGTCGCCGACCCGCAGCGGCTCGTCGAGCCAGCGATCCCAGCCGCGAATCAGTTCGCCGCCCCACTCGTCGCCGACGACGCGGGCGAGACGCGACGCGGTCGCCGCGGGCAGTCGTCCGAGGGAATTGCCGTCGAGGTAGACGACCGCCGGATCGGAGAAGACGAATCGATCGAAGAAGGATGCGAGCGGATCGGCCGCATCGAGCGGTGCGGGATCGAGGGAGGCGGACTCGCGAACGGCCACGTCGCGGAGTGTAATACCGCATGGCGTCTGTCCCGGGCGGCTACCTCGTGGGCTTGACCACCCCGACGGTCGAGAGAGGAGCCACGATGACGTAGAGCCCTTCCCACACGACCCGCCGCGTCGGCTCGTGGTACCGGGTGAAGCGCGATGCGAACTGGCTCGCGGTCAGGTACTGCTTCGGCCACGGGTCCTTCGGCGACCCGAGCGGGCCGACCACGTAGAAGCCGAGCACCGTCGTCGAGTTCGCGACGCCGGGCGTCTCACGGACCGTGAACCCGACGACGGTCCACGCATGGCTTGCCGCGTCGACGACGACCCCGACCGGCCGTTTCGAGCGATCCATCGCCTTGACGATCGCGAGGTACGCATCCGATCGCGACGCGAAGCTCATGTCCGCGTATCCCATGCCGGTCGGGAGACGGGCCGACAGGACCCTGGCCCAGCCGCGAACGTCGTTGCCACGGGTGCTGTAGCTATAGTGGTTCGACCGCCGGAGCTCTGTGTACAGGCGCGACTGCGTCGCGACGCTCCGATCGGACGTCCCGCTGATGAGATTGAGCATCGTCTGGACGGCTGCCGGCACGCACCAGTACGAGGTGTACTGGGTCACCGCGGCACCGCTGCGCGACAGGTCGACCGTGCGGACTCGCTCTGTGGGCGTTCCGGCGACGGTCGTCGCATGGACCGTCGAGGCCCGCGACGGGTCGGCGGCGAGGACCGGTGTGCTGGCCCAGGTCAGGATCGTCGCGACAACCGAGATCGCGACGGCGAGGCGACCCAGGCGGCGGCCGGCGGGTGTGGCGCGCCGGGCGCGCAACACGACGGTGGGCTCCGTGAGCAGGAGTGCCATGGCGCGATCCTCGCCGGAACGACGCGGGAAGGCAACCCCCCGATGGTCCCGCACGCTTCAGATGCCCATCATCGGATGCGCCCGGGCCTCGTGATAACCTCCCTCGGAACGTCCCAGGGGAGCAGCATGACCAGCATTCTCGCGTCGGCCCAGTATCTCTTCACGTCCGAATCGGTCACCGAAGGCCATCCGGACAAGATGTGCGACCAGGTCTCGGACGCCATCCTCGATGCGATCATCAAGGACGATCCGAACGCTCGCGTCGCCTGCGAGACCGCCACGACGACCGGTCTGGTCGTCGTCCTCGGAGAGATCTCGACGACAACCTATGTCGACTTCCAGTCGGTCGTCCGCGACACCGTCCGCGACATCGGCTACACGAAGGCCGAATACGGCTTCGACTACATGACCTGCGGCACGATCGTGTCGGTCCACGAGCAGTCGCCGGACATCGCCCAGGGCGTCGATACGGCGCTTGAGGTTCGAGAGGACGCCGCGGTGACGGAGCTCGGCGCCGGCGACCAGGGAATGATGTTCGGCTTTGCCTGCCGCGAGACGCCGGAGCTCATGCCGCTGCCAATCGCCCTCGCCCACCGGATGGCCCGGCGCCTCGCCGAGGTCCGCAAGTCCGGCCAGCTGCCATACCTCCGTCCGGACGGGAAGACACAGGTCACGATCGAGTACGAGCACGGCGTCGCGAAGCGGGTACGAACGGTCGTCGTCGCCGCCCAGCACGACCCCGACGTCCGCCCGGAGCGGCTCCGCAACGAGATCGTCGAGACCGTTATCCTGCCCACGATCCCGACCGAGCTGCGCGGCGCCGACCCGACCATGCACGTCAACCCGACCGGCCGATTCGTCACCGGCGGGCCGATGGGCGACGCGGGCCTGACCGGCCGCAAGATCATCGTCGATAGCTACGGTGGGATGGCCCGGCACGGCGGTGGCGCCTTCTCCGGCAAGGACCCGACCAAGGTGGACCGGTCGGCGGCATACGCGGCTCGCTGGGTCGCCAAGAACGTCGTCACAGCGGGAATCGCCGATCGGTTCGAGATCGAGCTTGCCTATGGCATCGGCATCGCGCGTCCGATCTCCCTGTCGGTCGAGTCGTTCGGGACCGGCAAGATTCCCGATGCCGACATCCAGGCGATGATCGAGCGGAACTTCGACCTGCGGCCGGCGTCGATCATCTCCGCCCTCGACCTTCGCCGGCCGATCTACCGCCAGACCGCCGCATACGGCCACTTCGGGCGGCCGGACCTCGACCTCCCGTGGGAGCGAACCGACAAGGCGGCCCTGCTGGCCTCCGAGGCCGGCGTTCGGCAGCCGGAGCCGGTCACCGCCGGATAGTTCAGCCGATCGTCGGGCCCGGTCAGGGCTCGACAACTACCGACGCCATTCCGCCGCTGCCGACCGCAACCAGTCTTCGGCTATTCCATGCAGGCTTAGCCGTCCGCCCGACTGTCCAGCCCCGCCGTTTCAGAGGTTCGAAATGTCGCGGCGGAATATTCGTCGCGTAGACCCGGTCACCTGGAGCGTCGTGGGTGCTGGCTAAGCCTGGAGCGAATAGCGGGGCGCGGGACGCGGGGCGCGGGGGGCGGAGCGCGGGGCGGGGAGCGCGGGGCGGGGGCGAGGAGGTCCCGCGCCTCCACCCGCCGCTCGTCATGGGTCGGCGACTAGAATGGCCGCTCATGTATGTCGTGATCCTCGCCGGAGGAGGCGGGACCCGGCTCTGGCCGCTCAGCCGGCCGGAACGGCCCAAACCGTTCCTCCCGCTCCTCGGCGACGAGTCCCTGCTGCAGGCGACCGTCAGCCGCATCGCGCCCCTCGTCGGCCCCGACGACATCTATTGCATCACCGACCGCCGGTTCGGCCATTTCGTCCGCGAGCAGGTGCCGTCGGTGCGGCTCATTGTCGAGCCCAACGGCCGCAACACCGCGCCCGCGATCGCCCTGGCAACCGCGGTCATCGACCGACCCGACAACGAGGTCATGGTCGTCCTGCCGGCGGATGCCTGGATCACCAAGGAAGATGTCTTCCGCGGGGTCATCTCCGACGCCCACGATGAGCTGGCGCGAGGTGCCTTCGAGATCGACGCTCCGCTCGTGACGCTCGGGGTCCGCCTGGAGCGAGCCGCGACGGAGTACGGCTATCTCATCCCTGACCTTGACCGGCGGCAGAGCCGCCGCCTCACCTCCTATGTCCTCAAGGCGTTCGAGGAGAAGCCCTCCCCCAGCCGTGCTGCCCAACTCCTGAACGAACCGGGCGCGGCCTGGAATGCAGGCATGTTCCTCTGGCAGCGTGGCGCAATTCGAGCGGCGATTGAGAAGTACACCCCGCTCATGATGCTGATTGAGCCGGCCGCCGCCTCCGAGCTGGCGATCGCCGCCGCCTACGAGCGCATCAACCCGATCTCGATCGACCATGCGGTCATGGAAGGAGCGGCCGCCGACCACAAGGTCGTGATGGGCTCGATGGACGTGGGCTGGAGCGACCTGGGGAGTTGGACCTCGCTCCTGACCTCGATCGCAGGCGGCGACAGCGGGAGCGCGACCGGGCGTGTCGTGCAGCGCGGCGAGTCGATCGACATCACCCCGGAGGATCTGCTCGTCCACACCGTCGATGGGCGCCTGATCCTCGAGACCCGCCCAGAAGGTACGATCGTGCTGGACGGCGTGGCAGCCCACCTTGCCGGTGCCCGGCATCTCGAGACCGAGATGCGTGCCCTTCTCGATCGGGTCGCGCAGCAGGAGGAGCGGGCGTGACGATCATCGCCGAAGCACCGGCTCCGACGACGATCGTCTTCGGCACCGACGGCTGGCGGGCGAAGATCGCCGACGACTACACCTTCGAGAACGTCCGCCGCTGTGCCGACGGGGTTGCCAGCTACGTGGTCGAAGGCGGTGCCCAGGCGAAGGGCGTCGTCATCGCCTACGACCGCCGGTTCGCCTCCGAGCATTTCGCGGCTGCCGCGGCCGAGGTCCTCATGGCCCACGACATTCCGGTTGCCTTCGCGGTGCACGCGGTGCCGACCCAGATGTCGAGCTACGAGGTCGTCGAGCGGGGAGCCGCCGCGGGCATCGTCATCACCGCCAGCCACAACCCGTGGACCGACAACGGTTTCAAGGTCAAGGCGCCGACCGGTGCCGCGGCGGGTGCCGAGATCCTGTCGGTCATCGAGGCCCAGATCGCCCGCAACGGCGGCACCGCGATCGAGCGGCGCCCGTTCGCCGATGGCGAGGCCGCCGGCCTGGTCGATCGGTTCGACCCGTTTCCGGGCTACGAGACCTTCGTTCGCCGGTCGGTCGATCTCGACGCTCTGCGGGCCGCCGACGTCTCGGTCCTCGTCGACCCGATGTACGGCGCAGGCGCGGGCTGGATTCCGCGGCTTCTCGCCGGCGGCAGGATCCGCGTCACGGAGATCCACCGGGAACGGAACCCCTATTTCGGCGGCATCAATCCTGAGCCGATCCGGCCCCACATCAACGAGGCGCTCGGGATCATCGCCGGGGGTGGCTACGACCTCGGGCTGCTCCTCGACGGCGACGCCGACCGAGCCGGTGCGGCCGACGAGAAGGGCACGTTCATCCATCAGCTCGAGGTGACCGGCCTGCTGATGTATTACCTCGCCGAGCACCGCGGCCTTCGCGAGCCTGTCGTCGTCAGCGTCAACAACACCTCGGCGGCGGCCAGACTCGGCGAGCGGTACGGCATCAAGACCTTCGAGACACCGGTCGGGTTCAAGTTCATCGGGCCGAAGATGATCGAGACCGGAGCGATGATGGGCGCCGAGGAATCCGGCGGCTATGGCTTCGGGATGCACCTGCCGGAGCGCGACGGCGTCTTCGCCGATCTGCTCCTGCTCGACCTCTTCCTCCGCGAGAAGGCCGCGGGCCGCTGGCCCGTCTCGAAGGCGATGGAGCATTTCCACGAGATCGCCGGGCCGTCGTTCTACAACCGGATCGACGTCCACGTCCCACGCGACGAGTACGCCGAGGTCAAGCGTCGCCTCCTCGTCGATCTCGTCGCCAGCGCTCCCAGGGAGCTCGCCGGCCTGCCGGTGAGCCGGACCCAGGCGCTCGAGACCAACGACGGCACGAAGTTCTTCGTCGACGACGGATCGTGGCTGCTTGTCCGGGCCTCCGGCACGGAGCCGCTTGTCCGCGTCTACACGGAGGCAACGTCGCCCGAGGTACGCGACGCGATGCTGGCAGCCGGCGAGAAGCTCGTGCGTGGCACGTGACCGGACCCTCCGATGCGACTGATGGCCCCGCCCGACGGGTAAGCAAACCCTGGGGCCATGAGCTCATCTGGGCCCAGACCGACCACTATGTCGGCAAGATCCTGGTCATCGAGGCGGGCCGCCGCCTGTCGCTCCAGCGCCACGAAATCAAGGACGAATCGATCTACGTCCTGTCCGGGCGCCTCCGTCTGACACTCGAGGACGAGGCCGGCGCGATCGTCACGGAAGAGCTCGGCCCGGGTGAACATCGGCGTGTCCTCACCGGCCGGATCCATCGCTACGAGGCCGCCGAGCGATGCGAGATTCTCGAGGTATCGACGCCCGAGCTCGACGACGTCATTCGTCTCGAGGACGACTTCGGTCGTGAGGGAACGTCGGCCCCGTAGGGTTGGCAACCTCAATGATCGCCCGGCATTCGCCCACCGAGGCCTGAGGCTGAGCTTCGCGAAGCCATCGGCCCGAGGTCCCCTGAAGTCCCCCATTCGGCGCTCCGATTGGGGGGTGACCGAGGGCGCCGCCGGGTGTATCGTGAGGGCACACGACCGCTCCATCGGTCGGCTGGTGCATCGACCGGGCGCGGCCACGTGAACGCCCTCACGGGGCGACGGAGGAATGCCGCGATGCACAGTTCCCTGATCGGCAAAGTCGAGAAGGCGAATCGCTACGCGCGTGAGCTCGATCGCATCACGATCGATCGGCTCTCGCTCACCTTCCGTGGCGATAACGACACCCATCACGTGAGTCTCGACGCCGGCCAGTGGCACTGCACCTGCCATTACTTCGAGAGCTGGGCCTCCTGTGTCCACCTCCTGACACTGCAGAAGATCATGGGCGTGATGCTGCCGGAAGAGGCGCAGGTCTCGATCTTCGCCGCCCAAACCGCCCCTGCTTGACGCGCGCCACCAGGCGGCCCAGGCCCGCGTTGACGGCTGCGCTCCTCGCTCACGAACGTCGCGGTTCGCTCGCTCCGGTGCTCGTCGTCGCCTTGCCCTGAACCACCTGGCGGCGCGCTCGGCTGAGAGTTCAGGCGGCCCCAGGAGCCGCCCCGCGCCTACCTGACGCCGAGTTCCCAGTAGTAGGCTCCGCTACCGCGACCCTCGCCGTACGTGATGGTGAGCGACAGCACCCAGTCGCCCTTCGCCGGCGCGGCGAACTCCGCGGTCGGACCGTCGTCTTCGGCGAGACCGGTCACGTTGTCCGCGGTTGTGTCGGCGGCCGTTGCAATGCGGGCCGTCCAGGCCGCGATCGCGGCTCGACCGTCCAGCTCGACGCGGACCTTCGAGCCGGCCGCCAGGTCGATCCGATCGAGTGCCGAAGCCGGCAGCCATGGCGCGTCCTGGCCCGAGGTTCCGAACGTGAAGCCGCCGACTTCGCCCGCGAAGCGATTTCCGCCGAGGACGAGGAAGGCCGCGGGCGCCTCGCTCATCGTCGGATGGTTCGACGGTTCATCGCTGCCGACCTGGGACGACGATGTCCCCGCCGGCGGGGTTGTCACCAGGGCTGTGGCCGAGGTCGCGACGGTCGATGACGATCCCTCGCTCACGGCCGACGAAGACCCACCCGTGGCCGGGCCGGCCGAGCCCGGCGAGGAACAGGCCCCGAGTACGCCACCGATGACGAGAAGCATCCCGCCGATGATGGACGGAGAATGTGACTTCACGGCTCTCTCCGCTGCTGCGACTTGTCCATCGAGAACTGCGGGCACGGCGGGGACGAGCACCCGCCTGCAACCGTGACGGTGAACGGCGCCGACGAGCTCGCCCGGAGCCCCTCGTCGGCAGGCTTGAGGAAGTAGCCCCGCCATTCGTAGGTGAGCGTCGGCGAGGCATTGATCACATACGTTCCCGATGCCGACCCGAATGGCAGCGTCGCGACCGTCGTCCACGCCGCCGCACCGGGGATCCGCCGCTCGAGGACCACTTTCCGCTGCGACACGAAGTTCGTCCGGAGGCGCTCGTATGCTGCGACATCCGCCACCCGGACCGTCGCCGTGAACGTCACGGTGTCACCGATTCGGATCGACGTGTCGGTCACCGCGAGCGACAACGTCGTCGCCAGGTCGAGGCACGTCGAGTACCTGCGGGCGGAGTTGACCATGTCGTAGCGCAGCTGGAGCTTCGAAACGTCGCACCGACCGAACGCGTCGGCATTCCAACCGGCCTTCGGGCGCGCCCGACTGACGGTCTGCACGATGGCATCGAGATAGTCGGACTCGTCTGAGAAGTTCACGTGATGGCCGAGCCCGAGGACGTGCCCGAACTCGTCGAGCGCGATGTTTTCGACGTCGTAGCAGCCGTTGGCGATCGGCGTCTGCATCTGGCACCACTGGAGCCTGCCCCAGTCGAACTGGTAGCCATGTGTTCGGAAGGCGACGTGGAAGTGGTTGGGGGCGTGCCAGCCGTCAGCGCAGGCGAGGCCGCTTGCCCCACAGAAGACGTTGGCGCCGTACTCGATGGTCGAGGAGCCTCCGGCCGCGAAGGCGATCGTCGCCGCCCGGGAGGCTGTCGAGGCAGCCGCATCAGCCGTGGCCGCGACGATGGCGATACGCATCTTGAGCGGAGGAACCTCGCCCTCCATCCAGCGGAACTGCAGGACGTCGTCCGCGGAGAAGAGCGGCCAGGCGATCGGCGGGTCAGAGGAATGAGCGATCGCGAGTGACGCCGATTGCAGCACGAGCAAGGCGGCCACGACCGACGCGGCGGCACGGCGAAGCAGGGTGCTGGTCATCGGATCGCCTCCGGGGCGGGAAGTTGCCGACCATCAGCAAGGTCGATGAACGTCGCGGGGAGGCCCGCCTTCGAGGGACGGCTACCTGCCGCGACCGCGACAACGCCCGCCGGGAGCTCGATCGCGGCGAGGGCACGATCGGGCGCCGGAACGAGTCTAAGGTCGTCGCCGAGCTCGAGCGTACGAAGCCCAGAGCCGTCAAGACGGACGAGGCGAAGACGCCCGTCCATCGTGAAGTCCTCGAACGCGACGACGGCCCGGCCATTCGCGACCGACGTCGTGGCGAGACCCGCGAGTGAGGCCACGTCGCGGACGCCCCCCGTTCGGAGGTCCATCGCCACGACCTCGCACGGGAGTGTCGGACAGCCGCCGTAGGCGACCAGGTCGTCCCCGACGAGCCCGATGACCTCGCCGATCCGAGGATCGTCGATGGTCGTGACCTGAGCGGTCGATCGATCGAAGATCCGGGCGAGGCAGAACGACTCGCCGCACGAGTTCACGATCAGGCGCTTGCCATCGCTGCTCCACGAGAGCTCCGTGGCGAAGACGCGACCGATCCGCGCGTTCGGGGCGAGGGGATCGAGCAGTCGCCGCGGCCGGGAGCCATCGAACGGCCTGCTCCAGATGCCGCGGTCGGCGCGAGACGAGCGGTCTAGCCTGAATTCGACCATCCCGCGACCCGACGGTTCGAGGATAGCGCGCCTGGTCACGTCGCGGCCCTCGTGCACGACGGCCGCGCAATATCCCGCCACGTCGAGAAGCCTGACGATCGAGCGCTGCCCATCGTCGTTGCCCACGAGGATTCGGCCGCCAACGGGCCCCGACGCGAACGACTCGACCGCCAGCGACATGCCGAATTCATCGTGACGGCCAACCCGGCCGACGACGAGCCGCTGGCCGTTCAATCCGCCCGACGCATCGAAGAGAGGGTCGAGCCGATACCAGCTCGCGCCGTCGAGCGCGGGCGGCTTGCGGGCGGCGGGCTGCAGGTCCGGGCGACAGGTCGGCAGCGGCTCGGCGATCGGCGCCCGTCGCATCGTGGAGTTTCCGGCGACGACTGAGCCTGGTGGACTGGCGACGGCAGGAGCCACCACGCTCACGATTGCGACGGCGGCAAGCAGCGGCGGGCCAATGGTCTCTGTCCAGGGGCGCAACCTCATCCGACATACCTCCTCCGGCGGACAACACCTGGGCGGGAGGAGGGCGAGGTCGCGATCGTTGCAGAGAGCCCTTACCTGCGGCTTATCCGGGCCTCTACTCGGGCTCACGGCGGCGCGGCTCGCACATGTGGCAGCCGTTTCGGGAGCAGAAACAACGGGCGGAGGAACGTCCCGATTCGGGGCGACCGGAGGGCTCGGGTGTCTCTTGTTACGGCAGCAGAACCAACGGGGCGGGGGAAGGTCCCGAATCGGGGTAGCCCGGAGGCCTCGGGCGCCGCTTGTTTCGGCAGCAGGAACGCGGGCCACAAGATGGGCCGCGCAGGGACCCTGTGCTACGCTCCGGCGATAACGAACGACGCCGCGTGGTCGCGAAGCCGGTGTAACTCCGGCACAGTCCCGCTACGGTGATCGCCGCTCCTCCGGGAGCTGCGTCAGTCCGGTCGCCGGCCCCGCGGTTGATGCTCACCTTCGAGAGAAAGGGCAGGCAACCATGCGACCAGACGACTGACGAGCACCCTCCTTCGACGTCGAAGCGAGGGGCTTTCGATTCTCAGCCCCCGCACCCTCCAACGAGTTCCCCGGAGTGACCCTTGAACGCCTCGTTCGTTTCCGATCCCGCACCCCGTCGCGCCACGCGCGGGCGCGCCGCCGCCTCCCTCAGCGTCATCACTCTCGTGCTGGCCGCCTGCTCGACGTCAACGGGCGCTACCCCGACGATCCAGGTAAACGCCACTGGGTCGATCCAACCCGTCGCGACCGCTACTCCCGTTCCGTCGCCATCGCCCTCGGCGGCCCCCTTTCCGGCGACGTTGACCGACGATGAGGGCACGAAGGTCGAGCTCGCCACCGAGCCGAAGAAGATCGTCTCCCTTACCCCGGCCACGACCGAGATCCTGTTCGCACTCGGTGTCGGCCATCGGGTCGTCGGCAAGGTCGAGGACCTCAGCCTCTATCCGCCGGAAGCCGCAGCGATCCCGGACGTCGCGAAGTTCGGCGAGGTCGACGTAGAGAAGATCGTGAGTCTCGAAGCGGACCTCGTCATCGCGGGCGGCAACAGCTTCAACCCACCCGACAAGATCGCCCAGCTGCGCGCCCTCAAGGTTCCCGTCCTGGTCGTCTACGCCCCTGACATCGCCACCGTCTTCAGCGACATCGAGCTGACAGGTGCCGCGGTCGGGAAGGCGGCCGAGGCAACGGACCTCACAGCGTCGATGAAGGCAGCATTCGACCAGGTCGGCGCGGCGACCAGCGGCCTGCCGAAGCCGAAGGTCTTCTACGAGTTGGACGCTACCCGCGAGATCTACACCGCGGCCGACGACTCGTTCCTCGCCAAGATGATCGAGCTCGCCGGCGGGACGCCGATCACCACGGGCAGCATGACGAGCTTCCAGATCTCGCTCGAGAAACTCGTGACCGCCGACCCCGAGGTCATCCTGCTGGGTGACGCCGCGTACGGCACGACCGCCGACGCCGTCGCCGCTCGCCCGGGGTGGAACGTGATCTCCGCCGTCAAGAACAAGGCGATCCGGCCCGTCGACGACGTCGTCATCACCCGGCCGGGTCCACGCCTGGTGGATGGCCTTCGCGCCCTTGCCGTGGCGATCCACGCTGATGCGGTGATTCCGGGGGCGCCGTCACCATCGGCGTCGCCGGCAGCGTCCGCGTCCGCGTCGGCGGCAGCGTCGTACTAGCGCCACGCGAATGACGACCGACGGCGCGCTCGCATCCCAGCGACCCACGGTCGCCTGGATCGGGCGTGCCCGTCGTCGTCCCATTCTCCTCGGAGTCGGGGGCTTCATTGTCCTCGGGGTTGCGCTCGTCCTCGGTGTCGGGCTCGGCACGGTCGCGATCTCACCGGCCCAAACGCTCGGGATCCTGGCCGAGCGGTTGCTCGGCCTTCACGTCGACAGGACGTGGTCGGCGGCGACCGAGACGATCGTCTGGGACCTGCGGCTGCCGCGGGTCCTGACGGCGATGGCCGTCGGCGTCGGTCTCGCGGTTGCCGGCGCGACGTTCCAGGGCCTGCTGCGCAATCCGCTGGCCGACCCGTATGTGCTCGGAACCGCGTCCGGTGCCGCGCTTGGGGCGGCGATCGCGGTCGTCATCCCGATACGCCTGAGCTTCCTTGGCTTCAGCCTGATCCACGTCCTCGCGTTCGGCGGCGCGCTGGTCGCCGTATTCACGGTCTATCGCCTGTCGCGCATCGGTGGGCTGTCGCCGCTCACGTCGCTCCTGCTCACCGGCTACGCCGTCGGGTCGCTGCTCGCGGCCGGGCTCGCGATGGCGATGTACCTGTCCGGCGCAGCGCTGCGCCAGATCTTCTCGTATCTCCTCGGCGGCTTCGATACGTCGTCCTGGAGCCAGCTGGCAGGCGCCGTGCCATTGGTCGCGATCGGTTCCGGGGTGATCCTGCTGCGGGCACGCGCTCTGAACGGCCTGCTCCTGGGCGAAGAGGCCGCGGTCCATCTCGGTGTCGACGTCCGGCGGGAGCGGGCGATCCTGCTGTCGCTCGCTTCGCTCGCGACCGCCGCCGCGGTT
>JBBSCI010000063.1:0-15924 GCA_038250445.1 Candidatus Limnocylindrales bacterium | reverse complement strand
TCGCTCGCCTACCTGGCGGCGCTCCGCGAACGCTGGGCAGAGCTGGAGATCTCGGTTCCGCCGCCGGCATTCGCGGCCGGCCACTCGATGGGCCAGTACTCCGCGCTCGTGGCGGCCGGGGTCATGTCGCTCGCCGACGGGCTGCGACTCGTCCGGGAGCGCGGGCGCCTCATGCAGTCGTCCGGCTCGGGGCGCGACGGAGCGATGGCGGCGATCATCGGCCTTGACGAGGACCGGCTGCCGGAGCTCATCGCCGCGGCCGGCGCCCACGGCACGTTCGGCGTCGCGAACCGGAATGCCCCTGGCCAGGTCGTCGTCTCCGGCGAGCGCGCCGCCATCGAATCCTCGGCGGAGATCGCAAAGGAGCTGGGCGCCCGGAAGGTGATCGTCCTGCCCGTATCGGTCGCGGCCCACTCCCCGCTCATGGCCGAAGCGGCCTCGGCGATGCGCGACGTCCTCGCGGGCGTGGTCTTCGCCGACCCGACGACCCCGCTCCTCGCCAACGCCGATGCCCGGATCCTGACCGATGGCGAGGCCGGTCGGGCCGAGCTCGTCGACCACCTGACAGCGGGTGTCGACTGGGTCGCCGCCGTCGAGCGGATGACCGCCGCCGGCGTCACGACGTTCATCGAAGTCGGCCCCGGCCGCGTCCTCACCGGCCTCATCAAGCGGATCGCGCCCGACACCGAGGCGATCGCCCTCGACGATCCGGCGGCGGCCGATCGACTCTTCGTCCCGTTCGCTTCACCAACTCCAGCCTGAGCCTTTGAGAGGGATCACCTGACGTGCGCAAACCCGAATACAGCCGACGGGTTGTCGTCACCGGCCTCGGTGTCGTCAGCCCGGTCGGCAACGACGTCCCGACCGCATGGGACAACTTGATCCGCGGCAACTCCGGCCTCGTCGAGATCACGAAGTTCGACGTCTCCCGCTACGAGGCCAAGGCCGCCGGCGAAGTCCGCGACTTCGACGCGTCGCTGTGGATGGACCCGAAAGCGATCCGGCGGAGCGAGACCAGCATGCATTTCGGCGTGTCGGCCGCGAAGCAGGCCCTCCTCGACTCCGGGTTCGAGATCACCGATGCCAACCGCGAGGACGTCGGCGTCGTGTTCGGCTCGGGCGCGGGCGGACAGCAGCTGATGATCGAGGCCTGGATCGCGCTGCACGAGAAGGGGCCGCGGAGCGTCCCGCCCACGTTCATCGCCAATGCCCTCGTGGATTCGCCGTCGGGGATGATTGCGATCGAGACCGGCGCGATCGGCCACAACATCGCGATCGTCTCCGCGTGTGCGACCGGGACGCACAACGTCGCCGAGGGCGCTGAGGCGATCCGCCGCGGCGACTGCATCGCCGTGATCTCCGGCTCGACCGAGGCGCCGCTCCTCGAGACCGCCCATGCGGGCTTCACGAACATGCGCGGGATGGGCCTGCCGCGGCCCGGCGAACCGCTCCAGACGGTTTCGCGGCCGTTCGACGCGACGCGCGACGGCTTCGTCCTCGGCGAAGGCGCGGGATCGCTGTTCCTCGAGGACCTCGAGCTGGCCAAGGCGCGCGGCGCGAAGATCTATGCCGAGGTCGTCGGCTACGGCTCGGCGGCGGACGGCTGGGACATGGTCCAGCCGATCGACAAGGGCGTCGGCTCGTCCCGGGCGATCAAGATGGCCCTCGAGCGGCGCGGCGTGCCGGCGGACGAGATCGACATGATCAACCCGCACGGGACATCGACGCCGCTCGGCGACAGGCGCGAAGCGGAGGCGATCTGGGCCGTCTTCGGCGAGCACACTCCGAACATCGCGATCAGCGCGACGAAGTCGATGACGGGCCACATGATGGGCGCGGCCGGGGCCTTCGAGGCGTTCGCGACGGTCAAGGCGGTCGCGGAGCAGTGCATCCCACCGACGATCAACTATCGCGACCCAGACCCCGAGTGCGACCTCCAGGTGATAACCGAGGCGACTCCCCGCGCGATCCGGTACGCGCTGTCGAACAACATCGGCCTGGGTGGGCACAACGGCGCGGTCATCTTCAAGAGGTATGACGGCGACTGAACGTCGTCGGCTGGTGACGCCATACAATCGGTGAGCCCACTCCACGAGGTACCACTTGGCTGAGATTGATCCTGCTCGGCGTGCCGTAGTCACTGGTCTTGGAGCGGTCATGCCGATCGGTAATGACTTCCCAACGTATTGGTCGAACCTCGTTGCAGGCGTGACAGGGACCCGCCTCATCCAGGGCTTCGACACGACCGGGTTCGAGGTGCAGATCGCCGCCGAGGTCCTCGACTTCGATCCGGCGCAGGCGATGGACCCCAAGATGGCTCGGCGGATGACGCGGTTCATCCACTTTGCGATGGCCGCCGGCAAGGAGGCCGTAGCCGACTCGGGCATCGACTTCGCGGCAATGACGGAGGACGAGCGCGATCGAGTCGGGGTCGTCGTCAACACCGGTGGTGGCGGGATCGAGGCGATCATCGACGGGACGCATGTCCACGACTCGAAGGGCCCGCGATTCGTCAGCCCCTTTGCGGTGCCGGCCCTGTCCGGCTCGATGGGTGCCGCCCTCCTGTCGATCGAGTACGGGTTGACCGGGCCGGTCATGACCCAGGTCGCGGCCTGCGCGACGTCGGTCATCGCGTTCCACGACGCCCTGCGCCTGATTCGAACCGGGGAGTGCGATGTCGTCCTGACGGGCGGCTCGGAGGCGCCGATCGTCCCGATGGGCGTGGCGGCGCTAGGCAACATGACCGCGCTGTCGAAGCGAAACGACTCGCCCGAGACGGCGTCGCGGCCGTTCGACGCGACGCGCGACGGCTTCGTGCTCGGCGAGGGCGGCGGCGTGGTCGTCGTCGAGTCGCTCGAGCATGCGCTCAACCGCGGCGCCACCCCGATCGTGGAGGTGATCGGCGGCGCCCTCACGGCCGATGCCTTCCACATCAGCGCCCCGGAGCCGACCGGCCGGGGCCAGGCGCGGGCGATGTCGCTGGCGCTCAAGAACGCGGGCGTCGCACCGGACGAGATCGACTACATCGTCGCCCACGGCACGGCCACGCCTCTCAACGACGCGACCGAGACCCGGGCGATCAAGGCCGCGTACGGCGCCCATGCGACGAAGGTCCCGATCAGCTCGCCGAAATCGATGATCGGCCATCTCGTCGGTGCCGCCGGGATCGCCTCGGCGCTGGCAGGGATCGGCGCGATCCGCGACCAGGTCATCCCGCCGACGGCGAACCTCCATACGCCGGACCCGGAGTGCGATCTCGACTACGTCCCGCTGACCGCCCGCAAGGCGAAGATCGACACGGTCGCGGTCAACGGCTTCGGGTTCGGCGGCCAGAACGCGGTGGCGATCTTCCGCCGCATCAGCTGACCTCCCTGGCTTGGGAGCGACCAGGCCGCGAATTCCTATGAAACGGGGGTACGCGACCGACCTCTCGCAAGATTCGTCGATGTATCCGGCGACGTGGGAACAATCGACATGACGCCACCAGAATCGGTCGATTCGTCCCATGGCACGGGAACATGCGACACATAAGCGTCTACGAATGGCCCGTAGTCCTGCCACATGGGAACCGGCGACGGCCAGCGGGAACAGGGGCGGACGATCCGTCAGGGGCTGACAACCAGCGTCCCGACCATGCCGGCTTCGGCGTGGCCCTCCACGGTGCAGAGGATCCGGTACGTCCCGGGCGCGGGGGCGATGAAGCGGATCCGCTGGGTCTGACCCGGCCGTGCCCCGGCGTCGATATTGGCGACGCCCTCGACCTCCCAGTCATGGAAGATCGGGTCGTCGTTCGTGAACTGCGCGACGACGACCGAGCCGCTGCGGACCTGAATGTCGGCCGGGGTGAAGCGGACGTCTGAAACTGCCAGTCCACAAGCCGCCGGATCGGCTGTCGCGAGCTGCGCTACCAGCCCTGGCTGCCGGGCTCGCCCTTGATCGGGCCGACGATCCCACGCGTCACCCAGCCACCGTAGAAGCCGCCGGGCTGCGGCGTGGCACGCTCATTGCCGACCCAAGCCTCGTCGACCCGGCCCGCGAAGAACGCCAGGTGGCCGCCTACCTGCTCGAAGCCGGGCTTGGGATCGGCGTAGCTCCAGGCAACGGCTTCGATCGTGCGATCGCCATCGTCGTAGTCGAAATACGACGCTGCACCCTTCCACTCGCAGGTGGTCGAGATCTTGGTCGCCCGGAGTCTCGAGAGGTCGACGTCTTCGGGGTGGACGTAGTAAACGGGTGCGCCCGCGGTCTCGAGAACGCGGAAGGCCCTCGTCGTATCAGCCAGGGTGTGGCCATCGATAACGACGCGAATCCGCTCGGGGACGGCCTCGACCCTGGGCGGTCGCGGGTAGTCCCAGACCGACTCCTGGCCCGAGCCTGGCGGGATGGGGACGGGCTTGCTGCCGAGCAGTCCGGCGAAGAGTTGTCGCGCGTTCATCTCAGACCTCGATTCCGTGCTGCCATGACCGCCGCGCACATCGCCGGCGTCGGCGAAACTGATCAACGGATGTCTGACGCGAGTGCCCCCGTCGCCGTTACCGCGGTCGCCGCCGTCGAGTCCCCGTGGGGTCCGGTCCACATCGCGGCGACGTCCGCCGGGGTCGTCGCCCTCGAGAACCTCACGCCGCGCGCCGACTTCGTCGCTCGCCTCGAGAGTCGCCTCCATCGGGAGGTGGGTACCGGCCCTTCCCGGTTTCTCGACGCGGCCCTCGCCCAAGTCGAGGAGTTCCTGGCCGGGACGCGGAGGGTCTTCGATCTTCCGCTCGACCTGCGCGATCGACCCGCCTGGGATCGGACGGTCTTCGCGGGCATCCAGGAGATCCCGTGGGGCCAGACGACCAGTTACGGCAGGCTTGCAAGGCAGATCGACAAGCCGGGGGCGGCTCGAGCGGTCGGCGGTGCGGTCGGTCGCTGCCCGATCGGCTTGATCCTCCCGTGCCACCGGGTGATCGCCGGCGACGGGTCGCTCGGCGGCTACGGCGGGGATTGGTTCGGGTCGCGGGAGCTGCGCCTGGAGTTGAAGTCGGAGCTGCTCGCGCGCGAGGGGATCGACATCCCCGTGCCCCGCAACTGACCCGTCGTCTCGCAAGGCCCTCTCGTCAGGTCCGGGGGACGGGCCGCATCGGGTAAAGGCCGACGACGATCGGCGAGCGTGGATCGAGGGACAGCTCGTAGCCGACCTCGCCACCGCGCAGCAGCTCGCCGAGGAGCCCGCCCTCGCGAGCGGGCAGGCCCACGAAAACCCGGCCCGCGGCGAGATCGACCGGGGTCACGTCGTCCTCTTGGCCGTTGATCCCGAACCGCCGTCGGAGCTCGTGCATCGGCACGTAAGGGCGGCTCTTGATGAAACGCCGCAGCTGGGGAGCCGTGCAGCCGGCCGATCCCGCGACGGGCTCCCCGTCCGGGCCGACGCGGCGAGGCTCGCCGGGTCGAGGCTGGTAGGCGATCGGGGCCGGCATCGGCGCCGCAGCTGGCAGGGACTGAGGATGGGGCTCGGTCGTCAGGGGCCGCGCCGGCGGGGCTGCGACCGCAGACGGAACCGTGGATTCGGCCACGGCGGGACGCTCGACCCGGATCGCTCCGTCGGTCGAGGCGGCGTCGGGTGTCGGCGGGCGCGGCGCCTCGGTCGGGGCAGCCGCGGTCGGCGCGATGGGGCTGCGGGCGTGACCGCCCGGTCGGTGTGGTCGTCCGCCGTGGTGGCGCCGGCTCATCGGCCAGGCCGACCGGGGCGGGCGCCCGGGTCGTTCGGAGCGGCGGAGGAGCGCCGCGTCATGGTCGAATGCATTGTGATCCGGTGTCGAATTCGGCCAAGCGGTTGGGCTTGCCGTTCCGGGGATGATACCCCAGCCCGTCAGCCGTCGACGACGTAGAGGTCGCGCGAGGCCTCGTTCAGCACGATCGGCCCATCCGGCCCGCAGACGACGATGTCCTCGATCCGTGCGCCGTAGGTGCCCGTCAGATAGATGCCCGGCTCCACACTGAACGCCATCCCCTCTGCCAGCGGCTCCGCGTTGCCCGCGACCAGGTACGGATCCTCGTGCCCCTCGAGCCCGATGCCGTGGCCGGTCCGGTGGAAGAACGCCTCGCCGTAGCCCTCCGCGTCGATGACGCCGCGAGCGGCCGCGTCGACCGCCCCGCAGGCAACGCCCGGGCGTGCAGCGTTCGTTGCCTTCTCCTGTGCCGTGCGCAGCACGCTGAAGAGATGGCGGAATTCCTCATCCGGGCCCTTCGCCGCATCGCCGCCGGTCACCCAGAGCGTCCGGGTGATGTCGCTGCCGTAGCCACCGAGGGTCCCGCCGATGTCGAGGACGATCGGCTCGCCAGCCTGGATGACCCGCTCCGACGCCTCGTGATGCGGCGATGCGGAGTTCGGGCCTGAGGCGACGATCGCGAACAGCGCCTCCTCGTGGCCCTCGGCAATGAGCCGCTCGCGGACCTCGCGGGCGACGTCAGCCTCCGTCCGCCCGGCGAGCCGCCCGCCGGCGATCTGGGCCACGACCCGGTCGGCGGCCTGGGCGGCCAGCCGGAGCAGGGCGATCTCGTCGGCGTCCTTCGTGATCCGGAGCGAGCGGAGCGCCAGCGTCGCCGACTCGAAGCCCGCCCCCGGCAGCGTCCGCTGGAGCTGGAGGAGGTGGGACGCCCACAGACGATCCGAGACGCCGAGGCGGAGTGCGCCGGCGCCGGCACGGTCGTGGACGAACGCCGCGACGAGGGCGTGGGGATCGTCGGTCTCCTCCCAGGTCACGATCGGGACATCCGTCTGGCAACCGGCCTTGGCTGCGGGCGCTTCCAGGCGCGGGACGACGAGGCGCACGGGGTCGTTGCCGGGGGCGATGACGAGCATCGTCAGGCGTTCAAGCGGCAGCGCTTCGTAGCCGGTCAGATAGCGCAGGTCGGGCCCGACGCCAACCAGGAGCGCGTCGAAGCCCGCGTCGGCGGTCGCCCGGGCGGCCTGCTCGAGGCGCTTGCGGTAGCGCGCAGGAGGGATCGTGGGTCGCGTCGCAGTGGTCATCGATGGGCTCCCGGGCGGCCAGGCGTCTCTTCGAGCCATGTCGCGAGCGTCCTCGGGCCATCATCGAACAGCTTCCGGTACGGGTGGACGCGGTCCGCGCCGGCCGCCAGCGCGCGCCGCCGAAGCTCCGCATCGTCGTGCTGGCCGACTGCGAGGACCCGCCGACCGGCATCGGCCGCCTTGCGGACGGCGACGATCCCGTCGTAGGCCCGGGCCGTCAGGTCGACGATCACGGCATCCGCCACTGGCAGCGCCTGGTTGAGCGCCGCGAGCGTTCGTACAGGGGCCGCATCGGCTCCGGCCGCCCGCACCTGGGCAATGAGGCGTGTCGACCAGATGAGGTCGTCGGCGAGAACGAGGACGCGCACTGCTCGATGGACCTCGTTAGCCAAGCGTTCGCGCGAGGTGGCGGAAGACGTCTTTTGCCGAGACGAGCCCCGTCGGCCGGCCGTCCTCGACGATCGGGATGTGGCGGAAGCCCCCGACGGCCATCTTGTTGATGGCGACGGCGACGGTGTCGTCATGGCGGACGACGACGGGATCGTGGGTCATGAGCTCCGCGATCGGCCGAGCCTCGAGCGGCCGGCCGGCGACCTTGAGGACGGCGTCACGGTCGGTGAAGATGCCGACGAGCCGGCCGCCGTCGACCACCAGGACGCAGTCGGTGCCGTTGTCGTGCATCCGCTTCACGGCCTCGTCGGCGTCGGCGGTAACGTCGATGATCTCCGGCTCACCGACCTCGAGCGTGTCGAGATGCTGGCCGAGAACGGGCCCGCGGTAGGTCGTCGCCGGCTGGGGCGTGTCATTGCCGGCGAGGTCGGCCCCGCAGTTGTCGCAGATGTCCGACCCGATCAGGTTCTCGAATCCGCATTGCGGACAGCGCATCGATCCCTCCGCCCCCTTCGTCTGTCGTGGTCAGTCGACTGTCCAGGTCTCCCCGCTCGCCAGGGCCTCCGCGAGGTCGCCTTCGCCCTGGGCTGCCACGGCCGCTGCGATCTGCCCCTCCACGAGCTGATCGTGGGTCGGGCGCGGGACGGCTCGCAGGACACCGACCGGGACCGGGAAGTCCGGCCAGAACATTCGCGACAGCATCAACGCGAGATAAGGCTCGTCGGCCTGCTCGTCGTGGACCAGCAGGTCGGCCTCGGTGACGCCGTTCTCCCCGATCGTGACGACCTCCGGATGGAGGCCGTTGAGGCGGATGCCCTTGTCGCGGTCCTTGCCGAAGATCATCGGCTGGCCGTGCTCGAGCACGAGCATCCGATCCTCGCGCACCTCACGGTCGGTGAAGTCGCGCCACGCGCCGTCGTTGAAGATGTTGCAGTTCTGGAGGACCTCGACGAAGGTCGAGCCCTTGTGGCGGCCGGCCCGCTCGAGCGTCTTCTGTAGGTGCTCGGTGTGGGTGTCGACCGAGCGGGCGACGAACGAGGCCTCGGCGGCGAGGGCGAGCGTCAGGGGCATGATCGGGGTATCAACCGTGCCCGCCGGTGTCGACTTCGTCTTCTTGCCGAATTCAGACGTCGGGCTCGCCTGGCCCTTGGTGAGGCCGTAGATCCGGTTGTTGAACATCACCATCGTGATGTCGACGTTGCGGCGCATCGAGTGGATGACGTGGTTGCCACCGATCGACAGCGCGTCGCCGTCGCCGGTGATGACCCAGACCATGAGGTCCGGGCGGGCCGCCTTGAGCCCGGTCGCGAGCGTCGGGGCGCGGCCGTGGATCGTGTGGAAGCCGTACGTGTTCATGTAATACGGCAGCCGACCGGAACAGCCGATGCCGGAGATGAAGACGATCTTCTCCTTTGGCACGCCGAACTCCGGCATCTGCTTCTGGGTCTGGGCGAGGATCGAGTAGTCGCCGCAGCCCGGGCACCAGCGGACCTCCTGGTCGGACACGAAGTCCTTCCGGGTGAGCTGGATGATCGCGGCGTTCTCCGGGGAGAGCGGTGGCGAGGTTTCTTGTTCGGTCATGGGGCATCTATTCCGTGACGCCGAGCAATCGCTCGGCCTGACTTGCGATCTCGGCGATCGTGAATGGCTTGCCGCGGACCCGGTTGTAGCCCTCTGCGTCGATGAGGAACTGGCCGCGGATGAGGAGCAGCAGCTGGCCGAGGTTGACCTCGGGGATGAGCACCTTGCGGTAGCTCCGGAGGACCTTCTCGGTGTTGGTCGGGAACGGGTTGAGGTGGCGGAGGTGGGCGTGGGCGACGCTCCGGCCCTGGCCCTGGAGGCGCTCGACGGCGCTCCGGATCGCGCCGTAGGTCGAGCCCCAGCCCAGGATCAGCAGGTCGCCGCGATCCGGCCCGAGGACCTCGAGCGGCGCGATGTCGTCGGCCATCCGGGCGACCTTCGCCTGGCGGAGGAGCTGCATCCGGTGGTGGTTGTCCGGGTCGTAGCTGACGTTGCCGGTGATGTCGGCCTTCTCGAGGCCACCGATGCGGTGCTCGAGGCCGGGCGTCCCCGGGATCGCCCACTTGCGGGCGAGCGTGACCGGGTCGCGGTCGTACGGGTGGAACGTCTCCTTCTCGGTCCAGTTCTCGACCGAGATATCCGGCAGATCGGCGATCGAGGGGATCTGCCACGGCTCAGCCCCGGTGGCGAGGAACGCGTCCGACATGTAGACGACGGGAGTGACGTACTTCAGGGCGAGGCGCCACGCCTCGATGGCAAGCGTAAAGCACTCCGCCGGAGTGGCCGGTGCGACGATCGGCAGCGGCGAGTCGCTGTTGCGCCCGAACATGACCTGGAGCAGGTCCGCTTGCTCCGTCTTGGTCGGCATCCCGGTCGACGGTCCGGCGCGCTGGACGTCGATGACGACGAGCGGCAGCTCGACCATGATTGCCAGCCCGAGCGCTTCCGACTTCAGGGCGATGCCCGGTCCGGACGACGCCGTCATCCCCATGGCGCCGCCGTAGCTCGCCCCGATCGCGGCACCGATCGCGGCGATCTCGTCCTCCGCCTGGAACGTCTTGACCCCGAAATTCTTGTAGCCGGACAGCTGGTGGAGGATGTCCGAAGCAGGGGTGATCGGGTACGAGCCGTAGAAGAGCGGCCGGCCCGCCAGCTTCGAGGCCGCCAGCATCCCTAGCGCGGTCGCCTCGTTGCCGGTGATGTTGCGGTAGGTGCCGGGAGCCAGCTTGGCCGGCGCGACCCGGTAGTGGGTGTGGAAGATCTCGGTCGTCTCGCCGAACGCGTAACCGGCCTTGAGGGCCCGTTTGTTCGCCTCAGCGACGACCGGCCGCTTGCCGAACTTGTCGTCGATCCAGCGGATCGTCCCTTCCGAGTCCCGACCGTAGAGCCAGAACATGATCCCGAGCGCGAAGAAGTTCTTCGTCAGATCCTTCTGCTTGCTCGTCATGTCGAGCCCCTCGAGCGAGCGCTCGTTGAGGGTCGAGATCGGGATCTCGAACAGCGCGTATTGCTTGAGCGAGCCGTCGGTCAGGGGGTTCGAGGCGTAGCCGGCCTTGTGGAGGTTCTGCTGGGTGAACGCATCGCTGTTGACGATCAGCGCGCCGCCGGCCGGCAGGTCGCCGACGTTCGTCTTGAGGGCGGCCGGGTTCATCGCGACGAGGACATCGGGCTGGTCGCCGGGCGTATGGATGTCGCTCGAGCTGAAGCTGATCTGGAAGCCCGAGACGCCGGGCAGCGAACCTGCCGGCGCGCGGATCTCGGCGGGGAAATCGGGCAGAGTCGAGATGTCATTGCCGAAGACAGCCGCGGTCCGGGTGAACTGAGTTCCCGTCAGCTGCATCCCGTCGCCTGAATCGCCGGCGAAGCGGATCGTTACGCGGTCGAGCTCCTGGAGCTCGGGGTCGACTGCCTTGGTGTCGATCGTCATCCGCCCTCTGCCTTGCGCATGCGCTGGTGTGGTCGAGGCGGCAGGTTGAGGAGTTCCTCGGGGAACGCTTCCGCCAGGTATTTGAGGATGTCCTGTGGCCGGACGACGCCAATCAGCTGGTCGTCGTCGTCGAGCAGCGGGACATTCCGATAGCGACCCGTCTGCATCAGCTCGATCGCGTCCCGAACCGTCTCCTCGAGATGAAGGTGACGCGGCTTCAAAGTCATCATTGTCTCGACGGGCTGGGCGAGATCGACGTTGCCACCGACGATCTCGCCGAAGATGTCGCGCTCGGTGAGGACGCCCGCGAGCGTGCCATCCGGCTTCGTCACGAAGACAGAATCGCCTGTGCCGCTCCGCTGGATTGCGGCGATGCAGTCGGCAAGACTCGTGCCCGGCTGGACCGTCACTGGTTCCCGTCGGCTGAGGCCTTTCAGGCGCTCGTCCGCGACGGATGGCACACGTGCGGTCACGGCTCGTTCGGTGAGTTCGCTCACGGCGCAAGTGTAGTCGGTCCGGCCTGCGCGGCCCGGCACTGGTGCCTGCTAGCCTCCGGCGGTGGATCGCCGCCGAGCCGTGGGAATCGCCCTCATCCTGGTGTCCGCCTGCAGCTTCGGCTCGGGTGGGCTCTTCGCCCAGCCCGTCTACGAGACAGGTGTCAGCTGGCACGTCCTGTCGGCGTGGCGATTCGGGTTCGGGGCGCTGCTCGCCTGGCTCTGGGTGCTCGCCCGGCCGGACACGAGGCGCGGGCTTCGGTTGCTCGATCGGCGGACTCTTGTCACAGCTAGCCTCCTGGGCGTCCTGTACACGGTCAACTCCGGGACCTACTACGCGGGCCTCGAGGAGGTCCCGGTTTCGCTCGCCTCGCTGATCGTCTACATCTACCCGGCGATCGTCGCGGTCATCGCCCTGCGGGTCGGCCGCCGGCTGGAGGGCCGCCGTCCGTGGTTCGCCCTGGCGCTCGCCCTCGTCGGCGTTGCGCTTGCGGTCGGCGGCATCCCCGAGGGCGCGATACCGCCGATCGGGGCGCTCGGGCTCATCGTCACCTCGCCCATCATCTATTCGATCTGGATCGTGCTCTCGGCGCGGCTGTCCGGGGAACGGCGGGAGAGCGTCGGACGCGATGCGGGGGACGGCGCGGACGCGGCCGCGGTCACCGCCCTGATGATCAGCGCAACCGCGGCCACGTACTGGCTCGGGGCCGTCGTGTTCGGGGCGCCGGTGACCCCCGACCGAATACCCGCGGCGGCGTGGCCGGGGTTGGTCGGCGTCGGCGTGGTGGCAACGTTCATCGCGATCCAGACGTTCTACGCCGGGGCGCGCCGGATCGGGGCGGCCCAGGCCGCCCTCGTGAGCACGATCGAGCCGATCTGGACGATCGTTCTCGCGGCGTTGTTGTTCGGCCAGACGCTCGGGCCTGCGCAGCTCCTCGGCGGGGCGTTCATCATCGTCGGCGTGCTGATCGCCCAGGCTCCGACCGAGGCGTTCAGCGCGATCCGTCCGGGCGTCCGCCTGGCCGACGAATGAGCGATGAGCGGAGGGAGCTGACCGATGGCCAAGACGGAGATCCGGACTGATGGGGCGCCGACGCCCGGCGGCAGCTATTCGCAGGGCATCCGCGCCGGTGGATTCGTGTTCACGGCCGGGCAGGTCGGGATCGATCCGGCCACCGGCAAGCTCGGCGGCGACACGATCGAGGCACAGACCGCCCAGGTCCTCGACAACCTGACCGCGGTCCTGGCGGCCGCCGGGGCGACCCTGGCCGACGTCGTGAAAGTCACGGCCTTCCTCACCGACATGACGTTGTTCCCGGCATACGACGCGGTCTACCGCACCCACTTTCCGGAGCCGCGCCCGGCGCGGTCGACGGTCGGGACGAAACTCGCGGGCGACTTCCTCGTCGAAATCGAAGTGGTGGCATTGCTGCCCGACTGACGCCCGGGGTGCGGTGAGCGCTGGTCGCGGCGTCGCGGGGTCGCGGGTCGCGGGGTCGCGGGTCGCGGGGTCGCGGGGTCGCGGGGTCGCTTTGAACGCTGGGCGTTCCTACGAGCTGCTGGGCGCTCGCTCGTTCGCCGATTGGAACGCCGGGCGAGCGACTCGGCGTCCGAGCGACGGCTCGTTCGCCGAGTAGAACGCTGGGCGATCCGGCGGGGCGGGGCGGCGACAGGCTAGCTTCGGACGGCGGCGAGGGCGGCCTTAGCGCCTGCGGCGACCAGCGCCCCGTCGGCGCTGATCCCGACGAACCGGAAGCCCATCTCGAGCAGGCCCGGGACGACGCCGGTGTCGTAGACGAGGATGCCTGGGGACTTGCCGTGGGCTCGGCACGCCGCAACGACGGTTTCGAGGGCCTCGCGGTACTGCTTCGATTGGAACTGGCCCGCGATCCCGAGCGAGTGGGTCAGATCGGCCGGGCCGACGAAGAGGACATCCATTCCGTCGAGGGCCGCGATCGCATCGGCCTCATTGAGGGCGCCAATCGACTCGATCTGGACGATGCCAACGATGCGCTCGTCGATCCGCCCCACGTCTGCGTGGGCGACCGTGCCCAGCCCGGCCCCGCGCGTCCGCAGGGCGACACCGCGAATGCCGGTTGGCGGGTAGCGGAGGTACGTCACGGCCTCGGCGACCTCGGCCGCCGACTGCATCCGCGGAATCATGATGCCCGTCGCACCCTGGTCGAGGGCCCGCCCGATCCTGATCCGCTCGCCGGATTGGGTCCGGACCATCGCGGCCGCGCCGGTCGACTCGATCGCCCTGAGCATGTCCGGCAGATCCGCCTCCGTGCCGGCCCCGTGCTCGAGATCCACGAGCAGCCAGTCGTAACCAGCCTGGCCGCAGAGCTCAGCCGAGGCCGGCGAGGTCAGATCGAGGAAGAGCCCGAACACGGTCTCGCCGCCCAAGATACAGCGCCGGAACGAGTGATCGGCGGACTTGGCGGGCATTCGGGCCTCCAGGGGTCGGTTTGTCGGGCGGCCAGTATCGCCCGATGCGCGCCAGGCTGCGATTTCGCGCTGAACGTTTGCGCCGCGAGCCCGGAGCGACGCTCAGTCCGGGAACGCCTCCGGTCCGCGCTCGCTCAGCTCGCGGGCCTCGCCGGAGGCGTCCTCGGGCGGCAACCACGAGTACGGGTAGCGGTCGTCGTCGAGGTCCATCGCGGCCTTCGTGATGCGGAGCGGGTGGAACGTGTCGACCATGACCGCCAGCTCTTCGGTCGCCTCCTTGCCGATCGATGCCTCGACCGTGCCCGGGTGCGGCCCGTGCGGGATGCCCGCCGGGTGCAGCGTGAACGACGCGATCTCCACGCCGCGGCGGCTCATGAAGTTGCCGGCGACGTAGTAGATGACCTCGTCGCTGTTGATGTTCGAGTGGTTGTAGGGCGCCGGGATCGCGAGCGGGTGGTAATCGAACTTGCGCGGCACGAACGAGCAGACGACGAAGTTCCGCGCCTGGAAGGTCTGGTGGACCGGTGGCGGCTGGTGGACCCGCCCCGTGATCGGCTGGAAGTCGCCGATGTTGAAGCGGAACGGCCAGAGGTAGCCGTCCCAGCCGACGACGTCGAACGGGTGGTGCCGGTAGTGGTAGGCCGTGATCCGGTCGGCCGATCGGACGTCGATGACGAAGTCGCCGGACTCGTCGCGAGGCCCGACCTCGTCGGGCGCGTGGAGGTCGCGCTGCGAGTACGGCGAGTGCTCGAGGAGCTGCCCGTAGTCGTTCCGATAGCGCTTCGGCGGCTCGATCTCCGACGGCGCCTCGAGGTAGAGCATCCGCTGCTCCGACCCGGCGTCCGGCTCGAGCCGCCACGTTGTCCCGATTGGCAGCACGAGGTAGTCGCCCGGCCCGTAGCGGAGCGGCCCGAAGACGGTGTCGCAGACGCCGGTCCCCTCGTGGACGAAGAGCATCTCGTCGGCGACGCCGTTGCGATAGAACCGGCCCTCCGGCATCGGCTCGGCAGGCCGGACGACACCGAAGATCACGTCGCTGTTGAAGTAGAGCGGGACCCGGCCGGTGATCGCGTCCCCGCGCGGCTCGACGCCGCCGGTCTTCGTCAGCCGATGACGGTGGAGGTCGTCGTCGGCCGCCTCCAGCTGGACCCGCCGAACGGGCTCGATCTTGTGCGTCCGCGTCGGCGGGACGAGGTGGTAGAGGATCGACGACCGACCGGTGAATCCCTCGACTCCGAACAGCTCCTCGGCGTAGAGGGAGCCGTCGGGCGCGCGGTGCTGCGTGTGGCGCTGCTGCGGGATGCTGCCGTGCGCGACGTAGAACATCGAGAGACTGGCCTCCTGAGCCTCAGGAGGCCAGTCTAGTGGTTGGGCGATGGGCGGGAACTGTGGGTCAGGGTGCGATCTGGATCGAGTCCACCATCGCCCGGAGCTCAGCCTGGTGCTGCGCCGACGTCGCGGCGTAATCCATCGCCTGGATCACCACGCGGATGCCATCGACGTCCAGGATCCAGAGATGCCATTCGTGGCCCGGCCCCTGTGCGTATACCCCTGGTTCCCACGGCCAATAGGCAAGGCAGGTGGAGAGGTCCGACGGCACATGCAGATCCAGGTATTTCCCGGAGTACCCGCCAAGCGTGACGTCGACGGGAGCCGTCGTGTCGAGGATCGGATGAACCGCAAGCGCATTGGCGAACGCATCGACGGTCGGCCCGACCGGGATGTCCGGTTCTCCCTGGCAGGGATCGGCCCGCAGCCACGCACCCCGGTTGATGAACAGCCAGGCGTGGTCGGGCGCGGTACCGGCCTTGCCCTGCAACGAGATGTTGGCGTTCTCCGACGACGTCCAGCCATCCGGAACGGTCAGCGTGAGGCGGATGGACTCTGCCCGGGCGTTGTCGGCAGCCGGCTCGATGCAGCCGGGCTGCTGAAGGCAGACGTTGACCTTGCTATCGACTCCCGCGAATGGAGTCATCACGTAGGTGCCGGCCGGGATCGTCCCGGTAGGAAGCGCCTGCGGTGAGGTCGGAGTCGGCGATGTGGTCGGAGTCGGCGATGTGGTCGGAGTCGGCGATGTGGTCGGAGTCGGCGATGTGGTCGGAGTCGGCGATGTGGTCGGAGTCGGCGATGTGGTC
>JBBSCI010000062.1:0-15990 GCA_038250445.1 Candidatus Limnocylindrales bacterium | reverse complement strand
GAACTCGTCCTCGAGCGTGTGGATATGCGGTGGCACGAGCGCGCCGACGGCGAACGGGTGCTCGACGATCGATAGCGCGCCGCCCGTGTCCTGGCCGTCGATCTTGAAGACGACCCCGACCCCTGGGGCGAGCCCACCGACGCGGCCCTCACCTGGTTGAACGACCTTGACTCGGGTCGCAACCGCGACCAGCCCCTGCATCGACATCGAAAGCCTCCACAAATCGGGTGAACAGGCCTGTATCATGGATGCCGGGAACCCCGTCTGTCAATATTGAGTGAGCAGATGCGTTCAGCGAAATCTCGGACGTACCGAATGAAGCGGCGGGCAGAGCTCGTCGACGAGACGCGCCAGCGAATCACTGACGCCGCGATCCGGCTGCACACGACGATCGGTCCTGTAAACACCTCGATCGCCGCGATCGCAGAAGAGGCCGGCGTCACCCGGCTGACCGTGTACCGCCACTTCCCCACGCTCGACGAGCTGTTCGTCGCCTGCCGAGGTCATTGGCGGGCTGAGCACCGACCCCCCGACATCCACGCGTGGGGCGCGATCCCTGGCCTCGAGGAACGCGCTCGACGGGCGTTCGACGAGCTGTACGGGTGGTACCGAGACAACGCCGACGATCTCTACCCGAACAACCGGGACTTCGACGCGATGCCGCTCTCGACGCAGCAGACGATCAGAGCCGAGCGAGCTGCCATTGCCGGGGCACTGATCGGCGGCCATGTGGACGGGGCCTATGGCAGGCGACTGCGAGCCGTCGCCGGTCATCTCGTTGCCTATTGGACGTGGCGGTCACTCGTTGTTGATCAAGGCCTTTCGAACAACGACGCGGTCGACCTCGCGGTTCGCATCCTCGCCGACGCCGCAGGCCTAGCATCGCGCACGCGCTAGGAGTCGTTGAAGGTCGGTTTCGACCCACCAATCACTCCGGAAGCCATCGCCCCAGGCCGTATGTAGGGACCTATCAACGCCTCGAGATCAGCGACGGCCGCGGCGACGTGTTGATCGCAATTCCGACAACGGCGTCGCGCCGAATCTGGCAAGGACCGCAGACTGCTCGGCCATGAACGCCTCGACGAGGTCGTCTGGCGACGTCGGGTTCGTGACTCCGACGGCATGGGTGACGCCGCCGACGATCGTCGGGAAGCGCTCGGTGATCGCGGGGTCGTAGCAGAATGTGCGCACTCGCTCACTCCCCGAAGCGGCCGCGGTACTCCTCCGGGATCAGCGGCTTCTCGGCGCGGACCTTCAGCTGCTGGACGCCCCAGGTATTGCCGTCGGGGTCGCTGAACCCGAAGAATGTGCCGCCATCGCGCTCGTCGAAGACCGTGATCTCGCTGCACTCGACCCCGCGATCCATCAGCTCATTGCGGGCCGTCTCTGCGTCGGCGACCACGAGCTGGAGGCCGCGCATCGAGCCCGGCGCCATCTCGCGCTGGGACGGCAGGTTACCGAACACGATCGAGCAGCCGGAGCCGCGCGGCGTCAGCTGGGTCAGGTGCATGCCGTCGGTCTGCGTGTCGTGGTCGAGATCGAAGCCGACCTTGTCGCGGTAGAAGGCGATCGACGCATCGATGTCGCTGACCGGCAGGATCACGACTTCCAGGGTCCAATCCATCGGGTCGTCCTCTCGTTCGACGGTTGGCGGTCGGGCGGTATGGAAGCCCCGCTACAGCTCGATTGTGACCGCCAATCCGTCGCTTGCCCGGATATCGACCTTGTAGCGCCGGTTGTTCATCTTGTCCGCAGCGAAGAAGTCGTCGCGCAGCTTGTCGGTATTGGTCAGGTGGATCGTGTACTCGTCCGAGCCACGGGCGGCGGTGAGCAGTTCGAGGGTCGCGACGTCGGGGTTGCCGAACTTGCCGTTCGCCGAGAAGACGTAATGGTCCGCCGTGAGGCGTCCCAGGAGCTCCGGCGGCTTCATGACGTTCCTGATGCTCCCGTGGTGGGGCATCTTCAGCACATCGACGTGGATCGCGCCGTTCTTGAGGAGCTTGCCGTCCTCGAGGAACGCGACGATGTCGTCGCCGCGAGCGTCGCCCGTCAGCAAGATCGTCCGCCCGCCCTTTTGCGCCAGCGCGACGATGCTGCTGAGGTTGTAAACGGACCGATCGACACTCAGCGCTGCACTGGCGACGACCTCCATCTCGGCCCGTTCGCGACGGGCCTTCTCGTAAGCAGCCCACTTCTTGCGGAGGGCCTCGATTCGGCCCTCGTTCGGCCCGATGACCGAGAGGGTCAGGCCGTCGCCGAGATCGACGTCGACGGGTCCACTCGGCGTGGCCATCGCCCGGCCCGAGTCGAACGCCTGGTTGACCGGGATGTCGAGCACCGTCGCCGCGTTCGCCAGGTCCTCGGCCTGCGGAATGCTCGCGACGATCGCCGCTGACTCCGCTCCAACACTGGCCACGGACGCAGTCGCCGACGCGACGACGGCGGAACCCAGCGCGGCGTCTTCGGCCGGCGGGAAGTCGTCGGCGCTGAAGGCGTTGAGCCAGAGCTCGCCGATTCGATAGGGCGGAGCCTCCTGATCTGCGACCGCCTGCTTGAGCCGATCGGTCAGCTCGAGGACCCCGCGAATGTGGTCGTCGTCCATGTGGCTGACCATCACCAGGTCGATACTGAGCGGCGCTCCGGCGGGGAGTTGACTTCGCAGTTCATCGAGGCGCGGACGCACGCTCGTCGACCAGATTCCGCCCGGGCCGCCGTCGACGAGGACGAGGCGCGGCCTGGTGGCGCCGTCGAAGCGCAGGAGCAGCGCTTCGCCGTGATCAGCCTGGAGTGCCTCGAGGGTGAACAAGTCAGATGGACTGCATCGCTCGCAGGACGTCGACCATCCCGTGGCCCTGGAAGTAGCGCTCTCGGCCAAGGTCGCTCGCGGTCGAGCAGAGGATCTGCTTGACTCGTGCGGGGTCGCCGATGAGCTCGTGGTAGCGGGCCATCAGCAGCGCCGCACAACCACTGACGTGCGGCGTCGCCTGGCTCGTACCGTCGAGCGTCCGCACGCCACCATCCGGTGCCGCCGACCAGATCTTCTCGCCCGGCGCGACAAGGTCCGGCTTCGCCCGCCCGTCCCCGGTCGGTCCGCGGCTGGAGAAATAGCTGACGCCGAACTCGTACGGCCGATAGCCGTGCGTCGACCCGACGGTGATCACCGACTCGCTGTTGCCGGGATCCGTGATGCTCACCGTGCGATAGCCCTCGCTGGCTTCGCCGGAGTCGGTCGCGCTGCGCAGGTAGCCCTCGTTGCCTGCAGCGGTGACGACGACGACGCCGGCGTCGATCAGTCGATCCGCGTCTTCGCAGACAGGGGTCCGACCGCAGGCGAAATTTGCCACGTCGTGTTGGATCGCGAGGCTCATGTTGACGCCCTGGACGGTGAGGTAGTCGACCTCCGTTGTCAGTCCCTGCAGGAACTGGATGGCCGCGGAAACGGCGAACTCGTTGCCGTTCCCCTGCGAGTCCAGGACGCGCAGATCGTAGAGCTGGAGCTCCGGACAGACTCCGATGAGGTCGTGATCCTGGGGCCGCCAGTCATTGACCGTGATGTCCGACCGCCGCCAGTCGCCCGCCAGAATTCCGGCGACATGCGTGCCGTGCTCGTGCAGCGGCTGGGCGTATTCGGTCGGGTTGTGGGGTACCTGGAGCAGCTTCAGGAATCGGGTCCAGCGAATCGGTCGCCTCTCGCGGAGGGTCTCGATCAGATCCTCCGTCGCATCCGGGTTCGCTGCGAGCCGTTTGCGGAGGTCCTCGTCCTCGATTTTGTCGTTCTCGAGGCGGTGGAGGTCGGTCAGCTCGCGCGTGGCCGTGAAGTCGTACGTCTCCACGATCCGCGTGTTATTGACCGGGGCCCCGTCGCGGAGTTCGAATGGCTCGGCGAAGAACCTGGCCTGCTGTCGGCCGGTCTCGTCGGCCGCGTACTCGCGTTTGCGGAACGCCGGATGCCTGGCATCGATCCCACTGTCGATGACCGCCCAGCGAAGAGACTGGAAGTCGACCGGGAAGAGTCCCCGCGCCGCGTCGGCCTTGATCGTCGCAACCGAACGGAACACGGTCACGCTCGCCTCCCGGTTGCGGCTGGCGCTGTACACCAACGGCGCGGTCTTCACCTTGGGATCGATCATGCCCGCGACCGTGTCGACGAGGAGGAGGGCTCGCTCTTCGGACAAGGGCTCTTCGAGCGTTTCTGCCTTGAGAATGCCCTGAAGCGCCAACTCGATCGTGCCGATGATCCGGATCGCCCAGAGGACCGTCGGTACCGTCGCCTTGACCGGTGGTCGTTCGGACGTCAGCCGTTTCGTCTTTCCGGCCTCGAACTCGCTGAGGGCCTTGGCGGTTGCGATCCGCTCCTCCCTGGAAGCGGCGGGAAGTTTCATCCACGCATCGGTGACATCGCCGAGCTCGCCTCGCCACACGGCCAACGGCAGGATGTGCCGAACCAGCTCTCGGAACGTCAGCCGGGCGGCGACCGTGGACTGGTTGTAGGCGAGGTTCGCCTCGGGGTCGAGGCTCTCCATCAGGGCGCCGAACAGTTCGCCCGGCCCGTTCGACGCTCCCTTCCGGTTGGGTGTCAGCAGTAGATCGAGCCGCGCGGCAGGATCGGTGCCGTAAGCGAACCAGACGTCGGGCAGGATCGGCGAGTCCTGGGTGAACCGCCGGAGGGCGGTCGATTTGAAGATGAGGCGCTCGAGCTGCTTTCGGTCAATCGAGTTGGGTCCTGGTTTTGTCTTGGCCACGTCCACTCCTCGCTCACGGTTCGGACGACGTCAGGCTGGCGGACCCGATGACGCGAACTTGTACTCGATGAACAGCTCGCCCGGGGCGAGGTCGCGCGTCGACGTCAGGTCCGTCCGCTTCCTGAGCTCGTTGCTGACCTTCTTGTCCGGGACGCCCTTGTAGGTCTTTGGGTAGGTCGAGACGGCCGCCCGCGGTCGTTTCGCGCCCGGTGCGGGCAGCGGCAGAACCTTGTCGAGGATGTCATCGGGTGGCATCCCGTTGTGACTGCCGTGATGGCTGACCTTGATGAAGTCGACGGGCTGGACCAGGCCGAGCCGATCCATCGTCTTCCAGCCGCGCGTCTCGACGTCACCGGTGAACAGTAGCTTCCAGCCCTTCCACTCGAGGAACAGGACGATCGAGGTGTTGTTCGCCGCCTGGTCGATCTGGAGGAGCGTCGTCGAAGCGTCGTGACGGACGTCGAGGAGGTTGTAGAAGGCCCCGGCATCGACACCGGCAGGTGGGCGCGGCAGTTCCTCCTCCTTGACCTTCAGGCCATCGAGGTCGTCGAAGTCGAACGTGTCCCCGATCCGCAGGCCGGCCGCCATCGGCTTGAACCTGCCGTAGTAGTCGGCGGTGTCTTCCTCCGGCGCCCAGAGCGTGATGGTCGCCGACGTCGCCGGCTGGAGGTTCGCCAGATCGGTCGTGCGGTCGACGTAGTGGACATTGCCGGGGTCCGTGAGCTTCTGACGCAGGTAGTCGATGCACTTTGAGGTCTTCTTCGAGTCGTTGTTCGCGAGGAGGACGTTGACCGCCGGCGACGCCGACGCGGTGGCGGCGAGGCGGGACACGGTCTGGTCGTAGGCGGCGAGGGCCGCGATCTTCTGCTTCCTGGCCTGCTCGTGGGTCTTGTAGTAGCCGGGAGCCGCCGACCCCGTCAGCCAGGCTTGATTCACCTTGATCGTCTTCTTCAGGGCATCGGCGGCATGGAAGAGGCCCTGGACATGGTCCAGGTGTTCGTGCGTCATGACGTACAGGTCGAGCGCCTTGCCGCCAAGCCTGACGATGATGTCGTCCATCACCGGCCCCAGCACGTCGTCCTGGCCGCCGTCCGTCCCGAGGGCGTTGCCGAAGTCGAACAGGATCGTTCGATTGACCGGTTGCCCGTTCGCCTCGTCGGGGATCGTCACGAGGACCGCGTCGCCGAACCGGACGTCGTAAACGCGGACGACGAGCTCCGTCATTCGTCGATGTCCCTGACGATATGCAGCAGCCGAGCCGTGTTGTGGACCCTCAGGATGTCGTCGGTCACGACTGCGTCGATGCCGGTCCCGATCGTCCCGCCGCTCGCCTTTTCGTCGGGCTCGCTCACTTCGACGACGCCACGCTCGATCAACCGCCGGAGCATCTCGTCGCGGGCTGATTTCCGACCCTTGAAGTTCAGGGGTCGGAGGAGCGACCTGATCCGTTTTTCGTTCCAATCGATAACGAGGGTCGCGCCGGTCTGGACGCGACGGTCTCTCGAGGCGCCAAGCTCTGGCGGGTTGGGTTCCACTATGCTCCATCGCACCTTGAAGAGGAGCTCCTTGACGGGCACGCCAGCGCCGTCGCTCTTGGGATCGCCGCCCGCTCCGGGGAGCTCGAAGCGGCCGTCGACGACGACTCGTTTGAGGACCTCGAACTGGGCGTCCATCGGGATCCCGAGCAGGTCGCGGTTCTTGTCGGCGAAGTTGTAGGCCGCCCAAGGGCTGTCGACGAGGCCCCGGAGATCTACCTCGCTGACTGCCTTGTTCTCGACGTTCGTCGTGACGTCGAGGTCCGATTCCCTCTTCACGATGCCGCGTGCGACGAAGTTCTCGCGCAGCCAGACGCGCCACGTGTCGTCGTCGAACGCCGCCTGGTCGGCCGCGAGGATTGCCCGCCCGAAATCGGCGAACGTGACCTCGCCTGGCGGCAGATAGTCGAGGCCCCGCAGGACCATTCGCTTGAACTGGCTGGCCGCGACGGCGAGCGCTTTGCCGGAAACGGAGAAATCGTCCGGCAGCTGCGCGGCGAACTCCTGCTTGAAATGGGCATGCAGGACGCACATGAAGCGGTACAGGACGCCGCTGATCACCTGGCTGAGCTCGTGCTCCTCGGGCTCGTCGGCCGCGCGACCGTTGGGCTTGAGCTTGTCCTCGTTGAGGAGGTTTCGCAGCCAGCCGGCCCTGCCGCTCGGGTCGAGAGCCCTGCCGAACTGCTCTCCGATCGAACTGAAGTCCGTCGACGTCTCGATCGATCCGTGGGTCTGGTCGAGGACGGCCTGGCTCAGGCTTCCGCTGCTGAACGCCATCAGCATCGCGGTGAGGTCGGCGATGCCCTCGTGCAGCGCAAGCGACTGGGGATCGAGCGCGTCGTACAGGTCGGGGTCGATGCCGTCGATCAGGGCGTGGGCCGTCTCGTGGGCAACGATGTCCCGTGACAGGCTCGTGTGAATGGTCTTGCCACGCGCGAGGAACGAGAAGAACTGGAGGCTGTGCGAGCGGCGCTCGTAGTACGCGTTTGCCATCCAGCCGGCCCGCGGGACGACGAGCAACTGGGGCGCGTCGAACGCCCACGTGATCTTTCGGCCGAGCGTGTCCTTCTGCTCGTACATGTACATCGTGCGGTAGACCGTGGCGAACACGCTGACCTGGATGAAGTGGTTCGAGGTGACGGCCTCCTTGTCGACCTTGTACCTGCCCAGCGTCTGGCCCTTCTCGGGCGTCAAGTAGACCGCACCCGCCTCGAGCTTCTCGGTGTTCGGGTTGAGATCGACGACGGCGACGCGCGGTGTGATCGGGCCGTTGAGGTAGTGGTCCTCGTCGAGCATCGTCCAGTCCTCGACGAGTCGGCCAACGGAGAGCTTCGAGATCTCCGGGTCCTGGATCATCTGGGTGACGCGGATCCTCATGACATGCGCTCTACCCCGCCGCGCTGACGATCGTCGAGCGGACGATCCCGATTGACAGATATCCGGGCAGGTCGTGGTTGTTGCGGGCGGGGTTGTTGACTTCCTCGTCCTTCGCGAAGTTCTTCGGCGGATCGAATTCGTCCCTCAGGGTCGCCTCGAGCGCAACGGGATCGAAGCGGTCCGCGAAGTTCGACCACGCCGTCAGCGACTTGGGGACGGGATTGGGGCGGCCACCCTTGTCGCGCAACAGCTTCTGAACGTTGCCGATGCCAAGTGGGCAGCCGACGGTGACCAGGAGATCGACCTTGAGCCCGGCCAGCGCGGGCTCGGAGAGGACGTCGTAGGTGATGATCGTGCCGAGGCTGTGGGCCACGATCACCTTTGGCGCCGGCGTCTTCAACAGGGCCTGACGGACCGGGGCGCGCATTGCCTCCTTGAACGGTCCGTAGAGATAATCGATCACGTCGCTGGCGAACTTGCCGACGACGAAGCGGAAGATCGGGTCGGGAAAACTCACGGCGCCCAGCGCTCGTCCGGCGCGAGGCGTCGGCGACCGGCTGGCAATCTGGTCCGCCTCCCGATAGAGCTCTTCCACGAGACGCGTCGCCTCGGCCACCTCGGCGGCCGACGGGCGGGCCGCGGCCTCCGCTGCAGCGCCCCGGCCGCGAGGTCCGGGCGACGTCAGCGTGGCAGTCACGATCGCCGAGGCGGCGTCGGTCGGGCTGAGTGATGGCTCCACCGTGGACCGGATGGCCCGAACCCGACGAGCTCGATTCGAACGCTGTGGCGCCGCGGCTGCCCCACCGCCCGTGGCCGGCGGCCACCTGACACCCGCGTAGTGGCCGACCCTGGTCGAGGGCATGTCGTGCCCGAACAGAAGCGTGTCGCACTCGTGCTTGAAGGCAGCAGCAGGCGCCTGTGGCCCGGCCCCATGAATGTACACGAGCGGCAGCGGAGCCATGAGCTTCCCTCCTCTGGACGTCGCTCCCCGGTCAGATCCGGCGCGGTGGGATCGCGATTGGCGATTACGCGGGACGATAGGTCCGCGACGTCATCCAACCGTCTCTGTGGCGAGTCCGAGGCTCAGGACGACCTCGCCGTCCTCGATGTCGCCGGTCGGCAGGAAGCCGAAGCGCTCGTAGAAGGGCCACGGCCCGCCGTCGCCGGGCTGATAGCTGGTCAGCAGCTCGCTGGCTCCCTCCGCGCGAACGAGGTCGATGATATGACGCAGCGCCTCCCGTCCGTAGCCATGCCGCTGGTGACGCTGTTCGATGAGCAGCCGCCACAGGAACTACGGACCGCGCATCCCCGGCGATGGCGTCACGTCCCAGCTGAGCATCACGAAGCCGACCGGCTCGTCGCCCGCATAGATCGCCCGGTACCAGGGATTGCCCCGCGGCGTCGTTGCGGCCTCCGCGAGAGACTGCTCCACGCCGGCGACGAACTGCTCCTGGTCCGGCGCGACGTGAAACGCACTCACGGCCGCGCGGTTCTCGTCCGTGATCTGGCGGAGGGTGACGGGCTGCGCCGGTTGCGCGCTCACCGCGCCGCCCACTCCTCGACAAGCTGCCCGAGAAGCGGCAGCGGGACGCCGCCCGATCCGAGCACCGTGTCGTGGAACTGCTTGATATCGAACCGGTCGCCGAGCCTCCGTTCGGCCTCCGCCCGGATCCGCTGGATCTCGAGCCGGCCGATCATGTAGGCGAGGGCCTGTCCCGGCGTCACGATGTAACGATCGATCTCGGCGGTCACGTGGCCCTCGCGCATCGGCGAGTTGTCGAGCATGTAGTCGATCGCCTGACGGCGGCTCCAGCCGAGCGCGTGGAGGCCGGTGTCGACGACGAGCCGGCAGGCGCGCATCGAGTCGGCTGACAGCATCCCGAGCCGGTCGGTCGGCGTCGAGTAAAGGCCCATCTCGTCGGCAAGCCGCTCCGTGTACAGACCCCAGCCCTCGCCGTACGCGGCGATGAAGCTCCACTTGCGGAACTCGGCGATCCCCTCGAGCTCGGCCGCGATCGCGAGCTGGAGGTGGTGGCCGGGGATGCCCTCGTGGTACGACGTCGACTCGATGTCGAACCGGCCCCAGGCCTCGGGCTCAGACGTGTTCATGAAGAAGACGCCGCCGCGCGAGCCGTCCTTAGCCGGCGGGAAGTAGTAGGCGCTCGGGCCGGCCTTGACCTCCTCGACGTCGCAGTCCGACTTCGGGACGATCCCGAACCAGTCGCCCATCGCTGCCCGCGCCTTGGCCATCGCCGCCTTGGAGGCCCTCACGATCTCGGCGCCGTCGGTGTGATGCAACGCGGGATCCGAGCGCATCCGCTCGAAGATCGTCGCAAGGTCGTTCGTCCCCACGACCTCCGGCCCGAGGGCGCGATACTCGCCGGCGAGCTTCTCGACCTGCGCCATCCCGATGTCGTGGATCTCGCGGGCCGAGCGATCCACGGTCGTGTAGAAGCGGACGGCCCGGCCGTAGGTGTCCTCGCCGTCGGGCAACCAGCTCAGCCCGGCGTGCTCATCGGGTCGGGCCGCGGCGACCAGCTCGTTGCGGAGGATATCGCGATAGCCGGCCACCGCCGGACGGATATCGTCGGCGACCACGCCCTTCAGGCGGGAGAGCCAGCCGTCGCGGTCGAATCCCTCCGGCGTCGGGCCCAACCCGAGCAGCGGATCCTCGTCGAGCGAGCCACCGAGCCAGGCATCGATCTGCTCGATCGTCCCATCGACGGCGAACCGCGCCGGTACCCGTCCACGCCCGAGGCCTTCCCGCAGCCTGTCGCCAGAGGCCCGGAACGCGTCGGCGATGCCGCGGAACTTGTCGACCATCGCCTCCGCCACCTCGGCCGTCGGCAGGCCAAGCTTTGGGAGGTAGATCGGCAGCATCACCTGCGGCCCTGAGATCGGGTCGACGTTGAGTTCCTCAAGTCGCGCCTCGGCGAAGTCGGAGCGCGCGTTCGCGTCCCACGCCAGCACGGACCGACTGGTCCGCTGCTGATCATCGAGACCGTCACTCGGGATCGCCTCGGCTCGCCGAGCGAATTCAAGGCCTTTCGCGATGTCGCGGTCCTCGGCGGCACGGCTGACATCCTCGAACTGGCCCGCGAAGCGATAGTCGCCCTGCAGATGGGCGTAGGTCGGCCACGTTTCCTGCCGGAAGTCGTGATACTCGGCGGCCAGCTTGTCGATGTTGTCGGTCATGTGTGCCTCCGGGACGGAATGGGCGATGTTGAGAGCCGTCCAGCTATCGCATGGATGTCAAACAGGCTGGAACATAGGTTACTTTCGCCGGCTGGCTCGGCGCGCATGATCCGCCAATGGGGTGCAGGGGATCATGATTCGGCCGCCTTCGATCGTCACCTCCCGCGTGCGTGGTCGGCCGATTGCGGTCGACCTGGCGGGAGTCTCGTCCGGCGCGCATAACTTGGACTGGGATGCCGGCGCAGTGGAGGCGCTGCGCGCGCTGGAGTACGCCCGACTCGACGAGCATGACCAGGCGTACTTCGACTACACCGGCGGCGGCCTGTACGCCGAGTCGCAGCTCAGAGAGCATCAGGAGCTGCTTCGCAACGGGGTATTCGGGAACCCCCATTCGAGCAATCCCACGTCGCGGGCCGCGACGCACCTGGCCGAACGAGCCCGCGTGGCCGTGTTGGCGTTCCTCAACGCGTCGCCCGACGAATACACAGTAATCTTCACCGCCAACGCGAGCGCCGCGATCAAGCTGGTCGGCGAGGCCTATCCGTTCACCGCCGGCAGTCGGCTTCTCCTGAGCGCTGACAACCACAACTCGGTCAACGGCGTCAGGGAGTTCGCGCGTTCGCGCGGCGCCGACGTCACGTACGTGCCCCTGCTGACACCCAGCCTCCGCGTGGACGAAACGGAGGTCCGCGCCGGCCTCGATCGCGCCTTCGAGGGCTCACCCCGCCTCTTCGCCTACCCGGCCCAGTCCAACTACTCGGGCGTCCAGCATCCGCTCGACTGGGTGATCCACGCGCGCGAGCGTGGCTGGGACGTGTTGCTTGACGCGTCCGCGTTCGTGCCGACGAACCGCCTCGACCTGTCCCGGTGGAGCCCCGACTTTGTCGCCGTGTCGTGGTACAAGGCGTTCGGCTACCCGACGGGGATCGGCTCCCTCATCGTCCGCCACGATGCCCTGGCTCGCCTGCAACGGCCGTGGTTCGCGGGCGGGACGATCGACTTGGCGTCAGTCGTGGTGCCGCGCCACAGGCTCGCCAGCGGCGAGACGGGCTTCGAGGACGGCACCATCGACTACCTCGGGCTGCCCGCCATCGAGATCGGGCTGCGATACCTGGAGTCCGTTGGCGTGGAGACGATCCATCGACGAGTGTGGCATCTGACGCGCCTCCTGCTCGATCGCATGGCCACGCTCCGCCATCGCAATGGCGCCCCACTGGTCCGGCTGCACGGACCAGCCGACGACCGCGACCGTGGAGGCACGATCGCCTTCAACGTGCTCGATTCGACTGGCGGAGTCGTCGGCTTCTCGAACGTCGAAACCCGTGCCGCCGAGCAGAACATTTCGCTGCGGACCGGCTGTTTCTGCAATCCCGGCGCCAGCGAGACGGCCCGTGGCATCACCGCGCCCGAGATGGATACCCTCTTCGCCCTCGGCAGGTGGCCCACCTTCGAGGACCTGGGGCGGTTGCTGCCCGGGAAGGCGCTGGGCGCCGTGCGCGCCTCGGTCGGCATCGCGTCCACCGAACGTGACGTGGCTCGATTCGTCACCTTCCTCGAAGGGCTGGCCGACGACTGACCCCCCGTCGGCCCTAGGTGACGAGCTCACGAACCAGGGTCGCGGTCAGCCAAGCCTGGTATCGCTCTTCGCTCCAGCTACGGTTCACGACCAGCAGGTCGTGAACTGACAATGAGCAGAGCGCCCAGATGAGGTCAGTCGCTTCCTCGACTGAGAGCCCCGGCCGCAAGGTCCCCCGCTCCGCGAGCAGGCCGGCGAAGCGGCCCTGTCCTGCGAGTCGCGCGGCCTCGATCTCATCCCACAGGCGCCCAAGCTCCGGGTCGGTCGCGGAAGCTCCAACGAGTGCGCGAAGCAGCGGCCCAGACCGACGGTGGATGCCCGGCTGGGTCGCGACATACAGCTCGATCTGGCGGCGTGGATCCGACTCTTCGATCACGGCGCGGATCGCCGGCCGCTGCTCGACGGGCATGTCGGCTCGAGTCGCCCCGCCAGCAACGGCAGCGTCCACGACCGACTTGAACAAGCCCGCCTTGCTGCCGAACGCGCGGTAGATGGTCTCGATGGCCACCCCGGCTTCTCCAGCGAGGAGCGGCATCGACGTACCGGCGTAACCGCGTTCGCGGAAGAGCTTGCCGGCGGCCGCCAGGATGTCCCGCTGCGTCTGGGCCGCCTGCTGAGCTCGGCGCGTCGATCGGTATCGGCGCCGGGTATTGACATCGCCTGGGAGGACGGCGCGCTCGTCGTCCTCAGCAAGCCGAACGCTCAGAAGGTGCGTAATGTCCGCCGAGATCCGCGGGTGATGCTCGCGATTGGGGCGCCCGACGCCGATTTTGACGTCGAGGTCATCGAGGCGGAAGCGGCGCTCAAGTCCGGGCCTGCGGCTGGAACCCTGCCAGATCGATTCGCCCGCAAGCATCGGACGCAACTCCAACAGGCTATGACCTCCATCGACCGCTTCGCCGCGATCCACAGCCAACCGATTCGAATTAGACCGACGCGCTGGCTCGGCTGGGGAGGCCCCGGCTGGACCGATTGACAGCGATGTCGCGAGGTCAGCCCGTGCCTCAGATCGGCGGGCTGCCGCCGATGTCCGTGAACGGCAACGGGCGACCGAACCCGACCGAGCAGTTCTGGAGGGAGTCGCAGTCTGCGGCGATGACGTCGACCAGGCCGGCGCGCATCGCACGCAACTGGGCAATCCGCCCGTCGATGTCCTTGATCTTCGCGTCGGCGTGGGCCTGCAGCTCGCTGGTGCGGCGCCGATGGGCGGACAGGTCGAACATCTCCTGGATCTCGGGTGGGACGACGTCGAGGGCCCGATAAACCTGTACCCAGGTATAGAAGTCAACCGCGACGCCCCCGGGATGCGTCATGGGCATTCCGCCGACTTCGACTCGACTTCGATCGTGTTGTACTCGATCCAGCCGGTCCGCCCCAAGGCGGTGGCCTGGAACCAGCGCTGGGACTTGCCGGCAAAGTCCACGACCGTCGTGCCCGACGTCTGGTAGTCGCCGGGCGGTACATCTCCGGTTTCGGTGCTCTGGATGTCAGCTGATTCGTGCATCGTGACGAATGGGTTCTTGATCGTCAGGACACAGCCGGTCAATGGCGACGTGGGTTTGGACGACCCGAACGATCCGCCCACCGATGGGCCGAACGTTGGCACGACGACCGTCGGCACAACGACCGTAGGGGATGGCGTCTCGACTGACCCGGGAAATAGGACCTTGATCCACCACGGCGCAGACCCGCCGACGAGCACCGCAATGAGCACTGCGACGAGGACCGGCACCAGGATCCTGCTCGCAAGCGACTCGCGGGATGATTGCGACACTGAGCGCCCTCCTCCCACAACCGCGACACGTGACGTGCGTGTTGTCACGCCACCTCGTGGTCGCGGCTCACTCTAATGGCGCCCGTGACAATTCCCGTCTCGGACGGGCACCGCCGCAGCTGAGCTCGGCGTCAATCCTTGGGCTTCGAGGTCCAGACCGGATCGGGGCCCGACAACCACTCGGTGTTGAAGCGACCGGCGCCGTGGATCGCTGTCACGCGCAACTCGCCCGCGCCGGTGTTCGTGAAGCCGTGCGCCTCGCCCGGCGGGCTGACGACAACATGGCCGCCCTCTACGACCGCGGTCTCGTCGCCGATCTGGAACGTCGCCTGGCCCGACTCGACCACGAACACCTCCGGGTACGGGTGGCGATGCAATTTCGGCCCGCCGTCCGGCCTCGAGTGCACGAAGATGATCGAGAAGGGCACGTCGCCGTGCTCGGCGCCGACGAACTCGTGGGAATGCTCGCTGTGCTCCAGGTCGTCGAACCCGATGATCGATCCCTGCGCTGTCTCTTCGGTCACGGTCCCTCCCTGGTTCAGTCAGGCAGACTGTAGGCCGCCCCGGGAATCTAAAAGACCGCCCGCAAGTTGCGGACGGTCTGTCAGTGCCTGGGTCAGGCGGTCTGGACGTTCTTGGCGCGAGCGCCCTTCGGTCCCTCTTCGACGTCGAACTGGACGCGCTCGCCGCCGTTGAGGCGGTCGAAGTCCAGCGAAGCGGTGAGGCCGTCGCGGTGGAAGAAGTAGTCCTTCCCGTCCTCGGCGGTGATGAAGCCGAAGCCGCGGTCAGCGACGATCTTCTTGATGGTTCCGGTGGTCATATTGACCTCCACAGTCTTCTCGAACGAATTGCGTCGGTCGCACGGTCAGTTCGAGAAGCTGGTCGACCACACGGGCGCATCGCCACAATGGCGAAGGACGGATAGTAGCACATTTGTTCGAACATTGCGACCCGGATGCGCCAATGAGCCTCGCCAGCCGCGCAGCTGGTCGCGGAACGACTACCAAGGGCGCAAATCTGCGGTCACCGGGTTGGCACCGTACGGCGGAGGATCCGAACGAGCACGCCCACGCCGCGATCGCTGACCATGCGAGCCGGGATCAGCTCGCCTGGTCGCGCGCTAGCGCTGTCCGTATCGGTCTGACAACTATTCGAGCCGTCACGACCCGCCCGCAGGCGACAATCCCCCTTGCGGCAGCCGGCTCGTCACGATCGCGCCCACCAGTCCGCCGACCATCCCGAGGGCTAGATCCAGCAGCGTATCAGCGTACGCGGAGGCTGCCTCCGGCGAGTTCGGGACGAACGTGACGTATTCGGCGACTCCCAGAGCGCCGCCGACGTCACCGCGTAGCCGAAAGCGAGGGCGGCGCGCGTCGCCGGGGTCCACTGACCGTAGCGGAGAAGCAGCCCGACGGCTGATGTATGGAGCGCCCAGTTGACGAGGTGGTTCGCATCGTCCCACCACTCGATGGTGTCGTAGAGATTCAGGGCATTGCCGACGACATCGATGAGGAACGGCAGCCCGAACAGGATGTCGGCGGCGAACGGGAACCGGATCCGGCGGCGCCCGAACAACCACCAGCCGACGGGCACGATGAGCAACGCGATCGGATACGCGATCGCCCGACCCGTGAACGCCTTGCCCTGGAACTGCGGCAATGTCGGGCTCATGACGGCCCACGCCAGCAGTCCGACTGTCGCCAGCTTGACCGCCAGGACTACGGCCAGCGATGCACGTGCCGTTGAGGCCGGGACGCCCTCCACGACCTGAATCTACGCCCCCGTCCGGCG
>JBBSCI010000061.1:0-16169 GCA_038250445.1 Candidatus Limnocylindrales bacterium | reverse complement strand
GGGACGGGTGTGCCCCGTCCACCTTCGATCGAGGCGATGAGCGCCGTCTCTTCGCCGCACACGTACGCGCCGGCGCCGAGCCGGACGTCGACTTCGAATGAGAACTCGGTGTCCATGATTGTGCTGCCCAGATAGTCGGCCTGGGTGGCGTCTCGGATCGCCGTCCGAATTCGGCTGACGACGAGCGGGTACTCGCCGCGGCAATACACATAGCCGAAGCTGGCCCCGACCGCATAGGCCGCGATCGCCATCCCCTCGAGGACCCGGTGCGGGTCGCTCTCGAGGATGCTCCGGTCCATGAATGCACCCGGATCGCCCTCGTCGGCGTTGCAGATGACGTATTTGCCCGAGCCGGTTGCCTTTGCGACCGTGTTCCATTTGAGACCCGTCGGGTAGCCCGCGCCACCCCGGCCGCGCAGGCCGCTCTTCGTGATCTCGTCGCGCACCTCGGCAGGCGTCATCGTCGTGAGGACGCGGCGGAGCGCTGCATAGCCGTCCGACTCGACGTAGTCCTCGAGGCTCTCCGGGTCGATCCGCCCTGAATTCTCGGTCGCGATCCGGACCTGCCGCTCGAAGAAAGCGGATTCCGGGACCCGGGCGGCGGCCGGCGTCACCGCCGCGAGTGCCTCGACGATGGGCTGCAGCGCATCCGGCCGTACGTGGCTGAAGAGCTCCCCGGTCTCCGGGATCTGGACGAGTGGCCCGGCGGCGCAGAGCCCGAGACAGCCGACCCGCTTGACGGCCACGTCGCTCATGTTCGTGCTGGCGAGCTGGACGAGTCCGGTGAGGATGTCGTGGGACGCCGTCGAGAGGCAGCTGACGGCCTCGCAGACGTACGCCGATGCGCGGATCGGGCCAGTCGGAACCAGACCTTCGACGTGTCGTCGAGGCGAGGGCTTGAGACGGCTGGTGGTCGCCGGCTGCTCGGTCACAGGGCCCGGAGCCGATTGACGAGGTCGCCCGCGTGGACGCGGGCCTGGACCTCGCCGTCCACGATCGCCGCGGGCGCGAGGCTGCACGAGCCGAAGCACCGACCGGTCACGAGGGAGAGCTTGCCATCGGCGGTCGTCTCATCTGGAATCACGTCGAGCGCCGCCCGGATCGACGCTAGCACCTCGAGCGCACCGTTGATGTAGGAGGCCGTGCCGGTGCAGACCACGCAGGTGTGCTCGCCTCGCGGTTTGAGGGTGAAATAGTGATAGAAGGTGGCGACCCCGAACACCTTCGAGGGCGGAACGGACAGACTGTCGCTGACATATCGCAGCGCGTCATCGTCGAGGTAACCAAAGGCTTCCTGCGCCGAATGAAGGGCCTCGATGACGGCGTCGGGTCGGTTCCCGAGGCGGCGCATCCGCGTCTCGACGATCCGCCAGCGCTTATCCTCGCTCGGGGCTGAGGGCTTGGCTCGAGCGACGGTCACGGCGTCTCCGAAGGCTGGCAGGAGCGCGCCGGACCGAGCTCTCCGGGGGCGTGGCTGCCTATGTCGCACCCTAGCATTCGTCGGGCCGCGTGTCACGGGATCTTCGGCCCGCTTGAGATGCGTCGGAGGGCCCCAGGCGGCGCCCCGGCCGGCCCCGGCTCGGCGGCGCCAATCGGCGCATACTCCCAGCTCCGGGCCTCAGAGCACGACCGGCGTACAGTCGCGAGACGGCCATGAGCCGATCCAGGGGAAGGGAGTTTGTCGTCCGTGGCCCATCGGTACGAGTACTGGGGCCGATCCACGCGGACGGTTAGACGTCGCGTGACGGGCGCCAAATCGAGCGCTCCGCCGCTCCGCGCACGTTTCCTCGAGCCATGTGCGTAGCCTACCCGGGGCAGGTCCTCGAAGTCGTCGGCGACATGGCGCTGGTGGAAACCGACCAGCGGACGCGGCGCGCCTCGACGATGCTCGTCCCCGAGACGGCCGTCGGAGACTGGGTCGTCGTGAACGCCGGCGCCGTGCTTCGGATCCTCGATCCCGACGAAGCGCAGGAGATTCGGAAGATGCTTGATGAGGCGATGAGGGAAGAGACGGCACATTCGGATGCGGTCGCCGACCAGCAGGAGGCTTGACGGAACCATGACAGGATTGAGCTCTCTAAATGGCACCCAGCGCGGGGCCCTGCTCGCCCTCGGCACGGCCGCGATCAGCGGCCTCGCAGTTTACCTCAATGCGTTCGGGGTCAAGCTCGTGCCCGACGCCGCGGTGTATACGACCGCCAAGAACGGCGTCGCGGCGATCATCCTCGTCGCACTCGCCCTCGCCGCCGGCGCAGGCCGCGAGGCACGCACGCTCGACGGGCGTCGACAGGCAGGCCTGCTCGCGATCGCGGTCATCGGCGGCAGCGTGCCGTTCGTCCTGTTCTTCAGCGGACTCGCCGTTGCCACCGCCCCGACGGCGGCGTTTATTCACAAGACGATGTTCATCTGGGTCGCCGTCATGGCCGTGCCCCTTCTCGGCGAGCGGCTCGGGTACCTCCCGATCGCGGCGCTCGGGATCCTGCTCGCCGGCCAGGCGCTCATCGCTCCGCCGACCGGGATGGGCTGGGGGGCGGGCGAGACGATGATCGCCGCCGCCACGATCCTCTGGTCGATCGAAGTCGTCCTCGCCAAGCGCCTTCTCAGCGACGTCACGCCGCAGCTCCTCGGTGCCGCCCGGATGGGTCTCGGCCTGGTCGTCCTTGTCGGCTACCTCGCGATCAGCGGCAAGGTCGGCGGGCTCGTTGCGATCAGCGGCGAGGCCTGGCTCTGGGTCCTGGTCACCGGGGGTCTGCTGGCTGGCTATGTCACGACGTGGTTCGCGGCCCTCCGCCTGGCGGCAGCCACGACCGTCACGAGCATCCTCGTGGTCGCCGCCGTCGTGACCGGCGTCCTCACCACCGTCTCGAAGGGCACCGCACCGGACCCGCGAGTTGTCGTCGGCTACCTGCTCGTCCTCGCCGGGGCGGGGCTCGTCGCACTGATCGGCGCCTACCGTCCGAGCGGGCTTCGTGCGACCCGTGCCGCTGCCGACGCCTGAAGCCACCCGCCCGCAGGTCAGCGGGCCGGTCCTCTTCGCCCGCTACGCGTACGGGCCGAACCGGCTCGGGCTTTGTGGGCCGGACGATGCGCCCGCCCTGTTCGGCGACGCGAGCCAGGGTGGCGATGAGCGCGAGCTCCGCGAGCTCGCGCTCGGTTTCGAGGGCGCCTACCCGTACCTCGCGCTGATCGCCCGCGCCAACACCATCGCCGATCCGCTCGATCGGCAGGTCGTCGACGCCTACTGGCTCGGCAGCCCGCTGCTCGAGGCGGTGACGCCGAATCTCCTCGGCGAATCGCTCCGGCTCCGATTCAGGCCGAAGCTGGGCCAGCCCACCTGGAAATGGCTGGAGTCGACGGCGCCGGCCGGCTCCAAGCCGTGCCATGCCTTCCACGTCCTCGACGTCTTCCCGAAGGTCGGGCTCATGCGGAGCGAACAGGTCGACAACGTCCTCCGGACCATGGACTCATGTCGAGTTCGCTGGGGCCGAGTCCTCGAGCGTGACGGCGACGCGCTGATCGTCAACGCCGTCCCGCTCGCTCTTGTCGATGGCCGCCTGGAGCTCGGCGAGCCGCGTCGCGAGCGGATCTCCGGCTGGCGCGACGGCCATGGCTTCATCGGCGAGGTGGCCGCCGGCGACGTCGTCTCGATCCACTGGGACTGGGCCTGCGACGTCCTCGACGCCGACGCGCTCGGCCGGCTGATCGGCTGGACCCGGCGCGAGCTCGAAATCGCGAACGTGACCATCTGACCAGCTCCGGGTGTGGCGCAAGAGTCGTCGAGCCACGTGGGCCTCACGTTGCAATCCGCGGAGGTCATGGCTGCAATCGCCGTACGGGCTCAGCGCAGCTCCTGGAGGCGGATCAGGTTGCCCGCGGGATCTCCAGTACTCGGGCACGATCAACGGTCAGCTCGTCGTCGAGAACCGCTCCAGGGGGATGACGTACTCGAAGACGACTCTGACCAACGATCGCCTCGCGAGGCAGCTACACGAAGCAAGCAACACATTCGTCATCCCCACGGCCGCATCTGTCACGCCGGATCCGGAGTTCGTGGCGATGCTCGGGACGTGTCAGGCCCAGATGACATTCCCTGCTGATAGAGGCCGACGGCCCATCGGTTAGTCCTCGACGGCGGGCACATCCGAGGGCTGCCGAACCCGCGGAAGTGGCGAAAGCACGAGCAGCAGGATGGACACCGCCATCCCGGCCCAACCGATGGCGATCCCGCCGCGGACTCCGATCCAGCCGGCGACAGCGGCAGCCGTCAGGGCTCCGATCGGGTAGGCAATCCCGTGCGAGAAGACCTCGAGGGTCGCATTGACCCGGCCGAGGATGCGGTCCGGTACGACGCCCTGGATGAGCGACAGCTCGGCTACGCCCTCGACCGTTTGGAGGCCGTCGCCGATCAGCTGAGGCAGAAACACCATCAGCGTCGCGAGGACAAGAGGCCCGCCTGCCAGCGGGGTCAACACGCCGACGATCGATGCGCCCGTCGCAGTCCAGATGATGGCCGGGCCGAACCCGAGCCGCCTGATGACCCTTGAGGCGAAGAACGAGCCGACGAGGGAGCCGACGCCGCCCGCGGAGATGACCACGCCAAGCAGGAACGGGTTGAGGTGCAGGTCCTCGATGAGATAGATCACGTAGAGGACGCCGTAGAACGAGCCCGCAATGTGGGAGATGATCGAGCGAAGAGCCAGTGGTACGAGAATCGGGTGCCGGCGGACGAGTTGCAGTCCCTCCAGGATCTCGTACCGCATGGGCGTGGGCGAGGTTCTCGTGGGGCGCGCTGGCTCGGGGCTGCGGATCAGGACTAACGCGATCGCCGAGACGACAAATGAGATGGCGTCGACAAGGATCGCGAGCGGCGCGCCAATCAGCTGAACGAGACCGCCACCCAGACCTGGGCCACCGATCTCGGCGAGTGATGCGCTGGTGGCCAGTTTGCTGTTGCCGTCGACGACGCGATCAGCCCCGATGAGGGATGGGACGTATGCCGGATAGGCGGCACTGAAGAGCGCCCCGAAGCAGCCCTCGAGGAACACGACGAGGTACAGCTGCTCGATCCGGAGCGCGCCGGCGAGATAGGCCACCGGAATCGAGAAGAGCAGGACAGCCCGGATCGCGTCGGCCGAAATGAGCAACGGCCGCCGCCGCACTCGGTCGACCCATGCGCCGGCGAAAAAGCCGACGAGAAGCACCGCGAGGCTCGCCGAAACGACAAGCAACGCCATCTCGAACGGTCCGGCTCCCAGCACGAGCAGCGCGACGAGCGGCACGGCCGTCCGAGTCACGACGGAACCAAGCTCGGACACCGTCTGGCCGGCCCAGAGCTTCATGAAGTCGTTGTGTCGCCAGAGCGACGCGGTCACCACAGTGAGAGCCTACTGGAGCGGATCCGCGCGATGGGCTCGCCGCGCACATGGGCACGTGATACTGGGCGCCCCGAATGAATCGGGCATCTCGAGGCCCCTGACGTGAAGATGTACGGCGAACTCGCCCCGTGGTTTCACCTGCTCACGCCGCCGCACGAGTACGCCGACGACGCCGCGTTCATACTGGCGCAACTGCGGGAGCACGTCGACGGCCCGCTGGAAACCCTGCTCGAGCTCGGCTCCGGTGGTGGCAACACCGCTAGCCATCTGAAGCGTGGGATGCGCCTGACCTTGACCGACGTGTCGCCAGACATGCTGGCGCTGAGCAGGACGATCAACCCGGAGGTCGAGCACCTCATCGGCGACATGCGGACGGTCAAGTTGGGTCGGACCTTCGACGCCGTCCTCATCCACGACGCCATCTGCTACATGACGACCGAAGCGGACCTTCGTGCCGCCATGGCGACCGCCTTTGAGCACCTTCGGCCGGGCGGCGCGGCGATCTTCATGCCCGATTACGTCCGGGAGCGGTTCGCCTCCGCCACCGATCACGGCGGCGAGGACGGTTCGGATGGTCGTGCGTTTCGCTATCTGGAGTGGGTCACCGATCCCGATCCCGACGACACGACCTACCAGGTCGACTACGCGTTCCTGGCCCGCCATTCCGATGGCTCGGTCGAGGTCCGCCACGACCGTCACGTCGAAGGCCTCTTCGGTCGGCAGACCTGGCTGGACCTGCTGGCCGATGTCGGGTTCGAGAGCCTTGCCGTCGACGATCCCGAGGGCCGGCTCGACTCTGTCGCGAAGCGGTGGGAATAGCTTGCGGCTCAGGAGGATAAGGAGGCACAGCCTTATGCTGCGAGACAGCCCGGCAGCCGGCGCCCGACGACTGTCCAATTGAGTTGTTCGGAGAGGGTCTCCATGGCTTCGCCGCAAACCGGCATCTTCGCTCTCGGAACCGCGTCGCACGCGTATCTCGAGTTCGACCTCCTCGGGCGAGCCGACGATGCCGCGGCGGTCGGCCTCGTCGCATCCCTGCGCGAACCGCGCGCGACGATCGGCGGGGTCAATCTCGTGGCTGGTTTTCGACCTGAGCTGTGGGGTCAGGTCGCTCCTGGCAGGACTCCGGCCGGCGTGACGGGCTTCAACGAACCGATGACGGGTCGAGGCGGCTATCTCCTGCCAGCTACGCAGCACGACGTGGTGATCTGGCTGACCGGGGCCGCCTACGACGTGGTCTTCGACCTCTCGCGGGCGGTGGTGATGGCCCTGGCCGGGACGGCTTGGCTGGCCCACGAGATGGTCGGCTGGCCGTACCACGGTGACCTTGATCTCACGGGGTTCATCGGCGGGACCGAGAATCCGACCCTGGTCGAGGCGACGAGCGTCGCGCTCATTCCGCCTGGCTCGCCCGGCGAGGGCGCCTCAGTCCTCCTGCTCCAGCAGTGGGAGCACGACGCGATCGCGTGGGAGGAGCTGGCGGTCTCCGCGCAGGAGGCGATCATCGGTCGCCGGAAGGCCGACAGTGTCGAGCTCGATCCGCGGGCCCTGACGTCACATGTCGGGCGGACCGATCAGGATGCATTCGGCAAGATCTTCCGGCGCAATATTGCCTACGGCACCCTCCTGCAGCACGGGACGATCTTCGTCGGATTCAGCGGCGATCAGCGGATCCTGAGCTCGATGCTCGAGAGCATGATCGGCGTCGGAGACGGTCCGCCGGATCAGCTGACCGCCGTCACCCGGGCGCTGACGGGCGCCTACTACGTTGTTCCCGCGGCCGACGCGCTGGCAGCGTTCGGCACCGCCGAGCGCTGACCGAGGCGAGTTCCCTCAGGATCCGGCAGGGACTGCGGTGCCGATTGGCCCGGCGGCGTCCGTCACAGGCCCGGTGGGCCGAAGAACAAGCGGGCCCGAAGTCGGCGCGGCTCCCGAGGTACTCGGCGGGAACTGACTCGTCTGTAACCCTCGGTCAGTTTGCGATCGTGGACTCAAAGGCGGATGACACCAGCCAAAAACAGGATCACGACCACGATCACGATCACGCCGATAACTCCGACTCCACCGTTTCTCGAACGCACCTGGATCTCCCTTAAATGGCAGTTGATGCCGTTTAGCCTCTGTGGGATCGAGACCGCCACATCGCAGGTTGGTGTCCCGCTGGCGGATCTCGGCCGATCAGCCTGGCCTAGCGATCGTCGGCCTCATGATCGGCCTTGCGGATGTCGTCGCCGAGGTTACCGAGGTCTTTGCGGACCTCGTCTCCGGCGTTCCCAACGCGGTCTTTGAGATCGGTGCCGTCCAAGTCCCGTACGGTCTTCTTTGTCTTGACTTCGACATCGCGGGCGGTCCGTTTGACGTCGTCCATCGATACATCTCCTTCTGAGCCCGGTCAGGGCACTGAGCAGGAATGCGTGCACGCCGAAAGCCCAGGTCAATATCTTCTCCCCGACGCCGCTCTGTCATGACGGACTGTCATGAGGCTCGCCTCGCCTCGATCCGAGAGACAGGAGTCGAACGAGACAGCTCGACGGGTTCGGCGGTCAGACCGTCCCGCCTTGTGACTTGAGCTCCTGCGGGTGGATACTCGGGGTCTCAGACCCCCGCCCCGGGGGGCCCAACCACAGGGAACGGAGGAGGGACCATGAGAAGGCTCATCGTGTCCGCCGCGGTGGCGATCCTGGTGCTCGGCGTCGTGGCACCCGTCTCGGGAGCCGATCCCAAAGCACGGCCGATCGAGTACATCGTCCTCTACCGCGACCCCGCCGCGCTCGCCGCGTCGCGCGCCGCCATCAAGGCCGCCGGCGGGACGATCGTTCGCGAGAACACTCGGATCGGGGTCGCCACCGTGCGATCCGCGAATGCGAACTTCACGGCCAACGCCCTGCGCCAGCCGGCGTTGGCGGGGACCGCCCGAAGTCGTGTCATCGGCCATGCGCCCAACGCTCAGCCGAAGGCAGAGGACGTTGAACGCCTGACCGCCGCGGAGCGCCAGGCTGCCACGAAGGTCGCGAGCCGCACGGGTCCAGCGGCGCGCCACCACAAACCTGCCGCCGAGCCCCTGGCCGGCCTCCAGTGGGATATGCAGCTGATCCATGCGACTGCCGATGGCTCGTACCGCGAGGAGCGGGGCAGCCATCACGTCCGCGTCGGGATCATCGACACCGGCATTGACGGCACCCATCCGGACATCGCCCCGAACTTCAATGCGGCCCTGAGCCGCAACTTCACGACCGACATCCCGGACATTGACGGGCCGTGCGAGTTCAGCTCCTGCGTCGACCCGGCCAACTGGGACGACGATGGCCACGGGACCCATGTGGCCGGCACCATCGGTGCCGCCCTCAACGGCATCGGCATCGCCGGCGTAGCGCCCGATGTGTCCCTCGTCAACCTCCGGGCCGGGCAGGATTCGGGCTTCTTCTTCCTGCAGCCCACGATTGACGCACTCACCTTCGCGGGCGATCACGGCATCGACGTCGTCAACATGAGCTTCTTCACCGACCCGTGGCTCTACAACTGCGCCAGCAATCCCGCCGACTCGCCGGCGGAACAGCAGGAGCAGCGGACGATCATCAAGGCTACCAACCGCGCCCTCGACTACGCCTGGCGCCACGGCGTCACGCTGATTGCCGCGAAGGGCAACGAGAACACCGACGTTGACAACCCAACCGTCGACGACACCAGCCCGGACTTCCCGCTGGACACCGCAAAGCACCGTGACGTGGACAACTCGTGCCTGACGATGCCCGGCGAAGGTCACCATGTCATCGGCGTCGTTGCCGTTGGTCCGAGCGGCCGCAAGGCCGATTACTCGAACTGGGGCTCAGAGAACCCGACCGTCGCCGCACCCGGTGGGTGGTTTCGTGACGGCTTCGGGACACCGAGCTACCGGACTGTCGACAACCTGATCCTGTCCGCTTACCCCGAGCGGCTGGCCCGCCTTAACGGCGACCTCAACCCCGACGGCACCCCGAACAGTCCGTTCGTCGTGCGCGACTGCCAGGGCGGCATCTGCGCGTACTACCAGTACCTGCAGGGCACCTCGATGGCCTCACCGCATGCCGTCGGCGTGGCGGCGCTGATCGTCGCCGACCGGGGACACCGGGACCACCATGCCGGGGGCGTGGAGCTGCGACCGTCCATCACGCAGCGCGTCCTGCTCCGAACGGCGACCGATCACGCGTGCCCCACCCCGCCACTCATCACCTATACGGACGTGGGCCGCGACGAGTCATACAACGCACTGTGCGTTGGCAGTGCGGCAAGGAACAACATCTGGGGGGAGGGCATCGTCGATGCCCTCGCCGCCGTGGATTGAGCCAGCCGAAATCTCGCTGGTCGACGTGCCCCGGGTGGCCCGGCAGTTTGCCGGCCCCCGGGCTATTACCTGGGAAAGCGCCGCCGCGAACCAGCCTCGCACTGATCAGGGCGTCGCGACCGTCGTCAGATCGCTCGGAGTGCTCCAAGAGTGGAGCGTCTGCATGTAGTTGGCGCGTTCGAATGCGGCCGGATCGGCGATCGCCGCTTTGCTGGCGCTGCCGCGAAGCTGGTCGACTGACTCGTATTCGTGCTCGGCCATCCAGTCGCGCAGCTGCCCTTCGACGACCCGGATGTGCTCGGGCCCGTTGTGAAGGAGGGCCGAGGTCATCATCGCGACGTCGGCGCCGACCATGAGCGCCTTCAGGGCATCCGTCCCTGAGTGAATTCCCGACGTCGCCGCCAAGGCGACGCTTGGCCCGAGCTGGGGACGCAGGATGGCGATCCAGCGCAGCGGAAGACGCAATTCCCACGGCCGACTGAGCTCAACTCGGTTGACGACGTCGAGCGTGTCGAGGTCGAGGTCCGGCTGGTAGAAACGGTTGAACAGGACAAGCGCGTCTGCGCCACGCTCGACCGCCCGGCCGGCGAAGTTGGCGACGGAGCTGTAGAAGGGACTCAGCTTGACCGCGAGCGGGATCTTGATGGCCGCGCGCACGGCGGCGATCAGGTCCAGGTCGGCTGCCTCGATCTCGGAGCCGCTCATGCTCGGGTCGGCCGCGACCCGGTAGACGTTGAGTTCGAGCGCATCGGCGCCGGCGTTCTGCATCCGGGTCGCGTAGTCGACCCAGCCACCGGCCGAGGTGGCATTGAGGCTGCCAATGACAGGAATGGATGCCTGCTTCTTGATCTCCTCCAGGCGGCTCACGTAGCGGTCGCCGGCTCCCGCGAACTCAGCGATCCTCGGGAAGTAGTCGAGCGCCTCGGCGAACTGCTCGGTGCCGGCCTCGATAGAGCGATTGAGCTCGACCTCCTCGTTCAGGATCTCCTCTTCGAACAGCGAGGGCAGCACGAGGGCGCCGGCGCCGGCGTCCTCGAGCCGGCGAGCCGTGGCGACCTCTCCGGTGATCGGCGAGGCGGAGGCGACGAGCGGCGAGCGCAGTCGGAGGCCGAGATACGTCGTGCTGAGGTCGAGGGTCACGGCCGCACCCCATCCTCATGGTCATCCGGATCCACGACGGGCGGGCTCTCCGCCCCTGGTGATTGGAGGTGGGGAACGCTCCGACGCATCCCGGCGAGCTGTTCGTAATAGCGCCAGCGCTCGTCGGCGTCGGCCTGGGCGAGGGCCGCCAGCTCGGCTGCCCGCTCGGGCTGGGTCCGCTGGAGGACGGCGAAACGGGTCTCGGTGGCCATGAACTCGGCGACCGGGATCGACGGTGGCTGGGAGTCGAGCTTGAACGGCTGGCCGTCCTCGGTCTCGCTGGGATGGAAGCGGTACAGCGGCCAGTAGCCGCTCTTCACGGCATCCTTCTGGTGGGTCATCGACTTCGACATGTCGATGCCGTGCGCGATGCAGGTGCTGTAGGCGATGACGAGGGACGGCCCGGGCCAGGCGGCAGCTTCGAGCAGGGCCTTCGTGGTCTGGGCGTCACTGCCACCCATGGACACCTGGGCGACAAACACGTTGCCGTAGGCTCGGGCGATGGCGCCCAGGTCCTTCTTGCCCGTGGCTTTGCCGGCGGCGGCGAATTTGGCGACGGCGGCACGCGGCGTGGCCTTCGACGCCTGGCCACCCGTGTTGGAGTAGACCTCCGTATCGAGCACGAGGACGTTCACGTTCCGCCCGGAGCTGAGGACATGGTCGAGGCCACCGAAGCCGATGTCGTACGCCCAGCCGTCGCCGCCGATGATCCAGATCCCTTGGCTCACGAGGTCGCCAGCGAGTGTGAGAAGGTGCTGTGCGTCGGATCGTCCGGCGCCTTCCACGGACGCGAGTTGCTCACGGAGGCGGCCCACGCGCTCGCGCTGGAGGGCGATCTCGGCCTCCGTGTCCTGCTTGCTCTCGAGCAGCTCATGGACGAGGTCCTCGCCGAGAGCCGAGGCAAGCCGGGTGAGCAATACCCGGGCGTGATCGGCCTGCGCGTCGAGGGCGAGGCGCATTCCGAGGCCGAACTCGGCGTTGTCCTCGAACAGCGAGTTGGCCCAGGCGGGTCCGCGGCCCTGGCCGTTCACGGTCCATGGGGTCGTGGGCAGATTGGCGCCATAGATCGACGAGCAGCCGGTCGCGTTGGCCACGATCATCCGGTCGCCGAAGAGTTGGCTGACAAGCCTGATGTAGGGCGTCTCGCCGCAGCCGGCGCAGGCGCCTGAGAACTCGAACAGTGGTTCCAGGACCTGCGAGCCCTTGACCGTGTCGTGGGGTAGCAGGCTGCGGTCCAGCGGCGCGATCGTCTGGAAGAAGTCCCAGCGCGGCCGCTCGACGTCGCGATGATCTTCGACGGGCTCCATGTTGATCGCCTTGTGGCGGACCTCGGTCTTGCTCTTGGCGGGGCAGACGTCGACGCACACGCCGCAGCCGGTGCAGTCGTCGGGGGCGACCTGGATGGTCAGGCGGTGGTCGAGCAGGTCGCGTGAGCGGAATTCCTTGCTGAGAAAGCCGGCCGGCGCATCGGCCACGGCCGCGGTCGGGAAGACCTTCATCCGGATGGTGGCGTGGGGGCAGACCATCGCGCACTTGCCGCAATCGATGCAGATATCCGGATCCCAGACGGGGATCTGCTGGGCGATCGCCCGCTTCTCGTACTTCGTCGTCCCGGTCGGAAAGGTCCCGTCGACCGGCAAGGCGCTGACCGGCAGCTGGTCACCCTGACCGGCGATGAGAGCGCTCGTGATCCGGCTGACGAACTCGCGCTGGTCGGCGTGGGCGGGGCTGACGATCACCTCGGCATCCGCGGGCGCGCCGAGAGGAACATGGACGAGCCGTTCGAGCGAGCGGTCGATCGCCGCGAAGTTCCGGGCGACGACCGCCTCGCCGCGTTTGGCGTAGGTCTTCGTGACCGATTCCTTGATGCGGGTGATGGCCTCCTCGGCCGGCAGCACCTTCGCCAGTTGGAAGAAGCACGGCTGCATGACCGTGTTGATCCGGTTCCCCATGCCGACCTCGTCGGCCACCGCGAAGGCGTCGATGATCCAGAAATCGATCGCCTTCTCCACGAGCCCGCGACGGACGCTGCCCGGCAGGCGATCCCAGACCTCGTCGGGTCCGTACGGCGAGTTGAGCAGCAACGTCGCCCCGTGCTTGGCGTGCTCCAGGACGTCGACCTTGGAGAGCAGGCCGAACTGATGGCAGGCGACGAAGTCGGCGCCGTCGATCAGATAGGTCGAGCGGATGGGCTCGGGCCCGAACCGGAGGTGCGACACGGTGACCGACCCGGACTTCTTGGAGTCGTAGACGAAGTAGCCCTGGACGAACAGGTCGGTGCCTTCGCCGATGATCTTGACCGAGGCCTTGTTGCCGCCGACCGTGCCATCCGAGCCGAGACCGATGAACAGTGCCTGGACCTCCCCCACCGGGCGGGGCTGGACGAAATCGGCATCGATCGGCAGGCTCAAATGGGTGACGTCGTCGTAGATCCCGACCGTGAAATGGCGCTTCGGCCGATCGGCCGCCAGCTCGTCGAAGATCGGCTTGATCATCGACGGCGTCATCTCCTTGGAGGACAGGCCGTATCGTCCGCCGATGACTCGCGGCGCCGTCTCGAATCGCGGCTGATCGCCATCCATCGCCTCGGCGAACGCGGCAACCAGCTCGAGGTAGAGCGGCTCGCCGACGGCACCCGGCTCCTTGGTCCGGTCGAGGACGGCGATGGCCCGGACCGTGGCCGGCAGCGCCGCGAGGATCGCCGCGGCCGGAAACGGCTGGAACAGCCGAATTCGGAGGAGCCCGACGCGCTCGCCAGCGGCGATCAGCGTGTCGACCGTCTCCTCGACCGCGCTCGTCGCGGAGCCCATGACGACGATCACGCGATCCGCGTCAGGCGCGCCGTGATAGTCGGCCAAACGATAGTGCCGCCCGGTCCGCTCGCCGAGCTCGTCCATGACCTCCTGGACGATGCCGGGCACGGCCAGGTAGTAGGGATTGGATGCCTCGCGGGCCTGGAAGAAAACATCCGGGTTCTGGGCCGTCCCGCGGACCACTGGCGCCTCAGACGTCAGGCCCCGCCGACGGAAGGCGAGGACGTCGTCATCGCGAACAAGGGACCGCAGATCGTCGTCCTCGAGGACCGCGATCTTGTTGATCTCGTGGGAGGTTCGAAAGCCATCGAAGAAATGGAGGAACGGCACCCGCGTCCTGAGCGTGGCTGCGTGGGCGACGAGCGCAAAGTCGTGGGCCTCCTGGACGGAGCCCGCCGCCAGCATTGCCCAGCCGGCTGACCGGGCATGCATCACGTCGCTGTGGTCGCCGAAGATCGAGAGGGCGTGGGTGGCGATCGTCCGGGCCGCGACGTGGATCACGGCGGGGGTCAGCTCGCCGGCGATCTTGAACATGTTCGGAATCATCAGGAGGAGGCCCTGCGACGCCGTGAAGGTCGTCGCCATCGCGCCCTTCTGAAGCGCCCCGTGCATGGCCCCGGCCGCCCCGCCCTCGGACTGCATCTCGACGACGTCCGGGACTTTGCCCCAGAGGTTCGGCCGCTTGGCCGCGGCCCAGTCATCGGAATGCTCGGCCATCGGGGAGGCCGGTGTGATCGGGTAGATCGAGATCACTTCGCTCAGTGCGTATGCCACTCGGGCGGCGGCCTCGTTCCCATCGAGACATTCCCAGCGCTGGTCCATCGGCTCTGTCTCCAATGTCGCGTTCCGTTGGCCCGCGTCGTCACGGATCGGGCCTGGGGTAGCCGCCTGATCGGGGCTCCCAGCCACGATACTCTCGCCCGCCACCGGCCACCGCGCCAGCGAGCACTCGCTGTCGGGACCTTTGGCCCCTCAAGTTGGTGCCCACGACTCTCCAGACCGGCCGCGCCCCGCGCGATGATCGGCTCAAGAACGGGCGGACCCCCGTCAAACTCGAAGGAGCGCCCCTATGGCAATCGCCACTCCGATCCTGCCGATCAGTCCATCACCGACCCGGACGATGCGCGCGACCGTCTTCCACGGCCCCGGCGACATCCGCGTCGAGGACGTTCCGCGACCCGTCGCCGGACCGGGCGAGGCCGTCATCCGCGTGACGACCACGACGATCTGCGGGACCGACATCCACATCGTCAAAGGCGAGTATCCCGTTCGCCCGGGCCTCGTCATCGGCCACGAGCCGGTCGGGGTCATCGAAGAGCTCGGCGCCGGCGTCACCGGTTACGAGATCGGGCAGCGCGTCCTTGTCGGCGCCATCACGCCCTGCGGCCAGTGCGCTGCCTGCCTCAGCGGCTTCAAGAGCCAGTGCGGCCACGGCGGCGGCTATGAGGCGCTCGGCGGCTGGCGTTTCGGCAACACGATCGACGGCGCGCAGGCCGAATACCTGCTCGTCCCGTCCGCCCAGGCCAACATGGCCCTGATCCCGGACGACGTGACCGATGAGCAGGTCGTCCTCCTGGCCGACATCGCCTCGACCGGCTTTTCAGGTGCTGAGTCCGGTGGCGTCAGGATCGGCGACGCGGTCGTCGTCTTCGCCCAGGGACCGATCGGGCTCTGTGCCACGGCCGGTGCGAAGCTGATGGGCGCGGCCCTCGTGATCAGCGTCGATAGCGATCCGGTTCGTCTCGCGACGTCGCTCAAGATGGGCGCCGACGTGGCCCTCGACTTCACCCAGGTCAATGTCATCGACGAGGTCAAGCGCCTCACCGGTGGCGGCGCCGACGTGACGATCGAGGCCCTTGGAACCCAGGGCACGTTCGAGAACGCCCTCCGCTGCCTGCGTCCAGGCGGCACCCTGTCGAGCCTCGGCGTCTACTCCGGCAAGCTCCAGATGCCGTACGACGCGTTCGCTGCTGGCCTTGGCGATAACCGCATCGTCACGACCCTCTGCCCCGGCGGCAAGGAGCGCATGCGTCGCCTGATGGCGATGGTGCAATCCGGCCGCTTTGATCCCCTGCCGCTGATCACGCACCGCTTCGCGTTGGAAGACATCGTCGAGGCGTACGACCTGTTCAGCAACCGTCGCGACGGCGTCCTGAAGGTCGCCATTCGCCCGTAGTCAGCCCTCCGGCGGTCGGTCCAACCGGCCGCCGGACTTCGCTCATTTCGACTGGTCGCACCGAAGCAGGACCGAAATGAACCTTCAACAGAACAGCGTCCGTCTGTTCGTCGAGATTCGGGCGACCCTGGAGTGCGAGCGGACCCCGGCTCTCCTCCGAGAGTCGGACTGGCTCGGCGCGGAGATGGCGGCCAACCAGCGTGGCGTGCGCCAGTTCGCCTGCGACCTCGTTCTCACCGCCGGCGCCGGTGCTCCAGTCTCGTTTCGAAAGTCGATGGTCATCGCCGCCGGCGATCCTGTCGAGGTGGGTTCCGGCTGGGAGATCCCCGTGGAGTGGCGATCGG
>JBBSCI010000060.1:0-16236 GCA_038250445.1 Candidatus Limnocylindrales bacterium | reverse complement strand
ACGGAGCGGCACCGCGCAAGATCGGTGCCCTCGGGCTCCGCGTCGAGCGCGGCGTGAGCTTCCACGGAATCGCCCTGAACGTTGACCCGGATCTCGACGATTTCGAGCTCATCGACCCATGCGGGATGCCGGGCGTCACGTCGACGTCGATCGCCCGCGAAGCCGGCCGCCTCGACGAGGCGCCGTCGACGGCCGCCGTCGAGGATGCCGCCTGGACATTCGCCACCGCGCTCGCAGCGGAGCTTGGCGCGCCGCTGGACATCGCCTCGGCTGCGGAAGCGACCCGCTGACGATGGCGGCGGGCCTGTTCGAGCTGCGCAAGGACCCGATCACCGGCTGGTGGGTCGCCACGGTCGTCGACCGGGCCTTCCATCGCGACAGGTTCGCCCGGCTCGCGGAGCTGGTCGACGACGGCGACGATTGCCAGAACTGCCGGCTGCCAGCCGGTGCCGGGATCAGGCTCCGGACCCTGAAGGACTTCGCGTTCCACGTCGTAGGAACGACCGAGGACGCCCGTGAGTTGGATGGGACGCTTGCCCAGGTCGCCTTGTCCCAGGCGCGAGCGAGCGGCAGCTGGCGGACGATCGTCGCACCCCCCGGCGAGCACCGGCCCCTCCACGCCGTCGGCAACGAGATCATCGAGGGACTGGTCGGCCGCGCTCGGACAGCCATCGCCGAGGCCCGCTCGATCGGCCAGACGGATCACCTCCAGGTCATCCAGAACTGGGGAGCGCAGGCCGGAGCCCGCACGAACCACCTCTGCCTCGATCTCTACGATCTGCCCCAGATCCCGCATCGGGTCGCGGAGGAGCTTGGTGGCGCCGCCCGCTTCGTGATCCGGGAGGGAGAGTGCCCGTGGTGCCGCCTCGTCCGTGACGAGCAGCACCGGCCGGAGCGGCTCGTCTGGGAGGACGCCGCGACGATTGCCTTCGCCCCGTTCGCCTCGCGCTCACCGTTCGAGGTCTGGATCGTGCCGCGCCGCCACGAGGCCGACTTCGGCCGGGCCACGGATGCCGACATCACCGCCACGGCCGAAGCGCTGCGCCAGGTCCTGGGCCGGCTCGCCGCGAGTCTCGACGGACCGCCTTACAACCTCGTCCTCCATACCGCCCCGCTCCGCGAGCAGGTCGACGCGACCTATCACTGGCACTGGGAGGTTCACCCGCGGCTGCGTGAAATCGCTGGCCTGGAGCTCGGAACCGGATTGCCGGTGAATCCCGTCTCGCCCGAGGACGCCGTCGAGGAGCTGCTCGGCCGCGTCCGGCCTGCGTTCGACGACACGAGGGAGGCGACCGGCTGATGGTCGGTGCGCCGGTGCGCGGGCGGCGTCACACGTGGACATCGCACCTCGTCTCTGGCTCGTGGACTGCGCGACAGGTGTTGCCCGGCTCCCGTCACGCTCACCCATCGGAGGACTCATGGTCGGCGGCCTCAATAGCGACCTCGGCGCGACACGCGTCTTTGCCGGGGGTCCGGCTGTGAGCCGCGCATGGGACCATGACGAGGCCGGCCTCTTCGTCGAAGAGCTGTTCGCCCACCACCACGGCGAGATCTACGCCTACCTGATCCGGATGTTGCGCGACCCCGAACTTGCCGCCGATCTGACCCAGGACGCATTCGTCAAGGCCTACCGGGCCTACGACAGCCTCGAGAAGCCCGAAAACGCCCGTGCGTGGCTGTACCAGATCGCCCACCGCGTCGCCCTCGACCACATCCGCCGCGGCAAGATCGTCCGGTTCCTGCCGTGGACTGGCGAGTCGCGCGGCGCTTCACCATCCGCCGAACACCTCGTCATGGAGACCCGCCTGTCGGGCGACCTCCAGCGAGCCCTCGAGCGGATTCCCGAGCGCCAGCGGGCGGCGCTCCTCCTCGCCGAGTTGCACGATCTGACCGGCATCGAGCTCGCTTCGGCCCTCGGGGTCAGCCACGTGGCGGCACGCGCGTTGCTAACCCGGGCGCGGGAGAGCCTCCGTCAGGCGCTTGCCGTCGAGCGTGAGGCCGAGGCCGAGCCCAGGGTCACCGCAGCGTCGAGTGACGACCGATGAGCCTCCTCGGCGGCCGCGGCGGGCGTTCCGACGACTGGAAGACCCAGCATCTTCGAGCCCAGGCGCGGGCTGCGGAGCGGCTGGACGCCCCGCTGTACCCGGAGGAGGCGAGCTGGCTGGACGACCACCTCGCGGGCTGCTCGGAATGCGCCCAGGTGGAGGCCGACTACGCGACCCAGCGTCTCGAACTCCGCGCCCTGGGCGAGCGCACGCCGCAGCCGCCGCGCGACCTATGGGCGAGGACGGCCGTCGCGATCGAGCAGGAAGCACGCCATCGCTCGCTCGGGTTGCGCGATCGGACGCGCCGATCGGTCCTCGCTCCGTATGCCCTTCTCGCCGGCGCACTGGTTGTGGCCGTCGTCGTCGGGACGCTGACCTCCTCCCAGCGTCCCTCAACGGTGACGGCCACTCCCAGTGCATCTGCCCAGATCGCTCTCGCGACGCCGGCCGCGTCCGCGAGCCCGACACCGCTCAATGTCGCTCACAAGGAGGTCGACTTCCTTAGCGCCGACCGCAACGGACAGTTCCACCTCTACACGACGAAGGTCTCGCAGGTCTGCCCCAAGGAAGTCGGCACCTGCGCGACGACCGAGCCAAGCGAAGTCAAGAGCATCGGGCCGCTGTCGAGCCCGGAGACGGTCTTCGGCCAGGGGGACGCTCCGCTCGTGGTCCTCGGCAACGGCAAGGACGGAACGAGCGTCTTCGCGGTCGCCCTCCCGGACAAGACCGAATCACCCACGCTCACGCCCGAACCAACGACAGAGCCTCCTGCGACACCGGTCGTCACCGCGAGCCCTTCGCCAACCACGACCCCGGCAACTGAGACGCCGCCGCCATCGAGCGCCCCGACGACGCCTTCACCAACGCCGCCAGTCGAGACAGCCTCGCCGTCGGTCGCGCCCTCCGGGTCGCCGCTCACTACCGGCGCCATCGAGAGTGCCCGCGGCGTCGAGGTCGTCGACACCACGGCCGCCTACGCCCCCGACGGCTCGGCGTTCGCGTTCACGGCCCGTCCGTCGAACGGGTCGCACGGACCGGACATCTACCTCTGGAAGGTCGGCCAGGCCGAGGCCACGCCGATCACGACCGATCACCGCTCCGTGTTCGGATCGTGGGCGGGACACACCATCGTCGGCAGCAAGGTCGTGACGTCGGGCGACGGCAAGACCAACGAGCCGGCCGCATTCGTCATCTCGCCTGACCGCACGAAGGTCGGACTGCCGCAGACCGGCCTCGCCTGGCGGCCCGCCGTCGAACCGAACGAAGGATCCGCGGTCTACTGGAGCGGCACCCTCGAGCGGACGGCGGACGGCCTCGGCTGGCGGACCGTTGCCGGCCGTCTGGTCCTCGGACGGTGGAGCGTCGGTAGCGACACAACGGCGGGCCCGTCGGCGACGCCGCTGAGTGGCAACCAGACCATGGAGCGGGGGGAGACGACGATCGCCGAGGGTCCGCTGGCTGACTGGGACGCTCGCTGGGACGAGACCGGAACCCGGCTGGCCGTCTGGATCGCCGACGCCGCCGACCCGACCGCCGGGAAGCTCAGCCTCTACGTCGTCGACCCGTTCGACGGCCGGATCGATCTCACGAGTCCGCCGCTCAGCAGCGAGCCGGCCCTCGCGGGGTTTTCGATCAGCAACGGTCGTCTGGCCTGGGCCGCCCCGGCCGGGACGACCGACAAGACGAGCCGGGTCAGGATCCTCGCCTGGACGAACGATGGGTTCGGCCAGGTCGAGAGCGCTCCAGGAGACGTCCTGCTAGTTCGCTGAGGACCTTGCGTCATTGGGCCAGCGCGCGAGACGGGCAGCTGCGCCCGGGCCCGAATCGGCGTATCGTGCGCGGATCGTGCGACGGAGCCGATTGCTCGCGATCGCGGCGCTCACAGCCGCCTTCGCCCTGGTCGCGCTGCCGGGTATTGCCGGCTCCCGGAGCCCCAGCTCCCCGAGCACATTCGATCCGGCCGCGTTCCAGCCGATCCAGATCCCAGCGTCAGCCGGCAAACATCCGATCTCGGTCGGGCTGCTCGATCCTTCGTTCGCCTCCGCCGGCCTGCTGGACGAATCGACCGCCTTCGCCGAGCCCGGCGCGGCGCCCCAGCGGAAACCTAGCCGCCCGCGACTGTTCCAGCCGGCCGCTCACGGCGATTCGGCTCAGAAGCCGCCGCTCTACAAGCTCACCGGCTACGCCACGTTCTACGGCAACGGCACGACCGCGATGCGCTTGCCGCGCGGAACGACCGTCATCGTCTGCGGGCCCGCCGGTTGCATCGAACGGATCGTCAACGACTACGGCCCGATCGCCGGGACAGCCCGGGTCATCGATCTCTACACGCCCGACTTCTTCGACATCTGCGGCTGCCCAACGTGGGCCGGGACCGTCCTCGTGACGGTCGCCGTCTACTGACGCCCGCTCAGCCCCAGCGGTCCCGCAGTCTCGGCAGGATCTCGCGGCTGTAGAGCTCGAGGAAGCGGGCCTGGTCGTTGCCGGGCGCATGGAACACCAGGTGGTTGAAGCCGAGCTCGACATACGGCCGGATTTGCTCGACATGCTCGTCGGGGTCATCCGAAACGAGCCAGCGACTTGCGGCCTGCTCCAGCGGCAGCTCGGCGGCGAGGCGTTCCATCTCGCGCGGGTCGTCGACGCCCATCTTGGATTCGCCCGGCAGTGCGAGCGCCGCCCAGATCCGCGTGTCCTCGAGCGCCCGATTTCGGTCGTGGTCGTATGAGACCTTCATCTCGATCATCTTCTCGATCTCCTCGGTCGGCCGGCCGGCCTTCTCCGCGCCCTCGGCGACGGCAGGCAGCAGCGTCTCGGTGTAGAGCTCCATACCCTTGCCTGAGGTGCAGATGAAGCCGTCGCCGACGCGCCCCGCGAGCCGGGCCGCCGCGGGCCCTGATGCCGCGATCCACAGTCCGACGGGAACGTTCGGTCGATCGTAGATCGTCGCGTTGCGGGTCTTGAAGTACTCGCCGTCGAACGTCACGAACTCCTCGGTCCAGAGCCGACGGATGAGCTCGCACGCCTCCTTCAACCTGGCGAACCGCTCCTTCTGGTCCGGCCATTCGATGCCGAGCGGCACCTCGTTGAGCGACTCGCCGGTGCCCACCCCCAGAATCACCCGCCGTCCTTCGGCGAGGCAGCCCGTCGTCGCCATCGCCTGGGCGACCACTGCCGGGTGGTAGCGGAACGTCGGCGTCAGGACGCTCGTTCCGATGGTGACGCGCTCGGTCCGGGCGGCGAGTGCGCCGAGCCAGGCGAAGCAGTTCGGGGCGTGGCCGTCGGTGTGGCGCCATGGCTGGTAGTGGTCGCTCACGAACACGCTGTCGAAGCCGGTCGTCTCGGCCTGGATCGCGAAGTCGAGCAACTGCTGCGGTGCGAACTGCTCGGCCGACGCCTTGTATCCGAGGGTCAACATCGAAGATCGTCTCCTGGGAGTTCCTGCGTCCTCGTTTCGGGTGGAGCCGCCTGCGGTATCCTGTCGGCGACCCTTCAGCACGGCCCCGTGAGGCCGCCTGGCAGGCCCAGTGAGGCCGGGAAGGAGCGGATGAGCGGCCGTCACATCATGACCGCGGAGGAGATTCGCCGCGCGACGATCCGGCTATCGCACGAGATCGTCGAGAAGCAGGCGGGAACCACCGGGCTGGCCCTCGTCGGGATCCAGCGGCGGGGCGTCCCGCTGGCTCGCCGCATCGCGGCCTCGATCGCCGAGAGCGAAGGGGTCGAGATCCCGGTCGGGGCGCTCGACATCACGTTCTACCGCGACGACCTGTCGCTCGTCGCCCAGCAGCCGGTGGTCAAGGGGACCGACCTGCCGTTCGACCTGAACGGCGCGACGGTCGTCCTGGTCGACGATGTCCTCTACACCGGCCGAACGATCCGGGCTGCGATGGACGCCCTGGTCGACTTCGGACGACCTCAGGCGATCCGCCTCGCGGTGCTCGTCGATCGAGGCCATCGCGAGCTGCCGATCCGGGCCGACCATGTCGGCAAGAATGTCCCGACCTCGAGGGAGGAGGTCGTCCGGGTCCATCTCGAGGAGATCGACGGGGAGGACGCCGTGCTGATCGACCGCGTCCTCGAGCCTGCCCCCACCCCCGTCGGATGACGGCGACCGATCGAGCCGACGGCGCGATTGCGGTTCCGATCGTCGATTCGCCGCCGGAGGCGCAGCCTGTCGGCTGGGGCCACCGGCACCTGCTCGACACCGACGTCCTGTCGTGGGCCGAGATCGAGCTCGTCATGCGGACGACCGACGCGATGCGCGAAGTCCTCGCCCGGCCGATTGCCAAGGTCCCGGCACTCCGCGGCCGGAACGTCACGATCCTCTTCTACGAGGCCTCGACACGGACCCGCGTCTCGTTCGAGGTCGCCGCGAAGAACCTGTCGGCCGATGTCGTCAACATCGCCGCCGCCTCCTCATCGGTCTCCAAGGGCGAGTCGCTCGTCGACACGGTGCGGACGGTTGAGGCGCTCGGGGCGGACATGCTCGTCATCCGCCACGGGGTCTCAGGCGCGCCGTACCTCGCCGCGGAGACGTTCTCCGGCTCCGTGCTGAACGGCGGCGACGGCTGGCACGCCCACCCGACCCAGGCGCTGCTCGACCTGTACACGATGCGGTCGCGGCTGCCGGGCGCCTCCGTCGCGGGGCGGAAGGTCGTGATCCTCGGCGACATGCTCCACTCGCGCGTCGCTCGCTCGAACATCTGGTCGCTGACCGCCGCTGGCGCTGACCTCTGGCTGTGTGGTCCGGCGACGCTGCTCCGCGGGTTCGAGGCATGGGCGACGCGAGGAGCGGCCGACGGGCGGCGGTTCCACGTGACCTCGTCGATCGACGAAGCGCTGCGCGACGCCGAGGTCGTCATGGCCCTGCGGATCCAGCGCGAGAGGATGGCGTCGGGGCTCCTGCCGTCGCTCCGCGAGTACGCGGCCCGCTATGGGCTCACGTCAGCGCGGCTGGCACTTGCCCGGCCGGGCGCGCTCGTCATGCACCCCGGCCCGATGAACGAGGGCGTCGAGATCGCGCCAGACGTCGCCGCGGGCACGCAGTCGCTGATCACCGAGCAGGTCACGAACGGGGTTGCAGTCCGGATGGCACTCCTCTACCTGCTGGCGGGAACCGCCGCTCCACGCGCGGGCTCGGGAGCGACCGAGTGACCGACCTCGACATCAGTCGCGCCTGGCTCGTCGATCCGGCGGCCGGGCGCGAGGGGCCTGGCGACATCGTCGTCCGCGACGGGATCCTCGAGTCGGTCGTCTGGCTGGACGGGGCCGACGCCGACGGGGTCGACGATCGGGGCGTCGTCGTCGCGCCCGGGTTCATCGATCTCCACGCCCACTTCCGCGAGCCCGGCAACGAGGACGCGGAGACGATCGCGTCCGGACTGGCGGCCGCGGCTCATGGCGGCTTCACGACGGTCTGTGTGATGCCGAACACCACCCCGGCGCTCGACGATCCGGCGGTCCTCGCTCGTGTCCGCGAGGCAGCCGAGGCGAGCGGCTCGCCGGTACGGGTGCTGGCGTACGGGGCCGTGACGGCCGGCCGGGGAGGGGAGACGCTGGCGGCGCTCGGGGAGCTGGCGGACGCCGGAGTCGTCGGGTTCTCCGACGACGGATCGTGCGTCGGCTCGGCGGGCCTCGTGCGGAACGCGCTGACGTACGTCGGGGCCCTCGGCCTGCCGCTCGTCGAGCACGCGGAAGACGCGACCCAGACCGTCGGCGCCGAGGCGAACGACGGGTTCGTCGCGACGGTCCTCGGGCTGCGCGGCTGGCCGGCGGCCGCAGAGGAGGCGGCCGTGGCGCGGGACCTGGCGATCCTCGCGGAGGTCGTTCGTGACGTGCCCGCCGCGAGGCTTCACGTCACCCATGTGTCGACCGCGGGGTCGCTCGATCTTATCCGGCGCGCCAAGGCCGCTCGGCTGCCGGTCACCTGCGACGTCACGCCGCACCATCTCGCGCTCACCGACGAATGGGTTGCGGGCTCGCGACGCTGGGCCTGGGAGGCATCCGGTGACCCGTGGCGCGATGCGGCGATCACGGCGTCGCCGTACGCGAGCTCGCTGCGGGTGAATCCGCCGCTCCGGTCGGCGGGCGACGCGGTCGCCTGCCGCGAGGCGCTGCTCGACGGAACCGCCGACGCGGTCGCCACGGATCATGCGCCCCACGCCGCGGTCGACAAGGACGTCGAGTTCGGGCTCGCGGCAAACGGGATCAGCGGGATCGAGACCGCTCTTGGGGTGCTGCTTGCCGCTGTTGATGCCGGACTTGTGCCGCTGATCCGCGTGATCGAGGCGCTGACCGTCGGCCCGGCCCAGGTGCTCGGTTCGCGGGTCGCCGCGGCTCCGGTCGGTCTCGTCGAGGGCGCCCAGGCCAATCTTGTCGTCTTCGATCGGTCGGAATCGTGGACGGTAAGTGCGGCCGGCCTCGTCTCGAAGGGCAAGAACACGCCGCTGCTAGGCCGTGACCTTCCGGGCCTGGTCCTGATCACGCTGGCCGGCGGACAGATCGCCTACGAGGCGCCCGGCTGATTCACGGCCGCTCGGACGGCTGCGGTTCACATCGTGCGACGTCCCGCGACTGGGACGCTCAGAAGACGGCGCTCGGCTACGCTGCGCTGGATGCCCGGACGCAGCATGAACACGGACTTCGAACGACGGCCCTACTGGCACGCGACGATGCCGCCGCTGCCCGACCGGCGCAACCGGGCCCTCCCGGATTCGGTTGATGTCGTCGTCGTCGGCGGCGGGTACATGGGCGTCACGGCCGCCAGGGAGCTGGCCCGCCGCGGCGCGTCGGTCAGCCTCATCGAGGCGGAGACGCTGGGTTTCGGCGGCTCGACGCGGAACGGCGGGATCGTCCACCCCGGCTACAAGTGGGGAGTCTCGGAACTCGTCGCCCGCTATGGCGAGGCGACCGCGCGCCACCTCTTCCGCGACGTGATCGACGCGTACGCATTGGTGAAGCGGCTCATCTTCGACGAGTCGATCGACTGCGAGTTCCGCGAGACCGGCTACCTGGATCTGGCGTACGCGCCGAGCCACGCCGCCAACCTCCGCAAGGCCGTCGATGGATTGACATCGTTCGGCGTCGAGGCAGCCTTCGTGCCCCGCGAGCGGCTTCGCGAAGAGATCGGCTCGGATGCGTATTTCGGCGGCCTTGCCGTCGCAGCGGGCGGCCTGCTTCACCCCGCCAAGTACTTCGGTGGGCTCGTTGCTGCGGCCGAGCGCGCCGGTGCGGACCTCCACGAGGGCGTCAGGGCGCGGGCGGTGCGCCGCCAGGCCGATAGCCGGTTCGTCGTCGAAACCGATCGCGGCGCGATCCACGCGAAGGATGTCGTCGTCGGGACGAACGGCTATACGGACGGCCTGGTGCCGTCGTTGCGGCGCCGGATCATCCCGATCGGGAGCTACATCATCGCGACCGAGCCGCTCCCCGAGGAACTGGCACGGGACCTCTCGCCGAAGGGCCGGGCATTCTTTGACACGAAGAACTTCCTGTACTACTGGCACATCTCGGCCGATCGGCGGATGATCTTCGGCGGCCGGGCGAGCTTCATGCCGACATCGGTCGATCGGACGGCCGCGATCCTCCATCGGGGCCTCCTCGAGGTCCATCCGCAGCTCGCCGGCTATCGGATCGACTATGCCTGGGGCGGCAACGTAGGCTTCACGTTCGACCGGATGCCGCACGTCGGCCAGAAGGACGGTGTGACCTACGCGCTGGGATGCTGCGGGACTGGTGTCGCGCTCATGACCGGGCTGGGGACGGCGGTCGGCGGCTGGCTGTCGGGGGATCCGGCGCCGGCCCTCTCCCGCCTTTCGTTCCCGCTCGTCCCGGCGCCGTACGAAGGGCGGCCATGGTTCCTGCCGATCGCAGGTGAATGGTTCCGGTTCCAGGATCGGCTGGCCGCCCGATCCCGACCGACGACGGAGTTCTCGTGACCGAACCCGTCTTCCCCGAGCTGCCGACCGAGCCGCCCGCCTTCGAGATCGCCGGCACCGACGACCACGACGGCGTTCTCGTTCGCGACATCAGGCTAGACGCACCGGCTGGCGACACGATCGAGGTCTTCCTAGTCGAACCGGCTGTCATCGACGCGCGATCGCCCCGGCCGGGAATCCTCTTCGCCCACTGGTTCGACACTGAGGCTCCGAACGGCAACCGGACGGAGTTCGTCGACGAGGCCGTCGACTGGGCGCGCCGACATCGCGCGGCCGCCATCCTGCCGCAGCTGACGTTCCCGTGGAGCGGCGACCCGACCGGCTCCGCCGCCGACGGCGAGCGGATTGTCGCCGAGGTCACCCGCCTGCGCCGCTGCCTCGACCTGCTCGCGGCGCGCCCGGCCGTCGACGCGGGGCGAATCGCGGTCGTCGGGCACGACTTCGGCGGGATGCATGCGATCCTGCTCGGCCCGGTCGATCGCCGCGCGGCGGCCTACGTGCTGATCGCCGCCGTCCCTCGCTGGGGCGACTGGTTCCTCCCGTTCTGGATCATCGACGAGGACCGCGTTGACTATCTCCGCGGCATGCGGCCGTTCGATCCGATCGAGCACATCGGGAAGGTTGCGCCGGCGCGGGTCCTCCTCCAGTTCGGCAAACGGGACTTCTTCATCGCCCCGATGACGGGCCTCGAACTCAGGCGGGCGGGCGGCGACGGCGTCGAGCTGAAGGCCTACGAGGCCGAGCACGACATGGCTGTCCCAGACGCCCTGGCCGATCGGACGGCGTTCCTCGAGGAGGTCCTCCGGGTTAGCTGAAGACGTCAGGCGCGGATCGGCGTTTCGACGGGCGGAGGGAACGTGACCTTGAGCGTGAACGCCTCCGGGCTCGGGCCGTCTGCCGCCAGCCGGTCGAGGCGGGCGAGCGCTTCATCGAGCGTCGGGATGGTGCCGGCGGGGATCCACCACAGCACGAGATGCGGACCCGGCCAGTGGCCGAACCACAGGCGGCGGAGGCGGAAGACCTCGGTGTGGTCCGTGTGGTAGGTGAATGCGTACAGCTGCTCGACCGACTCCCACACCGTCAGGTTGACGATCGCGAGAGGGTCGTCGAAGACGTGGATCCCGGTCGCGTCGCCGGAATCGCCCTGGAGCCGCCAGATGTAGCCCGGCGTCGCCTCAGCGAGGGCGTTGATCTCGGCCAGCCGGCCCGTGAATCCGGTCATCGGCGGATCTCCGACCGGATAGTGCGTCCGCCCGACGTTCAACTGAGCGAGGCGGAAGCCGCTGGTCACGGGGTTATCTCCTTCGCCAGCCGGCGCAGGGTGGCGAGCAGGCGATCGATGTCGGCGTCCGTCGTGTGGGTGTTGACGATGCCGGCCCGCAGCCACGTCGCCCCGCGCAGGCGGGTGGTCGACAGCCAGCCGTCGCCCGATGCCTCGAGGGACGCCTGGAGCCGATCCTGGTGGGCGTCGAGCTCGCCGGCTGGCAGCCGCGCCGCCGCCGCGCCGCCCGGCAGGTGGCGGAAGCAGACGACGGACAGCTCCGGTTCGGCCGGCAGTGCTTCGAAGTCCTCGCTCTCGGCGCAGCACCGCGCCAGCCGCGCAGCCCGGTCGATGTTGGCCGCCACCAGCCGCCCGAACCCACTCGTTCCGATGTGCTTCCAGCTCATCCACAGCTTGAGCGCACGCCAGCGGCGGGTTCCCTCGAACCCCAGTTTGTAGAAGTTCAGCTGACCGGGCACGTCGTGGCCGTCGCCCGCCTCGGCCGCCGCGATCGGGGCGTCGCCGCCGCGGTAGTACTCCGGTCGCCGGCCGCCGAACGTCCGCTCGAGAAGCGAGCCGTCGCGAACGACGAGGCCCCCGATGTCGTAGGCCTGGTAGAGCCACTTGTGGGGATCGACAGTCACCGAGTCGGCCCGTTCGATGCCGGCGACCCTGGCCGCGTCGCGCGGGGAGAATCGCGCCGCCGCTCCGTACGCTGCGTCTACGTGGAACCAGAGGCCTTCGCGCTCGGCCACGTCGGCAAGGTCGTGGAGCCGGTCAACGGAGCCCGTGTTCGTCGACCCGGCGACGGCCGAGATCGCAAGCGGCGTCAGTCCGGCGGCGCGGTCCCGGGCGATCGCCTCGCGGACGGGATCCGCCTGCAGCCGGAACAGGTCGTCCGCGGGAACGACGACAAGGGTCTGGGCGGGAAAGCCGAGCTCATCGAGTGCCCGGCCGATCGAGAAGTGGGTCTGGTCGGACGTGTAGACGCGGACGTCCTCGAGGTCCCGTCCGCGCGGCGGACCGTCGAATCCGCGCATGCGGGTCAGATGCACGTCGCGGGCCAGCGCCATCGCCAGGAAGTTGGCCATGACGCCGCCCGAGGTCAGTAGCCCGAAGCTTGTCGTCCCGTACCCGACGAGATCGCACAACCAGCGGACGACCTCCTCCTCTACGAACGCCGCGGTCGGCCCCGCGTGCCAGACGTCGACGCCCTGCTGGGTGACCTGGGCGAGCAGCTCGCCGACGACCGACATGACGAGCGGGGCCGGCGTGAAATAGCTCAGCGTCCGCGGGTGGTAGGCGTTGAGCTGGTACGGGGCGAGGCGCGTCCGGAACTCGTCGAGAACGTCGGCCGACGTGGTGGGGTCGGCCGGTGCGGGCCCGGGCTGCGTGCTCTCGCCGAAGAAGCTGCGCCGCAGGCCGAGGTAGCCATCGAACTCGCCCATCGCCCGAACGAGGGCATGGTCGTAGAGATAGTCGAGAGCCGTCGCCCATGCATCGGCGCCGAGGCGCTCCAGCGCCGGGCGGGCGCTGGCGTCGCCAAAGCCGAGGAGGTCGGGCTCGGGGTGCCAGGCGTATCGGTCGTCGTCGGAGGGCATTCCCGGATGGTACGTGGGAGCGGCATCCTCGTCCCCGCGCCTCGTCACCTGAGAGAAGGGTCCCCGTTTCCGATGACAATAGTTCGCATCTAGATGCGCGTACTTCGCATCACGCCGGGCGTCCGCCCGGTTGGCGGTTGGCTGGTAGTGGTGCCGACCCCGACGACGACGTCGACGCCGCGTCCGCCGCCGCCGACGCCTCCGGACCCCCGGCCCGAATTTGATGCGAACAGTCGTCATCAGGATGCGACCGACGGTCATCAAGTTGCTGGGGGGTGTGTTGGCCGGCAGGCTTCGCGCGGGGACCTTCGGGCGGGGCGGGGGCCCGTCTCGCGGCGGTCCGGCCGCCTGTCACGTAGAGTTTCGCCTCGTGACTTCCCCCGGACCGATCCAGTACAAGGGCGATGAGCTTCGGCCCGAGCGCGGGCCGGGCCTCGGCTGCTTCCGCTTCCAGCTCATCGTGCTCGGGATCTTCGTCGTCCTGACGCCGCTGAGCGTCATCTGGAAATGGCCGGACTGGTTGAGCGCGGCGTTGCTCTTCGCCGTCATCATCCTGCTCCTCGTTGCCGGCCAGACGATCATCTTCCTGCTTCGGCTGGTCGCCGCCGATCGGCGGACGCGACGTCGGCCGCTCGGCAGCGCGACGAAGACGGTCGGCGAGCTCGAGGACGCGGCGCCCGACGCCCCGAGCGACGAAGGCCCCGTGCGACAATAGCCCGGCGCCGGAACCGATCGGCGCCCGTCGGTCCAGAGGAGGCGCCACCAACGTGCCCGTGCTCGCGACCTACTTTTCGGTTCGCCGGGGCCGGGACGCGTTCTTCAAGTTCTACATGAAGACGCTCTTCGCACGGCAGATGAAGGAGTACAGCGACAAGTACGGGATCAGGTTCATCGGCTGGTACAACGTGGCCCACGGCTGGGACTTCGACAACGTGATCCTGCTGGAACTCCCCGACTACGCGACACTGGACAGGCTGGAGGCAGATGAGGGCATCCGGGCCCTCGGGCACCGGGCCGGAGAGTGGATCTTCCAGCGCCACCACTCGATGTTCCTTCGAGAGCGGATGGGTCCGGATCTCGAATTCCACGGCTGAACACGGCGTAACGGAGGCAAAGCGATGGACACGAGCCGCAATGACCTGCTCGGCGAGATCGCGGCCGACGCCGCCCTCGAGCGTTCGGATTTTCTGGTCCAGTCGACGGAGCAGCTGCGCCGATTCCTCGAGGCGAACAAGAGCAGGATCGCGGACCTCGGCGGCCTGACGCTCATCGACGAGGACCCCGACTATCTCGCGATCGCGCCGGACCTCACGTTTCGGAGCCGGACCCGGTTCGTCGACGACCTGACGGGTGAGTGGACGGCCGAGACCGAGGTCATCGAGTCGGCCGGCGAGCTCGTCGAGCTCTACAACCCCGCCGACATCTACTCGGCGTTCGCCGAGGCCGCCCGCGAAGCAGCGGGGATCGAGGAGGAGCCAACCGCCACGCCCGATATGCTCGAAGCCGCCGGCATCGGCCTCGACGAGACGATCCCGACCGGACCGGACCCGTATGCCGCGGCCGCCGACGAATGGGCCGCCGCCAATCCGATCCCTCTCGATGCCGAGGACGACGAGGTCGCGGCTCAGCGCCTGTACGATCTCGCCCTCGAGTTCCAGGAGCGGAGCCAGCGCAGCGAGTCGCGCCTCCTCGAACAGTTCGAGGACGCCGCGGGGCTGCTCAGCGGCAGGATCGGCGACCTGATCATCAATGACGACGAGGACGAGCGGCTCACCCTCACGGCGGCGGGCGCGTTCCGCGCCGAGGTTCTGACGGAGGAGGAGAACGAGTGGCGGCCGCTCGCGAGCGCCGACGAGCTCGTCGAGTACTACGACCCGACCGACGTCTTCGGAGATCTGGCCGATGCCCTGGCCGAGGCCTACCCCGCGATCGCGCCTGAGCTGGCCGGCGCCGGCCGCGACGGGAGCAACGGAGCGGGCGCGGCGGTTCCGGCGGGAGTCGGCGCCGACGACGATCACGCGGACGTCGAAGACGTCGATCCGGCCGACGCCGAGAAGGACCACGAGGAGGACGCTCCCCGCGCGTGACGATGCGCCTCGTCACATCTGAGCTCGTCGACAGCCGGGAGATCCTGCCCGGCCAGTGGCTGCAGTCGTACCACGCACCCGATATCGCCAATGGCTCTCGCGCCGGGCAGTTCGTCCATATCAGGACGGGCGACTACTCGGGGCTGGTCCTGCGGCGCCCGTTCTCCATTAACACCGCGGACGTTGCGACGGGGATGATCACGATCCACTTTCGGACGATCGGGCGGGGGACCGAGTGGTTCACCCGGCTCCGGCCGGGCGATCCGATCGACATGCTCGGCCCGCTCGGTCGGCCGTTCGAGGTCGATCCGCGATCGAGGCACCTGCTCCTCGTCGCGGGCGGACTCGGGATGGCGGGCATTCGATCCCTCGCCGACGAGGCGATCCGAGACGGCCGCCAGGTGACGCTGCTGTTCGGCGCCCAGGGCGCCCGCGACGTCTATCCGTCGTCGCTCCTGCCCGACGAGGTCGAGTACGTGATCGCGACCGACGACGGCTCGGTCGGGAGGCGCGGCCTCGTGACCGATCTGATCCCGGAGTACGAGGCCTGGGCGGATCAGGCATTCGCATGCGGGCCGGCCGGCATGCTGGCGGCGCTCTCGCGTCTGGCGGCGGGGCGTCGACAGCGACTTGGAGTTGCCAAGCTCGGCCGGAAGCGTGGCGCGGGTCGGGTCGATGCGGTCGGGTCGCCGGCCGCGCGTCGGAAGTCCTTCCTCCAGGTGTCGATGGAGCAGAACATGGGTTGCGCGGTCGGGGCGTGTCTCGGCTGCGTTGTCATGGGCGTCTCGGGGACCCCGCAGCGGGTCTGTCGGGAGGGCCCTGTGTTCGCATCGGACGAGATCAACTGGGAGGCGGGCTGGTGAACGGGCGCTGGCGCGGGCTCGATCGCCTGGCGGCGTGCGCCGGGATGGCCGGCGCAATCGTCATCGGTGTCGGCTCGCTTGTCACGGCCGTCGCCTACGGAGGCGCGGATGGCGAGCCATACAGCCCGCTCAACCACTTCGTCTCGGAGTTGGGCGAGCTCGCGCAGTCCGAGCTGGCAGGCCTCTTCAACCTCAGCCTCATCGCCGGCGGGGTCTGCTTCGCGGTGTTCATGAGCGGGCTCGCCGCCAGCCGACCGGGACTCCTGAGACTGCTGGCTGGCGGCGTCGGTGTCGTCGCCGGGCTCGGTGGCTCATTCGTCGGTGTCTTCCCGATGGACTACCCGGCCCAGCACATCCTGGCGGCGTCGACGTTCTTCAATCTGGGTTGGATCGCCGTCGGGCTCGCGTCGGTCGACTTCGTCGTGCGTCCCGATTCACGCTT